>CALALP010000042.1 GCA_937925515.1 uncultured Lachnoanaerobaculum sp. | reverse complement strand
GGTTTGCCTCGCCGTCGGCGAGGCAAACCCCCTATTAAACATATATATTAGCCCTCTACTTATTGTGGTGCAGAGGTTTGAGCAGGTGCAGAAGTTTGTTCATCATTTGAGCTTGAACTTGAACTTGGAGCTTGTGAACCTATACTTTCACTCTTTGACTCAGTAGAAGTTTGGCTTGAAGTATCAGTACTCTTTGACTCAGGAGCAGTTGTCTGACTTGAGGTGTCAGTAGTATTTGGCTCAGAAGTTGAAATAGGTTCTGACGGTTTTTCCTTACTTTCAGCAGTAGAAGAAGTAGCCTCTGAAGAAGTAACTCCTCTTTGAGATGCTCTAAGTGCATTATCTGCTGCCTGAGCTGCCCTTATAGCCTCTTGTCTAGGTGCGTCTGCTGCATCTCTTGCTGCCTGATCTACGGCATGTTGAGCAGCCTTTACAGGGTCAGTAGGGTCATAATGTTGAGTTGTAGGAATTACTTTTTCAATAGCAGGTCTTTCAATAGGACCTTTATCCCACATATCTTCATAAATCTCAACAGGTGTACCATTACCACAATGAGTAAACAACCAACCTGCATCAGAGGCACGAAGTCTTACACAACCACCTGAAACTGCATCATCTATACCATTGTATGAGTTAGGGTCTAAGTTATCTGAGGTAGCCTTATCATAGTAAATAAGAGAGTGGAATAAGAAACTTCCCTTAAATCTTGATAAGAACTGACAGTAAATGGTATCATGCATAAATTTCCACCTATACTTAGCATATATATTAAAGTTTCCAAGTGGAGTGTCAGGTCCATTTGTAGTCATAAAGGTTTTAAATGGAATGATGAAACCATTATTTCCGTCTTGAGCTAAAACTGTAAGTGTCTTAGTAGCCTTATTATATTTTATTCTATAACTTCCCTGAAGTCCCATAATAGGTTCTAGGTCTGTGATAAGCTTTCCACTTTCATCAAAATAGAATTTTTGTCCATTTATATATTGCCAACCGACAGCTCTGCTACCCTCACTAAAGTAGTATTGTTCATTATTGTAAAATGCCCAGCCGGTATAAGGTGAACCGTCAGCTTTGCTATACTGTACTTTGCCCTCTTTATCAAGGTATACACCTTCATAATTAGAAGATTCCATAAGTGTAGCAGTAGACTGTGTAAATGGGTTTGTTCTATGCCATAAAGCAATCTTTATAGCCACAATATACTTATCAGTTCCGATTGTACCTGTGGTTTCTCCGTTTCTTGCCCAATCGAGAACAGTTCCGTCATTTAAAACTACCTTATAATATATATCATCTAAATCTGCTGCATATCCCTTAATTCTTAATTGAAGTGCTTGAATTTTATCATTATCATCAGAATTAGGTGTTGCCTCTTTTGAAGTTTGCCAAGGTAACCAACCTTTTCCCTTAGTATAAACTCTTAAATAGTATCTACCAATGCCTGAATGATCAACATGTATTTGTGAAAAACCACTTTTATTATATAAATAAGTATTTAAGTTAGATGAGGTAGCTCCGATAATAGTACCTGCACCATTTCTTATTTGATAGTGTAGAAGTGGGGTCATGCCTAAAATTGCATCAGGTGGGGTGTTTCCCTCCCCAAGTGCATCAAGACCTGCACTTTGCACAACTGCATCAAGGTCTAAATTAGAGGGGGATACTACATTAGTAACGGAAAATGGTGAGCCATTGTCATGCTTAACTGTGCTTACATTAACTACACCAAAGGTAACATTTTCATCTGCATAAGAGTACATTGGTGTAAGGGCAGTTAATGACATAGTCAGTGCTGCAACAAACAAAGCGACCCTTTTCTTGTTGTGACGCATAAAATTTCCTCCTATAAATAATTTAAAGTTAAAAACTAGATTGTTCTAAATTTAGTTTTATAAATTATATTAAACTTCGCACATAGTATATCATATATATTCAAATTAAGCAAATTCTATGCTATACTATACAGTGGTTTAGCCTTAAATTTATAATTTGTCAAAATATACAAAAGAGAAGTTATAATAACTACATTTTAACTAAATTTTTAATATTGACAAAACTTTTATACTAAAATATTAATAAAAAGATTTACCTATAATAAGGGGTCTATATACTAAATTGTATATTGACTTCTAAATAGTGAAAGTATTGTGAACAAATATCGTAATACAATCGTAAGGCTTGTAAGATTTTAGTTAGATAGAAAGGAATTACTATGGATTGTATAAAAGCTAGGGAGTGTATAACATCTTTTATAAAAGGTAAACTTGGGCTTGATGATATAGAGGAATTTCTTGAACATATCAAGGACTGCAAAGAATGTAGAGAAGAATTTGAAATTTATTACTTTATATTAGTCGGTCTTGAAAATCAAGACTCTACTTATGACAATACGGATATAAGAGAAGAAATGAAAGAATTTATAAGGGATTCATACCAAAGAATACATCTTAGATTTATTTGGAGAGTGTTTAAATATGTTTTAAATACATTAGTTACTTTAAGTGTTATTCTTGCAGTATGTTTACAAATCAGGCTTTGGCTTACATAAATGGAGATTAATAAAATGAAAAAATTACTTTTAATAGACGGACATAGTATACTAAGTAGGGCATTTTATGCAATTCCTACGCTTAATAATTCCTCAGGGCTTCATACCAATGCAGTATATGGTTTTTTAAATATAATGTTTAAAGTTTTAGAAGAAGAAAAAGCAGAGTTTTTGGCAGTAGCATTTGACCTTGCAGAACCTACATTTAGACATGAGGGTTATTTGGAATATAAGGGTACAAGAAAGCCTATGCCAAGCGAGCTTGTAGAGCAAGTTCCATTAATTAAGGAAGTTCTTACTTCTATGAATATCACAATTTTAAGTAAGTCAGGTTATGAGGCTGATGACATTCTTGGTACAATAGCAAAGCATTTTTCAAATGAATTGGAAGTTACTATATTATCAGGGGATAGGGATTTATTGCAATTAGCAGATGAACATATAAAAATCAAGATACCTAAAACTTTAAAGGGGCAGACTGTTACAAAAGACTATTTTCCAAAAGATGTGTTAGAAGAATATCAAGTAACTCCAAGTGAATTTATAGATGTAAAAGCACTTATGGGAGATGCCTCAGACAATATCCCCGGAGTTCCCTCAATAGGCGAAAAGACGGCAACAGCTATTATTGTAAAATATAAAAATATTGAAAATGCTTATGAAAATGTTGAAGATATAACACCAAAAAGAGCGAGAGAAAACTTAAAAGAACATTTTGATTTGGCAAAGACCTCAAAATGGCTTGCTACAATTAAAACAGATGTAGATTTAAATGTTGACTTAGAAAACATGAAACTTTCAAATCTTTATAATTTAGAAAGTTTTGAGCTTATAAAAAAACTTGAGTTTAAAACATTATATAAAAGATTTGAAGATGTTAAGAGTGGAGATAGCTTAGAGATAAATGAAGTCTTACTTGAGAATAAAAAAGAGGTTTTAGCTTGTATAAAAGACATTGAAAATGCAGATAAACTTGGATTAGGAATCTTAACAGGAATTGAAAAAACTCCTTTTGAAGATAGAGGAATAGCTGTAATTGCAGGCATATCAATATGTATTGATGAAGATGTGAAAATTATAAGGGTAAATGATATTTTTTCAGGCGAAGAACTAAGAAAATTTGTAATTGAAATATTTAAGAAAGCAAAAAAGGTTTATACATTTGAATTAAAAAACACATTAAAACTTATAGATTACAGTCTTGAGGGAAAATATATAAGTGATTTAAAAATTGCAGCCTACCTCTTAAATCCATTAAAAGATAGTTATGACGCAGAGGACATTGCAAGAGATTATTTGGCAGTAAACATTCCCTCAAAAGCTGAACTTGTAGAAAAAAAGGACATACTAAGTTCAGTAGAGAAAAAAGATGAAAATGTTTTAAAGCTTTTAGCATACAAAGCTAAGGTAGCATTTCTTACAGGAGAGATTTTAGAGGAAAAACTTAGACAAGAGGGAATGTATGAGTTATTTGAAAATATTGAAATGCCACTTGTATATTCACTTGCTAAAATGGAAATGGTAGGAATAGGCATTGACGCCAAAAGACTAAAAGATTATTCAGAAGTTTTAAAGGCTAAGATTGAATTGGTTGAAAAGGAAATTTACTTGGATACAGGAAAAGAGTTCAATGTAAATTCTCCAAAGCAATTAGGAGAGGTGCTTTTTGAAGATTTAAAACTTCCGGCAGCTAAAAAGACTAAGAGTGGTTATTCTACTGATGCAAAGGTACTTGAAAAGCTTGCACCCAAGTATCCGGTAGTAAAAAAAGTTTTAGAATATAGACATTTAAGTAAGCTAAATTCTACTTATGCAGAGGGGCTTGCAGACTATATTTTGGAGGACGGAAGAATACATGGCATTTTTAATCAGACAGTTACTGCCACAGGTAGAATTTCGTCTACTGAGCCAAATTTGCAAAATATCCCTATAAGGACTGAAATGGGTAGTAGAATTAGAGATATTTTTGTGCCTAAAGAGGGATATGTATTTGTAGACGCAGACTATTCTCAAATCGAACTTAGAATTTTAGCCTCTATGTCAGGTGATGAAAAATTAATTGACAGCTATAAATCAAGTGTAGATGTGCATGCTACAACAGCAGCAAATGTTTTTCATGTAGATATTAATGAGGTAACTCCTGAACTTAGAAGAAATGCAAAAGCAGTAAATTTTGGAGTGATTTATGGAATATCAGCACATGGTTTATCTGAGGACTTAAGCATTCCAAGAAAAGAGGCACTTGACTATATTAATAACTATTTTAATACATACAAAGATGTTAAAAAATTTTTAGATGATAATGTAAAACTAGCAAAGGAAAAAGACTATGTCAAAACACTTTATGGGCGTATAAGACCAATTCCTGAGATTAAAAGTTCAAACTTTAATTTGAGAGCTTTTGGTGATAGAATTGCTATGAATTCCCCTATTCAAGGAACTGCTGCCGACATAATGAAACTTGCAATGATTAATGTAGACATTGCCTTAAAAAAGTTTTCAGATGACGCTAGAATTGTGTTACAGGTGCATGATGAACTTTTGATAGAAGTAAAAAAAGAATTAGCAGATGAAGTCAAGCAGATTGTAGAAGATACTATGAAAAATGTTGTAAGCCTAGCAGTTCCTCTCGAAGTAGAGGCACATATAGGTAATACTTGGCTTGAAACTAAGTAGGTGAATATGAAAAAAATTGGAATTTTTGGTGGTGCAGGAAGTGGCAAAAGTGTAATACTTAACATTCTTAGTAAGAATTTTAATTCATATATTTTAGAGGCAGATAAAATTGCACATAAACTTTATGAGAAAGAAAATGCAGGCTATAATTTTATCTTAGAACTATTAGGTGAAAATGTTTTAAATTCAGGTAAAACTTTAGACAGGAAAAAACTAGCTGATATACTTTATAAGGACAAAGAATTACTTGAAAAAGTAAATAACTTTATTCATCCCCTAGTTTGGAAAATTATAGAAAAAGAGGTAGAAGAACATAGAAACAACTATGAAATTATAGCAGTTGAGGCTGCACTTTTACCTGAGAAAAAAAATGTTGATTATAAGATTAGTAGAGAATTTTTTGATGATATATGGTTTATCAAGTCAGAGAAAAAAATAAGGGAAAAAAGACTTATACAAAGTAGAGGTTATAGCCTTGAAAGGGTGAATGAGATTTTTTCAAAGCAGCCGACAGATTTAGAATACTCTGAATTTGCTACTAAAATAATTGATAATAATAGTGATGAAAAAGCTTTAAAAAAAGAAATAATAAGGCTTGTAGTAGACTTGGAGGGAAAATAATATGAGATTTGCAGGCATTGCAAGTGGAAGTAGTGGAAACTCTACTTACATAGGCTCTGATAAAACACATATACTTATAGACGCAGGGGTAAGTAGTAAAAGAATAGTTACAGGTCTACATTCATTTGATATAAAACCTGAAGAAATAACAGCAGTTTTAATTACACATGAACACTCTGACCATATATCAGGGCTGAAAACATTTTTAAAAAAGTATAATACCCCTATTTATGCCACTGCAAAAACTATTGAGTTTATAAAGAATACTAAAATAATATCTGATTTTAATAATTTTAATACTATAAAAGCACAAGAAGAATTTTATATAGGAGATTTAAACATTAAACCCTTTCAAATACCACATGATGCCCTAGAACCTGTGGCATTTAGGGTAAATTGTAAGGATAAATCAGTTGCAGTAGCTACTGATATGGGTTATTTTTCAGATGATATAGTCAAAAATTTAAGGGGAGTTGAGGTTGCAATAGTTGAAGCAAATCATGATATAAAACTCTTGGAATGTGGTAATTATCCGTATGCTCTTAAAAGGAGAATACTGGGAGATAGAGGGCATCTTTCAAATGAAAATGCAGGAAAGTTAATTTCAAAAATTTTACATGATAATATTAAGCATATTTTTTTGGGGCATTTAAGTAAGGAAAATAATTATCCTGAACTTGCATTTGAAACAGTCAAATATGAGATAGATATTGATGAATGTAGATATAAGGGAACAGATTTTCCTATTGAGATTGCAAAAAGAGATATGCCCTCAAGGTTGATATTTATATAGAAATAATAATTTGTGAAAGGGAAGATATGAAAAGAGTAATTGTTACAGTAGTTGGAAAAGATAGAACAGGAATTATAGCAAGTGTATGTACTTATCTGGCAAAAAATGAAATAAATATTTTAAATATCACACAATCCATTGTTGACGGCTTTTTCAACATGATGATGATTGTAGATATTGATAATTCAAAGGTTTTATTTGAGAAGATACAAGATGATTTAACAAATGTTGGAGATGAACTTGGAGTAAAAATCCTAGCCCAAAAAGAAGAAATATTTGATAAAATGCATAGGATTTAGTAGAAAATGGGAGTTGCAAAATATCAAGTTTGCAACCCCCTAAGTTTACCTATCCTGCAAATACAACTCCGTCAAAAACATCTTCCATTTGCATTCCATTTATTTTATAGCCATCATATTCTGCGTCTTTTTGCATATATATTCTAACTATATTTCCGTCATTATCTCTAAAATCAGTATAGTTTTCGCAATCTGTACCGATAGGTTTTAAAACAGAACCTGTGCTTAAGTTTTTATTTTCTAAAATATTTTTTCTATCTTCACTTATTACTTCAACAGGTAACTCTACCTTTGTAGTAAGTACAAAATCTGTACTTACAGTATAATAATTATCAAGTATTTTAAGACTTCCGTCATGATAAATTTCATATTCAGCTACTGCATTTAAGGTGCTTACAGTCTGAATTATTTTTCCAAGCTTAAGTTTTTTAGGATTAAAGTTTGTAAGCTCTGAGAAACTTATTCCTTCATCTATATATGAACGGAAATAACTAGTCGGATACTCTAAATCTATTACATTAAGTGCAGTATAGTCGTTGTCATAATAGGTTTCAAATAATAAAAACTTCTTATCATCAACTACATAAACAGTAGGATTTTGTATATTATAAGCACCTATAACGCTGTCATTATTAAAAGAAGAAATCTCTGTTTCTGTACCATTTATATTTATTGCAAAAGAAGTGATACTATCTATAGTTTCTTCTGTATCTCCTTTTTTTCCTATTACTGACACATCATCTGTATGTTTATCATTATCAATATCAATATGTACTACCCCTGACGAATCTGCTTTGAATGCATAATTTTTAGGCAATTTAAAATATTTCTCATTATAAAGCTGAGGATACTTTGAATAAGGAAGTTCAAAGGAGAATTTTTGATTATTGCCGGCAGTATTTTTAGCATAAAGATGAATCACAATACCATTGTATCCAAGCGACCAACCTATTTGATTATCTGTTTGAAATGAGCCATAGTTATAATCTTTTATATTTTCAAAAAAGCTCTTTAACTTTGTTTTGACTGCCTCAACTTCTGAAGTAATTGGAGATAAATAACTATCATTAAAAATATACTCAGGGTAGGAAGTATCCTTAAGAATATCACTTAAAGCTATTTCTTTAGTTGTTAATGAATTATAGGTAATAGCTTTTAACTCATATTCAGTACTTTCAGTACTTGAATTATAATGGTATTTATTAAGCATAATACTAAATATATGATTATCTGCACGAGTAATATCATAACTATTAGATGCATAACTATATCCATTTTCTTCAACCTTAGATAATATAAATTCTTTTGACTCATCGTTAAAACTGTCAACTATTTTTGAAAGCTTAGGGTATTTATCAGTGTTTAAAATTAACTTATCATAATTATTTTGATAGGAAAATTCAATCTCAGGATTTAGAACGTCATAATCTGTAGTTACATCAATAAAGTCAAAATCTGAGGAAACTTCCTTTTCTTTATCTTCACTTTCTGTTGTTTCCTCTACTTCACTACTTTCAGTAGTTTCATTTTCCTTGTTTTCTTTCTTTTTTTTCTTACGTCTTCTACTTCTTGTAGATTCTTCAGTTGACTCTGTATCATTTTCCTTTTTTGGTAAAATATTGCAAGAACTTGTTACTAAAAGGCTAAAAATAAGTGCAAGTAAAAGTCTTTTTTTCATAATGTCCTCCTCTATGTATTTTGTATAATTTTACCATAAAACTTTTGCTTTTACACTACCCATATGGGTGGGGTAAATATTTTAAACATTATGTATAATCAACTTATAGAAAACTTGAGTAAATATTAATTTTAAAGGGGGCTAAATATGAAAGAGAGGAGGAAAATTGTATTTTGTTTTGTATGTGTACTATTTAGTTTGATATTAAACGCTTGTTCTGTTATTAAGGAAAAAGATGTAAATACTTTTGAAACTACTTCAAAGTTAAATACAAAGGGCATAGAAAAAAATAATAGTAAAAGTGCTAGAGAAGATTTTGAGAGGGAAGATAAATATTGGAAGTTTTTACTCTCAGAAATTGCTCTTAGTGCGACCAAAGATAACAAAGACTATTATAAGTCAAGTCCTGTATTTTGGTTTAAGCTTTGTAAAACAGCAGGGCTTTTAAGAGAGGAGGAAGTGGAATATTCATATATATACTATGTGTCTAAAAAGGATTTAGATGAATATTTTGAAAATGTAGTCGGCAGAAAAGTAAAAGATGAATTTTTAGAACTTGCTTATAATGAAAGTAAAAATGAATATAAGTTTCCAAGTGGCATAAAATCAGACTCTTATAAATTTTATAGTACTGAAATTATTGGTTTTAAAAGAATTGAAGATGAGGAATATGAAATAAATGGAAAGTTTAAAGAATATAATATTCAGTCAAATGAAAAAGTTTTAAATGAACTTCCATTTAAAGGGGTTATAAAAAAATCAAAAATAAAACGCTTTTCAAGATTTTACCTAGATACTATTGAAATTGATTATAGCAATTACATTGACAACTATACTAATCAAGTAGAAAAAACAGAAACTAATGAAACAAAACAGGTTAAATCTAGTGAAGATGCTTTTAGTCCTAGTGAAGAAAAGCTTTTAAGACTGGCACTTAATCATTATGAAAGGCATAATAATTATAGGCCACGAAATGTCAGTATAGAGGAAAATGGCGACGGAACAGTATCAATACATCTTTATAATGATGAGGTTACACATACAGCTACTTTGGATTGGTACACAATAAATAAAGAAACTCTAAAAGGTACTAACTTTATGGAGGAAAACATAGACTTAATGAATTAAAAATGGATGAGAAAACTATGAAATTAAGAAAATTAGTAGTTATTATTTTATGTATGGCATCTTTATCAACACTCACATATTGTAGTAAGAAAACTGAAAGTGAGAGTACAGAATCAAAAGCAGAACGTAGGGAAAGGTCTAAAAAAGATAAAGAAGATAAAACTGATAATTTAGAGGTCAACGAGGACAACAAAGCCTTTGTGGGTACATGGGAGTCTTATGAAGTAACTGATTCAATAGGCGATGATGCCTCATCTACACAAGACCCGAAAGGTGTAGTTTTGGAAATTGCAGCAGATACAGTCAAAATAACTTATAATGGCGAGAAATTACCTAAATTAAAGTGGGATTCTTTAGAAGATATAGGGGTTATCATGGAAGATGACGAAACATATAAAGATCTAGGTTTTGAGCTTGACGGCGATGAGTTAAAATTTTATTACGATGTAGGAGATGATTATTACATATATAAATGTACTAAAAAATAATTTAATAGGTATTTTTATAGGGACTGTTGCAAAACAAATTTTTAAATATAAAGTTATATATCACTATTTAGTTAGGGGCTGTTGCAAAATTAATTTTCATTAGCAATGTTGTTCTTTTTGTCTTTCGTAGAGAAACAGAGTTTGCTAATTTAAATACTTTCTATTATATATCTTGTCCTCCATAGGGGGACAAGATATATATGGATAGCTATTTCGCAACAGCTCTTATAAAGCATATAAAACTATATAATTTACAAAATGTCGGTCGGAATAGGTAACTTTATTATAAGAAAAGTAGGAACAGGAAATTGTAAATAAAGCCTTGATTTTTTATTATAAGCATATGATTACCAATTTTAATGGAGGAGATTATGCTAAGTAAAAAAAATTATAAGTTTTGGTTTGCAACAGGTTCACAAAGTTTGTATGGAGAAGAATGTTTAAATGTAGTAGCACAACATTCAAAAATAATAGTAGATAAATTAAATCAGTCAAAAACACTTCCTTTTGAAGTAGTTTTAAAACCTACTCTAATTTCAAATGACTCTATAAGAAAGCTTTTTAATGAGGCTAATGCTGACGAAAACTGTGCAGGAGTTATCACTTGGATGCACACATTTTCCCCTGCAAAGTCTTGGATACTAGGACTTCAAGAATTTAGAAAGCCTTTACTACATTTGCATACACAATTTAATAGAGAAATTCCTTATGATACTATAGATATGGACTTTATGAATACAAATCAGTCTGCACATGGAGATAGAGAGTTTGGGCATATAGTAAGTAGAATGGGAATAGAAAGAAAGGTTATTGTAGGCTATCATGAAGATGAAGATGTAAGAAAACGCATTGCAAGTTGGATGATTACTGCAATCGGTATAGTAGAAAGCAGTCATCTTCGAATAGTTCGTGTAGGAGATAATATGAGAAATGTTGCCGTTACAGAGGGCGACAAGGTAGAGGCACATATTAAGCTAGGTTGGGAAATAGATGCATACAACATTACCGATATAGCAGAATATGTGAATGAAGTTTCAAAAGCAGATATTGATAGTTTGGTAGAGGAATATTATAGCACTTATGATATTATCTTGGACGGTAGAGATGAAAAAGAGTTTAGAGAACATGTAAGTGTTCAGGCAGGCATAGAGCTTGGCTTTGAAAGATTTTTAGAAGAGAAAAATTATCAAGCAATAGTAACCAATTTTGAAATGCTTTCAGGGCTTAGACAACTTCCGGGGCTTGCAATACAAAGACTTATGCAAAAAGGCTATGGCTTTGGAGCTGAGGGAGATTGGAAAACAGCAGGTCTTGTAAGACTTATGAAGCTTATGACAGAAAATATAAAGGACGCAAAAGGAACATCTTTTATGGAAGATTATACTTATAATCTTGCAAAGAAAAACGAGGGAATACTTCAATCACACATGCTTGAGATATGTCCAAGTATCGCAAATGGTAAGATTGGTATAAGAGTAAATCCTCTTACTATGGGAAATAGAGAAGACCCTGCAAGACTTGTATTTACCTCAAAAACAGGAAAAGGAATTGCAGTTTCTCTAATTGATTTGGGAAGTAGATTTCGTCTTATTATAAATGATGTAGAATGTTTACCACAAGAAACTCCTATGCCAAATCTACCTGTGGCATCTGCATTTTGGCGACCTGAACCTAATTTAACAGTGGGAGCAGAGGCTTGGATACTTGCAGGTGGAGCTCATCATACTTCATTTTCATATGATTTAAGTGCAGAACAACTTGGGGACTTTGCAGCTGCTATGGGAATTGAGGCAGTTTACATTGACAAAGATACAAATATCAGAAATTTTAAGAATGAATTAAAGTGGAATAGTCTAGTATATAGATAGTTAGGCTGTTGCATTTCAAGAAATCAAGTGATATAATACAAAGCATGAACTAAAGTATTAGAAAATTTTGTATACTTTATACTAAAGTATCAGGATTTATGGAGATTTTAAAATATATACTGTTGTGATGTTTTATGGAGCTGTTGCAAGATTAACTTTATCAGCATTGTAACACCCTTATAAGACAATAGCAAACTTGACTGACTGCATATTTTAGAGAGGATAAGTATATGGATAGTATAAAAGAAATGATTTTAAGTGGAAATACAGCACTTGGAATAGAGTTTGGTTCAACAAGGATTAAAGCTGTTTTGATAGATAAAAATAATCAAACTATTGCTTTAGGAAGTCATACTTGGGAAAATCATTATGAAAATAACATTTGGACATATAGCCTAGATGAAATAATAAGTGGATTACAAGACAGCTATGCAAAGGTAGCCCTAGATGTTAAAGAAAAGTACGGTATCACCTTAAAAAAAATCGGTGCAATCGGAATAAGTGGAATGATGCATGGCTATATGGCATTTGATAAGTCAGGAAAGCTACTAGTTCCATTTAGAACTTGGAGAAATACTATTACCGAGGAGGCGGCTACCAAACTTACAAAAGAATTTAACTATCCAATACCTCAAAGGTGGAGTATAGCACATCTTTATCAAGCCATTTTAAATAAAGAAAAACATGTAGAAAAAATTTCATATATAACAACATTATCAGCTTATATTCATTGGAAACTTACAGGAAAAAAAGTGATAGGCATAGGAGAGGCATCAGGTATGTTTCCGATTGATGTAAATACAAATGACTATTACATTTCCATGCTTGAAAAATTTGACAAACTAATGGCAGATAATAATTTAAACTTAAAAATAAAAGAAATCTTACCAAAAGTTTTAGTTGCAGGTGAAAATGCAGGTTTTTTGAGCAAAGAGGGAGCAAGATTACTTGATAAAAGTGGCGAATTACTTGCAGGTATTCCTTTTTGCCCTCCGGAGGGAGATGCAGGAACAGGTATGGTTGCTACAAATAGTGTAGAAAAAAGAACAGGAAATGTATCAGCCGGAACTTCTGTTTTTGCAATGGTTGTGCTTGAGAAAGAATTATCAAAAGTTTACCCTGAACTTGACCTTGTTACAACACCGTCAGGACATTTGGTTGCAATGGTTCACTCTAATAACTGCACTTCCGATTTAAATGCTTGGGTAGGGCTTTTTGGAGAATTTGCCGATTTGATAGGGGCAAAATTAGAAACAAATGAATTATATAAAACACTCTATAATCATGCCCTAAACGGAGATAAGGATTGTGGTAACTTACTTTCCTATGGTTATGTTTCAAGTGAACACATTACCAAAATTGAAAATGGCAGACCTTTGTTTTTGCGAAAGCCTGAAAGTAAATTTAATCTTGCAAATTTTATGAGAGTAAATCTATACACTTGTCTTGGAGCATTAAAAATAGGAATGGATATTCTTATAAAAAATGAAAAAGTAAAAATTGATAAAATGTATGGTCATGGAGGTCTGTTTAAGACTGAAAAAGTTGGTCAAAGTATTATGGCGGCAGCTATAAATGCACCTGTTACAGTTATGGATACAGCAGGAGAGGGAGGAGCATGGGGAATTGCACTCCTAGCCTCTTATATGATAAATAGTGATGAAAATGAGAGTCTTGAAAATTATCTTTCAAATAAAGTCTTTGTTGGTAAAATAGGAGTAAGCCTAAAACCAAATGTAGAAGATGTTCTAGGTTTTGAAAAATTTATGGAAAGTTATATAAAGGGACTTGAAATAGAGAAGTTATCAGGAAAGTTGTTTTTGTAAAAATTAGTTAAAAAGAACCCTCAGTATTGCTTTCTGCAATGTTTGAGGGTTTTTATTTTTGGGAGGAATTATGATTAAGGTGTTTTTAGTAGAAGATGAGGTTGTAATACGAGAGGGAATGAAAAAGATAATCCCTTGGTCAGAGTATGGTTATGAGCTTTCAGGGGAGGCAGGGGACGGGGAGTTAGCCATTTCTTTAATACGACAAATAAAGCCTGATGTAGTCATTACCGATATAAAAATGCCGTTTATGGACGGTCTTACACTTAGTAAATTCATAAGAAAAGAATTTCCGGATACTAAAATTGTTATTATGAGTGGATATGATGAGTTTGAATATGCAAGGCAGGCAATATATCTTGGAGTTGAAAGATATATTCTAAAGCCAATAAGAAAAAAAGACTTTATAGAAGTTCTTGAGGATATACGCACTAAGTTTGAAAATGAAAATATACAAAAAAACTATTATCTAAAGTTTAAAAAAGAGGTGGAGAGATTAAGTACACTCTATGATTCTTACAGTAAAGCTATGAAAGTATCTGCTACAAATTATCTTAATAAGGAGTTTGAACTTATAGATGAAAATAGCGAGTTAAAGAATATAGATGTAAGTGCATTAAACTCTGAATTTATACTTAATTTTTTAAATAATGCCTTGCCGGAAGAGATAGATGATTTTGTAAAACAGTATCTACAAAAGCTTGGAGAAAGGGCACTGAAATCTAAAATATTTTTCAAATATAATCTTTTAAATATATATTTTATCTCAGTTTCATTTATCCAAAAGCTTGGATTTGATAAAAAAGAACTTGATGAATACCTTAAAATTATTTGTTCTGAAAATATGCTTAATGAAGAAGATGCAATAAATATTATTAAAAATATTTTAGAAAAAAGTATAAATCTAAGGCAAGAAAACACTCAAAGCAGGTATATATATAATGCACTTACATTTATTGAAAATAACTATATGGATCAAGAACTGTCCTTAAGTAGTGTAGCATTAAAAGTAAATGTAAGTGCAAATCATTTTAGTGCTTTATTTAGTCAGGAAATGAAAAAAACATTTATTGAATATCTTACGGAATTACGAATGAAAAAGGCAAAGGAACTACTTAGTTGTACAGATAAACGCTCAGGAGAAATAGCTTATGAAGTGGGTTATAAAGATCCACATTATTTTAGTTCTCTATTTAAAAAACTTCAAGGTTGTACTCCTAAAGAATATAGAAATAAGAGGAGTAAAAACTATGAGTCTAAATAGGCGATTAAGGCAAATTATAATGAAAATGTTATTGCCATTAGTTTTTTGTTTTTTGCTTATTCTTTTGATATTTGTTTATTATGAGGCAAAATATAGCAGAATTACACATAATGTAAATATAAGCAGTACATTTAATATAGATTTTAAAAAGGCAGTAGATTTGAAAATGTATTATTACTGTGTGGGAAGTAAACAACAAACTACTCTCCCAATCTCTGATGTAGAGGAGGCAGTGAATTTGGCTGATTCTCTTAAGAAAACGACGTATAGGAAAGAGAGTAAAAGGACTTTACAAAACATTTTAAATTATTGTACTAATCTAAAGGAAAAAATGTATCTGATTTCAAATACACATAATTATGATAGTAAAATGCAGCAGCTTGACAATAACATTTATATATTAACAAGATTAATTCAAGGTAAGATAAATGACTATATATACTATGAGGCAGGATATATGGCAGATTTAAAGCAAAAAATGAATCAGTATATACAAATAGTCATAATTTCTACATTTATATTTGTAATAGGAATTTCAGTATATTTATTTAGATATGGACTGCGTTTTTCAAAAAGTATTACAGAACCGATAGGCAAACTATGCGAAAATGTTAAGCAGGTCGGCAAAGGAGAATTTACAATTCCAAATATTAAATCAAACTATAAAGAGATTGATGAGCTAAATCTAGGAATACAAAACATGTCCCAAAAGATAAGTATGCTTTTTGAAAGTATAAAAAGAGAAGAGGAGGAAAGGCATAGAGTAGAATTACAACTTTTGCAAGCTCAGATTAATCCTCATTTTTTATATAATACCTTAGATACTATTGTATGGCTTGTAGAGGCAGAAAAGTCTGAATTAGCAGTTGATATGCTTACCAATCTATCAGTTTTCTTTAGAACTATTCTTTCAAAGGGAAAGGATATTATAAGACTTGAGGAGGAAATAAGGCATACAAAATCTTATCTCGATATTCAACAAATAAGGTATCAAGACATTTTAGAATATGACATCAACTTACCAAGTGAACTGAATAATTTGTTAATTCCAAAATTAAGTTTACAGCCTTTAGTTGAAAATGCCCTATATCATGGGGTTAAAGAAAAACGTGGAAAAAGTAAAATTAAGATAAGCTGTACTAAATGTGAGAATGATATTTTTCTTATAGTTTTAGATAATGGAATCGGTATAAAAAAAGAAAAATTAAAAAGTATACTTAACTCCTTGGAAAGTTACTCTATGGAAAAATCAGAACAAGTAGGTTTTGGCTTACTTGCAGTAAATGAAAGAATAAAATTATATTTTGGAAAAAATTATGGTGTAAGTATAAGCTCAAAATATGGTCAGGGAACAGTTGCTAAAGTACATATATGTAAAAAAATAAACTAATTTCGTAAAAAAATAAACTTACTAATTTAATTCAATAATTTATTCAACTTATAACATAAGAAAAATTATGTATATTTATTTTAATATAGTTATAATTATATTCAGATAATAGAAGAAAGTTATATAAGAAAACAGTTTACTTTTAACTATTATAATTCGGAAAATATAAAGAATACATGGAGGACTTAATATGAAAAGAAAACTTTTAGTAACTTTATTATCAGCTTGTATGCTTGTATCTATGTCAGCTTGCACCAAATCAACAGATAACACAACTACACAAGCAGAAACTTCTAAGGAAAGTAAAGCAGAAAATACTGAAGAAAGCAAAAAAGATGCAGAAACAAAAAAAGAGGCAGAAAATTCAAAGAAATCAGATAAGTTGATTACTATAGGTTTTTCACAAGTAGGTGCTGAGTCAGATTGGAGAACTGCCAATACTGAGTCTATGAAGAAAACATTTAGTGAAGAAAATGGATATGAGCTTATTTTTGATGATGCACAACAAAAGCAGGAAAATCAAATAATTGCAATTCGTAACTTTATTCAACAAGAAGTTGATTATATTGTACTTGCACCTGTTACAGAAACAGGTTGGGATACTGTATTACAAGAGGCAAAAGATGTAGGTATACCTGTAATTATAGTGGATAGAATGGTAAATGTTTCTGATGATAACTTATATACTGCTTGGGTAGGCACTAACTCCGAGCTTGAGGGTAAAAAAGCGGCAGCTTGGATAGAGGCTTATATAAAGGTGGCAGGAAAGGCAGATAAACCTTGCAATATAGTAGATATTCAAGGAACTATCGGAGCATCTGCACAGATAGGACGTACAAAGGGATTAGAGGAAATGATAAATAAAAACCCTAATATGAAACTTATTGCTCAAGCCTCAGGAGAGTTTACACAGGCAAAAGGACAAGAAGTTATGGAATCTATGCTAAAACAGTACGGCAAGGATATAAATATAGTTTATTGTGAAAATGATAATGAGGCTTTTGGTGCTATTGACGCAATAGAGGCAGCAGGATATAAGGTAGGACTTGACGGAGATATGATAGTTATGGCATTTGACTCTACAAATGCAGGTTTAACAGATACTTTAAGTGGCAAGATTTCATTAAATACTGAGTGTAACCCACTTCATGGCCCTAGAGTAGAAGAAATAATTAAGGCTCTTGAAAATGGAGAGCAAGTTGATAAAAAGAAATATGTAGAGGGAGCTATATTCTCTTATGATAATTCAGTTACATCAGTAGATGTAGACGGTACAGCTTATCCTGTTACACAGATAACAAAAGAAATCCTTGATAAGAGAGTATATTAATTAACTAACTAACTAACTAACAGGTTTTATTAACTAGAGGGCAATATTGGAGCTGTCGCAAAATTATTTTCGCAACAGCTCCAAATTATTATAAAATAAATATTTTGTCTTGTTAGTATGAAAGCAGGTATGATATGGAAGAAAACATTGTTTTGTCAATGAAAAATATAAATAAAAGCTTTCCCGGGGTTAAAGCATTATCCAATGTAGATTTCTTTCTTAGAAAAGGAGAAATACATGCTTTAATGGGCGAAAATGGTGCAGGTAAATCTACACTAATTAAGGTACTTACAGGTGTTTATGAACTTGATAGTGGCAATATAAATGTTGCAGGAAAAAGCATTATAAATCATTCTCCAAATGAGGCACAAAATAATGGTATAAGTACAGTATATCAGGAAATAAATTTATGCCCTAATTTAAGTGTTGCAGAAAACCTTTTCATAGGAAGAGAACCTAGAAAATTTGGTCTTATAGACTGGAAAACAATGCAAAGAAAATCTAAGGAAGTGCTTAATGATTTAAAAATAGAAATCGACCCTACTAAGTTACTTGATGAGTGTTCCTTGGCAGTTCAGCAAATGATTGCAATAGCTCGTGCAGTGGATATGAAATGTAGAGTCTTAATACTTGATGAGCCAACTTCATCGCTTGATGATGAAGAAGTAGAAAAGCTTTTTAGACTTATGAAAAGACTTCGTAATGAGGGTGTAGGCATTATATTTGTTACACATTTTCTTGAACAGGTATATGCAGTTTGTGATCGTATAACAGTTCTTAGAAATGGAGAACTTGTTGGAGAATATGAGATAGATAAACTACCTAGAGTGGAATTAGTAGCAAAAATGATTGGAAAAGATTTTGATGATCTTGCAGATATAAAGAGCGAATATAAAAAGTATGATAAAGAAAAAGTACCGGTCATAGAAACTAAAGACCTATGTCATACAGGAACTATAAAACCTTTTAGTATTCATGTAAATAAAGGCGAAATTTTAGGGCTTGCAGGGCTTTTGGGTTCAGGACGCTCTGAAATGGTACGCTCTATATATGGAGCAGATAAGGCAGATAGTGGAGAATTAAAGATTTTTGGAAAAAAGGTAAAAATAAATACTCCATTAGATGCAATTAAAAATGGGATAGCATATTTGCCGGAAGATAGAAAAAAAGACGGAATTATAGAAGACCTCTCTGTAAAAGAAAATATCATTATAGCTATGCAGGCTAAAAAAGGTATGTTTAAACCCATGAGCAAAAAGGAAATGGAGGAAATCGCAGACAAATATATTGACTTACTAAAGATTAAAACTGCTGACCGTGAAACTCCAATTAAAAATCTATCAGGAGGAAATCAACAAAAAGTCATTATAGGTAGGTGGCTTTTTACTAATCCTGAATATTTGATTTTAGATGAGCCTACTAGAGGAATTGATATAGGAACTAAGACCGAGATACAAAAATTTGTTTTAAAGCTTTCAGAAGAGGGAAAGGCAGTTACATTTATTTCGTCTGAGATAGAGGAAATGTTACGCACTTGCTCGAGAATAGTTGTTTTAAGAGATAGAAAGCAAGTAGGCGAGATAAATGAAACTGAGATGTCGCAAGAAAATGTTATGAATACAATAGCAGGAGGCGAAGAATGAAAAATTTAAAAAAAATAACTGAAAAACGCTTATTCTTACCTTTAGTATGTCTTGTTATTGTATTAATAATAAACCTAATTAAAACGCCGAACTTTTTTGAAATATCTATAAAAAATGGTGTCCTTTATGGCTATGTGATAGACATACTAAATAGAGGTTCAGAACTTGTAATTCTTGCTACAGGTATGACTTTAGTTACTGCCGCCTCAGGAGGACAGGATATAAGCGTAGGTGCAGTAATGGCAGTTGCAGGTGCAGTTTGTTGTGAAATACTATCAGGAGGAGAAGTATCTGTAACTAGTTTTAAAAATCCTCTTTTTATAGCTATTTTAGTTGCACTTTTAGCAGCAACTTTATGTGGTGCTTTTAATGGTATTCTTGTAGCAAAATTAAATATACAACCTATGGTTGCGACTTTAATACTTTTTACAGCAGGTAGAGGAATCGCACAACTTATAACAAAAGGACAGATTACCTATATAAGAGTTGAAAATTATAAGATTATGGGTGGATATGTAGGAGTATTTCCCACACCTATATTTTTTGCATTAATTTCAGTAATCTTAATAAGTATTATTTTAAAGAAAACTACACTCGGTTTATATATTGAGGCAGTAGGTGTAAATGCCTCTGCATCAAGGCTTGTAGGCTTAAATTCTACTATGATTAGATTTTTAACCTATGTTATATGTGGTTTTCTGGCAGGAATTGCAGGTATTATGAGCTCGAGTCGTATATATTCGGCTGATGCAAACAATATAGGCTTATACATGGAAATGGATGCAATTTTAGCAGTAGCTCTAGGAGGAAATATTTTAGGAGGAGGAAGATTTAATCTAATCGGTTCTGTCATAGGTGCATATACTATTCAAGCACTTACTACAACTTTGTATGCTATGAATGTATCCTCTGACCAGTTGCCGGTATATAAGGCAATAGTAGTAGTTATCATAGTAGTTTTACAAAGTCCGATTCTTTATAAAAATATTTCAGTACTAAAATCTTTAAAGGCAGGTAGAAAATTATATGAAAAAAGTTAAATTAAAACTTAATAGTAATATGTTTCTTCTATTGACTACAATTATACTGTTCTTTCTTATGTATATAGCAGGAATGATAATATTTTCCAATAAAGGATTTGCAAAACCACAAATGTTTCTAAATCTTTTTTTGTCAAATGCAGGACTTATAGTCATAGCTTGTGGAATGACCATTGTAATGATTACTGGAGGAATTGATATTTCAGTTGGTTCAGTTACAGCCCTTGTGTGTATGGTTTCTGCATTTGTTATGGAAAAAAAGGGAATGAGTGCTTACAGTGCTTTTTTATTTTCTCTTTTAATAGGACTTATGTTTGGAATTGTACAAGGATATCTTGTAGCATATCTTGAAATTCAACCATTTATTATAACTTTAGCAGGAATGTTTTTTGGACGTGGAATGACGGCTGTTATAAGTACGGAAATGATTTCAATTAAAAATGAATTATTTTTACAGTGGGCAAATTATAAGATATACATGCCTTTTGGAACTTATAATAAAAAAGGAGTTTATCAAGCTGCGTACATTTATCCGACAGTAGTAATAGCAGTTGTAGTAGTTATACTTATTAGCATTATGTTAAAATATACCAAGTTTGGACGCAAACTTTATGCAATAGGTGGAAATTTGCAAAGTGCCTTGATGATGGGAATTGATATTAAGAAAACTAAACTTGCAGCTTATATGTTAAGTGGGATTTTGGCAGGACTTGGTGGGTTTTTATTTTGCTTAACAAGTTGTGCAGGATTTGTAGAGCAGGCAAAAGGTATGGAAATGGACGCAATTTCAGCGGCAGTAATAGGTGGAACTCTGCTTAGTGGTGGTGTAGGAACAGTTATCGGAACTCTTGTAGGTGTCCTAATTAAAGGAACTATTACTAGTCTTATAACTGCTCAAGGCACACTTTCTAGTTGGTGGGTCAGAATTACGCTTTCTGCACTCCTTTGTTTCTTTATAGTTTTGCAAGCAGTTATAGTAGCTAATAAAAAGAAAAAGTTGTAAAATGATATTAAAAAGGTTACCTTAAACTATTAGTTTTAGGTAGCCTTTTTTAGGAAGTCCACATTATACCCCATTTCCAACATAACTAGAAAAATGATACTCTCCTGAGCCGACATTATAAGTACTTAAATCAGGAAGATGTATTGTAGCACTAGTGTTATGAGGGATTACAACATGTAATTTGAAAAGTTTGTTATTTAAAGTCCAACTAGAGGACACAATGCCATAAGGAGTATTAATAGTAGCTCCTGCATAGCTTAATCTACTATCAATTATAGGTGAAATAATAATTTTTTTATATCCGGCTTGTGTAGGGTCTGTATTTATGCCTGCACAATGCTTATACAAAAAATCTCCTATTGAACCATAAGCATAATGATTAAATGAGTTCATTTCAGGACTCCAAAAATTTCCATCAGGCTTTATGCCGTCCCAGTGTTCCCAAATAGTAGTAGCTCCTTTTTTTACTGAATATAGCCAAGACGGAAAATCTTCTTGAAAAAGCAATGAATAAGCTGCGGCTGATTCTCCATTTTCTGCTAAGGCATTACAAAGGTATGGTGTACCTACAAAGCCTGTATTAAGATGATTGCCATTAGCTTTAATTAGGTTAGCTAAGTGCTTACAAAGCTTATTTTTATTTTCTGTAAGATTAAATTTTAATGTAAGAGCATAAGCAGTTTGTGTGCTTTCCTTGAGGAGTCCGTCATTATCAATAAATTTAATTGCAAAGTTTTCTTTGATTTTTTCAAAAAGAGAATGATAGTAGTCGGCATCTTCAGTATAACCAAGTATTTTAGCTGATTTTGATAAAATATCACAAGAATGAGCATAAAATGCAGTTGCAATCAAGGCATGTGAGGTCAAGCCTTCAAAACTTCCACTAGGCGAGTCAAGTGCAAGCCAATCTCCATAGTGAAAACCACTGTCCCATAGATATGGATTTTGTCCTTGATTTTTTATATATTCAACCCAAAGTTTCATACTTGGGTAATACTTACGCAAAAGATCGGAATCGGCATAAGCCAAATAAAACTCCCAAGGGCATATTGTGGCAGCATCGCCCCAAGCTGAAGAGGTTTTATTTGCATGCATTGCAGGAATCATAATAGGAATCATACCGTCATTTCGCTGTTCAGCCTGCATGTCATTTAGCCATTTTTTAAAAAATAAAGCTGAATTCATATTTTGCAAAGCAGTAGCCATGAATACCTGTGCATCTCCTGTCCAACCAAGACGTTCATCTCTTTGAGGGCAATCTGTTGGAATGTCTATGAAATTACCACGTTGTCCCCAAATTATATTTTCAAATAATTGATTTAAAAGTGGTAAAGAGCAGTAAAAACTTCCTGTTTGCTTTATATCACTTGATACAACTTTTCCAATAAAGTCAGAGAGTTGAGGAGTTTTGGGAAATTCCTCAATTTTTACATAGCGAAAGCCTTGTACACAAAAATGTGGGTGATAAATTTCTTTGCCATTTCCTGATAATATATATTCAGTAGTTTGTTTAGCTGAGCGTAAATTAGCATTATAAAAATTTCCCTCTTTATCTAACATTTCAGCATGCCTTAAACAAACTTTATCTCCCTTATTTCCTTTAACCCTAAATTCAACCCAACCTACCATATTTTGACCAAAATCTAATACAGTTTCTCCTTTTGGAGTAATAATAAGTTGTTTTGGTTTAATTGAATCAATTATACGCACAGGTTCAGACTCTTGTGCAACTAAATTATTATATTCAAATGTAGCAACTGATACCGGAAAATGTTTTTTAGTTAAGTATTCACATCTAGCATCATAACATTCTCCGTCATAAAGTTCTGAAAAGATAATAGGAGTAGCATAAGAATTCCAATTTTCATCAGTGTATATAAGTTGTACAGAATTATCCAAATATTTTACCTCAAGTTGAAGTAGTGCCGATTTTGGAATGTTATAAAAATTATGAAAACCTGCCGGAAAATTACCACAACACCAACCATTTGCAATTCTCATTTCAATAAAATTTTCATCTTGAACTAGAAGATTTGTAACATCATAGGTCTGATATTGAAGTCGTTTTTGATATGCTGTAAATCCCGGTGCAAAGTATGAATTGCTAACCCTTTGATTATTAAGTAGAATTTCATATATTCCATAGCAAGAGGCATATATTCTAGCTGATTTTATATTAGCTTTAAGCTTAAATGTTGTAGCAATGGCAGGTACAGTTGATATTTTATCAGACGGAGTAATCCATTTTGCTTGCCATTTACTATCTTTAAGACCTGTTTCAAAGCGTCCGAAACTCCATAAGGAACTCTCGCCATAATTATCAAATACTCTTACTTTATAATTATAGCAGGTCTTAGGAGATAGCTTAGAACCGGTATAAGGTACTAATATAGATTGATTAGAATTTACTTTTCCACTTTCCCATATATTTTCTATAATGATTTCATAAGCTGTCTGAACAACTGCTTTATGATTACTTTCTAGTTTCCAACTAAATCGTGGAGTTTCTACGTCTAAGCCAATGGGATTTTCTTGATATTCACAGCATAGTTCTGTACATTTAAGCATAATGACTCCTTTGAATATAAATTTTATATACCTTATTTGTGTTGTTCACGGTATTTACCGGGGGATATTCCGGAAGAATTTCTAAAAGTTCTATAAAATGTTTGAACACTTCCAAAGCCACATAGGGGTACAATTTCTGTTATATCCATATTTGTATTGATTAGTAAATCTTGAGCTTTTTTAATTCTAAGTTCAGTTATATATTCTAAAAAGCCAATTCCTAGCTCTTTTTTTAAGGTAGAGGAGAGATGACTTGGATTAATATTAAAATGACTTGCAAGTACATCAAGTGTGAAGTCTACAGAAGTATAGTTTTCCTCCATATAATCTAATATTTCCTTGTAATCAGTTTTAGTCTTTTTATTTTTATCTGCTTGTAGAAACTTATCTATAAGTGCTTTCATATCCTCATAAGCAGCCTCGGGTGGTTGACCCAAGTATTCATTTAATATTTGAAAATCAAGTTTACCATTAGGTATGGGAAATTTTTTAAGGTGCATAACTTTTAATACAATATTGAGTATATGCTCAATAAGTTGTTTTTTCATTCTGGCAGGAAGTTTGGTATTTTTATCAAATATTTTCTTTAGTATGGAATCAACTTTCTCCTTATCTGATTTTGAGAGAGCAAGAAAAAGTTCTTTTTCATCGCTATTTGTAAAATCAAGTTCAGACATTTCTTCTGTACTTAGTGATATACGGTCAGTGCTTGAGGCATACATAGTAAATGATTCCTTAGCCTGAGCATGTGCAAGCTTAAGCCCCTCAATTCCTGAATACCCACTGCTCCTACCGGTAGATAGGTATACATAATCCATTTCATTTTGCATAGATTTATATATGTCGCCTAGTATTTTATCTATTTGGTCTAGTTCCTCTAATTTTTGAACATTTAAAACTATATAAAGTATTGATTTTTCAGTAGGCAGAACAAAGCAATGAAAAGTATTGGAAAATATAGTTTTTACTAGTGTATAAAATCCATTTTGAATATTTGCATAATCAGTAGAATTATACTTATCAAAGGTACGAGCAGTGGGAGAGAGTTGAACAATTACCACAGCAAAAATATTATATGGAAAATTTAAAGATTCAGATACGGAGTTTCTTACCTGCTCGTCTAAATAGTATTCAGTTGAATTTAAAAAATTTACAAGGTATCTTTCCTGTGCACATGGCAGTATATAGGAGGCATTAAGCCTTTTTGTCAGTGATGAATACTGCATTATATCATTTAAAATATTGCCACTTGCACAAACCGACTCTATTCCATTTCCTCTTTGTAATAATTCATAAAGTGGAGCATAAAGTTTGTATGCATTTTTTATAGCTACAAAAATACTTATGCTAACAAATGCTATTATAAGTATTGCAGATAAAATAAATCTTGGAAGAAGTGGTCTTAAAATATCATTTGTATCTATTAAAGTAAAATATGTATAACCTATAATTGAACTATTTTTGGAATAGGTTGATACTAGCATCATGTTCCCATTATGTTTAAATGAAAATGAATTTTGATTTGTGTCAAGTAGCTTTTTATATAGGCTACTTGGGAACATATCTTTATCAACTAAGTTTCCATTTGAATCAAATATATCATAAGTGTATTTATTAAATATATAAGCAGATGAACTTTTAGTTAGATGTCTTAGATAATCATAATTTATTAAAGTTTCAAGCTTAATGTTAAAAACAATCAAATTGTTCTGATATAGTCCTTCAAGCTTTCTATATACAATAGGTACTACGGCACACAGTTTTCCTGAATGTGAAACAATAGTCGGCGAAAGAGTGCGATAGTTTTCAGTAGTATAAAAACGAAAGTCTTTCCAATAGGCAAGTTCATAGTTTTGGTAAATGTATTCATGGGTAAAAAACTCCTCAAAATTATGAAAACCGTCAGATGAAACTATTAATTCATTATTTAAATCCATGATGTAAATATTATCAAGGTATTCATAAGAGGTATTCATGTAACTAAGTGTTTGTGGTAAGGAATTGTTGTCATCATTTGTAATATTTTCAAAATTGTTTTGAGCATTAAAATTATGGATAAGTATACGCATGGTATCTAGGATTGAAGTGATTTTTGTTTCACTTGTTTCAGCTGCACGCACCATAGAAGAAACAGCATTAGCCTCTGTGATTTTGATAGTAGAAGAATAGTTCAAGCCTGTAATTATAATCAAGGCAGAAAATAAAATAACTGTCGGAAATATAAATAGAAAAATTAGATGTATAAATGATTTTTTTTCTTTATTGTTTATTGTTAGCATTTTCATCTGTGTAGTCTTCCTTTGTTATATTAACAAATCTTACAAAAAAATTATATCAAATAAATCAAAGTATAGTCAAGATGTTAGTCCTTAGTATTTGCATATTACAAAAAGTTGAGAATGTAAAAAAAGTAAGAATATGTAAGAAATGCACAAAAATAAAAAGATAAGAACCTAAAAAACCTGTTAATTGACATAAAAAATTGATGATAATATACTTGTATCAGAATTAATTGCTAAAGAACAATAATAATAGCAATGAAAAGAAAACAAAAATCATTCCAAGTAAAGGAGGAAAAATTGTATGAAAAAATGTAGTAGTATAAAGAAAATGGCTATGGGTTTATGCTGTGCTGTATTAGTAGTTGGAACATTATCAGGGTGCAATGGAACAAAGACAAATGAAAATACCTCATCAGAGAATACTTCATCAGCAGGAAATGAAAGCAGCTCTGAAAGCACTACTGAAAAAGAAAGTAAAAAAGCAGATGCAACAGGTAAAGAGGTAGTTATTACCGTTGGAGATTTCTTTGCAAATCCTGATAAAGATCCTGAAAGATATGCAAAGCAAATGGAAATTAAAAAAAGTTTTGAGGAAAGCCACCCGGGTGTAATAGTAGAAGATGCAAAATGGGGATTTGATGTGCAATCTTTTATGGCAAAAGCAGAGGGCAATACATTACCAACTACTTATTATGTACCACTTACTGAAACAAGAAACATCATGGAGTTGGGATATGCGGCAGATCTTACTAAAGAATATAAAGAGCGTGGACTTTATGAGAATACAACAGACTTTATATTGGAAAATATTTCTAAGGACGGAAAAATATATTTTCTACCGTCTGAACTTAATGATATGGGATTGTTTGTAAACTTAGATTTATATGCTCAGGCAGGATATGTAGAAGAAGACGGAACACCATATCAACCTAAGACTTGGGAAGAAATGGCTGAAATAGCAGTAAAAATAAAAGAGAAAACAGGAAAAACAGGTTTTATTTTCCCTACTACAAATAATTATGGTGGTTGGAGATTTATGCCGATTGCATGGAGTTATGGTGTTGTATTTGAAAAAGAACAAGACGGTAAATGGGTGGCGGCATTTGATTCTCCGGAGGCAGTTAAAGCACTATCTTTTATAAAAGATTTAAAGTGGAAATATGATGTTTTACCAAATAATACTTTAGTAGACGGTAATGAGGTAATAACTCAAATGAGTACCGAACAATGTGCAATGACTATTAGTGAATCTTCACAGGCAAATTATATGGTACGCAGTGGTTTATCTCCTGAAAAAGTAGGAATGTTGCAACTTCCGGCAGGGCCTGCTAAACATATTTCTCTTGTAAGTGGTGGTTTAAGAATAGTTGATAGAAATGCTACACCTGAACAAATTAAGGCTGCATGTGATTGGTGGGAATACAATGGTGTTAGTTGTAACCTAACTGATGAAATTAAAGCTAATCTTTTAAAGAAAGTTGAAACAGATAAGAGTTCCAACAGTGCCGTAATTGGTTTGGAAAATCCTAGTCCTTGGAAGAGTAATAGCCCATTAGTAGAGTACAGAAAGAAACTATATGAGGAATATGGAAATGTTAATTTAAATCATATTAAGCTTTATAACAAGAAAGACTTACAACTTCAGACAGAAGAACCGATAGATGCACAGGCATTGTATGCAGTTTTAGATTCTTGTATACAGGAGGTTTTGACAAATCCTAATGCAGACCCGGAAACTCTACTTAAAAATGCAGCAAGTGATTTCCAGAAAAATAATCTGGATTATGCTAAGTAAAAGAATATAGGTGAACAGTATGTTTATTGAAAGAGGAAAGAAGAAACATAAGAATATTGGAAATATCCGAAATGCTTTTACAAAAGAAATAAATGCATGGCTACTGCTTACTCCGGCTTTGTTATGTATATATTTTCTAGTAATACGTCCACAGATTTTGAGTGCATACTGGTCTATGTTTGATATGAAAGGTTTACAGCCCACTAGATTTGCTGGTTTTAACAACTATGCTCGTGTACTTAAGGATACAGTTTTTTTTAAAGCATTTGTAAATACTTGGGTATATGTGCTATGGTCAATACTTATTGGATTTATTATACCATTTGCTATTGCAATTATTATGAATGAAATGAGGCGTTTTAGGAAAGCAATTAGGCTGATAGTATATCTTCCAAGCATTATTCCGGCAGTAGCAGTATCAATGCTTTGGTATTTTATGTATTTTCCTGACGGAAGTGGTTTATTAAATATGGCATTGGGAGTAGCAAATATCAAACCTTATGCATGGTTACAAGACGGAAAATTTACTATATTGTATATTATAATCAGCATGACTTGGTCAGGAATGGGAGCAACAGCAATTTATTATTTTGCAGGATTACAAGGGATAAATACAGAGTTGTATGAGGCCGCCATAATGGACGGAGCAGGTTTTTTCCAAAGAATAAAAATAGTAACTATTCCTCAGATGTCAGGCATGCTGATTTTATTTTTCCTAAGACAGATAATAAGTATATTTAATATTATGGAACAGCCATTGCAGATGACTGACGGTGGGCCAAATAATTCATCATTGACACTTGGGCTTTTAAATTATCGCTATGCTTTTGTCAACTATAAGCCACAATTTGCTATGGCACTTGGGATAATAATGTTTATTACTTTGTCTATCCTTGTACTTATTTACTTTAAGGCAAGTAAGCATATAGAGGAAAATCAGATGTAAGGAGGCTGTATGAATAATGGAATTTTGCGTACTTCAGATATGAAATGCAGAAGATATAAAATATTATATTTTATATTAGTAATTATAATGCTTATATACTGTATGATTGTGTTTATTCCAACAATTTGGTTAATTGTATGTGGATTTAAAGATAGTGCTGAAATATATACACCTCCGGTGCGTTTCTTTCCAAAAAAATTTAATTTATCAAAATTAATTAACTTATGGAATCAGATGAAGTTTTATAAATATTATATAAATACATTTATTATGGCTTTGGGTTGTGTAATTATGGACGTATTTGTAGGGGGGCTTGCAGGATATGTTCTTTCTAAGCTTAAACCAAAGGGAAGTGGAGTTGTAAATACATTATTATTTGCTTTTATGCTGATGCCGACTACATTAAATCTTGCACCTTTGTATATAACATTTAAAGATGTACCATATCTTCATCTAAATCTTTTAGATACTTATTGGCCGATATGGTTGTTAGCAGGTGCTAATATTTTTCATATTATTTTATTTAAAACTGCATTTGACGGAATATCAAATTCACTGATTGAGGCGGCAAAGATAGACGGTGCATCAAATTTGAAGATTTTTTTCAGCATAGTTTTACCATTAAGCAAACCCATGATAATGACAGCTGCTATTTTTACATTTAATGCACAAATAGGTAATTTTCTTTGGCCGTATTTAGTTATAAGTGATCCTGCAAAAAGAGTGTTAGGAATGCAAATGTATATGGCAAAGACATCAGGACTTACAATGGATTATCAGATGCTTATGATATTATTTTCCATTGTACCACAGATTATAGTATTCGTGGCATTCCAAAAGCATATTATGGGTGGAATGAGTCTTGGTGGAGTAAAGGGATAATAGTTAGATAAAGGAGTTTTATGATGAAAAGAGTATTAGCTTTAGTACTTGTTTGTTTATATATTCCGTCTTATTTATGTTTTGCATATCCAAGTAACATGGATAATAACAATACAGAAGTTAAGATACAAACATTAGATAATAAAAAAAATGAGAGTAATCAATTTGTTGAAAAAGAACAAGATACTTATAATGTTGTAAAAGAAAATCAGGTATCTAAAGCTGGAAATATATATACTAGTTTAAGTGATATAGAAGTAGATATAAATTTTCAAAATAAATCAAATACAGATAAAGAGGCTAATGTTACTTACTATGTTAAAGACCATACAGGAGATATTGTTTGGAAGTCAGAACCTCATAAAATAGTAGTTAAAAAAGGTGAAACAGTCAGTGATACTATAAAACCGGTAGTAAGTAGGTATGATATATACACAATATCGATTGAGGGATTTAAAAATACAGGACTGACAACAGATGACGACGGTATGGAGTTTGCAGTTGTAAATGCACCTACAAAAGGTGTAAAAAGTAAGTTTTTTGGAACAAATGCTCATGTTACCAGGTGGTCTGATTGGGACAAAATAAAAGAACAGACAGATATTTTGGGAATAGGGTATCTTAGGACAGTTGGACTTAGGTGGAGTACTTATGAAACTTCTAAAGGCGTGTATGGAGGGATAGCTGAAACTGAACAAAAATCCCCCGGTTTTTATCGTGAAGTTGCAGATATGGGAATTAAGACTGTTGCAATGTGGTCGCTTTGGAATCCGGTATATACAAATCCTGACGGTTCTAAAATGGTATGGACAGATGTAGCAAAGACAGAGGAGGCTCTTGCTGCACTTGAGGAGGCATCTGCTAGAGCAGCGGCAGATTATAAGGGATTAGTAGATATTTGGAATCTTGGAAATGAGGCAAATTTTAAAAGAGTTGAGGAATTATCGCCTGAGGAATATGGCAGAGCAATGTATGCAGCTTATAAGGGACTTAAGCGAGGCAATCCTGATTGTTATGTAATAAGCATGTCTGTTTCAAGAAGTGCAGCAGATTGGACAGTGAGAATGTTGCAAGGAGGCGAGGGAAAAAACTGTGATGCAGTAGCAATACATCTTTATCAAGAGGCAGGTTCTCCTGAATCTAAAAAATGGTGGGATTATCATAAAGAGGTTCGTGATGCACTTGATGCGGCAGGATTTTCAGATGTTCCTATATGGGGTACAGAGGGAAATACCTCATCTTCTTTTCAGTATAATACTGAACAACAGCAAGGGGTCAATTTAGTTAGGGAGTTTGCAGAAGTACAAGCATATAATCTTGAAGATAAATACATGTTTTATGAGATGCAGACAAAAGAAAAAGATTTTAAAGATAATGAGGACTGGTTTGGAATACTAAGAGGTAGAGATGTAAAAAAGAATGCCAATGTTCCAAAACAGGCATATCTAGCTACTGCTAATTATTTGTCAGTTACTGAAAATGCAGAATATGAAGATAGTATTCAAGAGGGTAGTGTATGGATACATCGATTTAAAAAGGGTGAAAAACATGTTGTAATGATGTATGCAGATAGAAACTGCGAAAATATTTCACTTAACTTAGGGGCTACCTCCGGAATATTGTATGACATTAATGGAAACTCAGAGGAGCTATATTCTGATGAGGGATATTATACATTTACAATAAGTGATCAACCAATGTATTTTGAATATGTAGGCGAAGAGTTTAAACTATCTGTACCTTTGTTTTATATTGATAAAAATAGTATTGAACTTACTAAGGGAAGTGAGGAAGAATTTACACTTTCAACTGAATGGGATACAGAAATAGAATGTAGTGCAAGAGATAATCTTGATGTGTCTACTGAGAAGTTTGGAACAATGGCTGTAATAAAAGTAAAAGCTAATAAACTTCCTAAGAAAGCAGAATATGAAGAACGCCGTCAAGATTATGGTACAGAAATATATAGAGATTTTGTATCAGTAAAACTTTCAAAAGCCGGAAAGTGTAATGCATGGTTTCTTCTTCCTGTAAACTACGCAAAAAAACAGGCAGATGTTAAAGTGAGTGTGATTCCACATGAAGTATCTCATGAAGTCGAAGAAAATAAGGCAACAGCCTCTAATGCATGGGCACTTCGTGTTGAAATTAAAAATAATAATAGTGATAGGATTATCAATGGAACAATTAACATGAAAGAGCCAAAAAGCTTTTTAATAGAGCCTGTTACAGTTACTGATATTTTTCCAAATGAAACAGCAGAATATTTTATTGACATACCGGAAGAACTTACAAAAGATAAACAAAAATTTGTTGGAGAGTTAGTTCTAGGTGATAGAGATAGAATTGAATTTTCACTTGGAGATGTTCCTCGTTCATACGGATATAAGGAAAATAAAGGTACTAAAATAAAGGCATTAAAAAAGGCAGATTTTAATTTACCGGTAATAGACGGAGTTATAGAAGATGAGGAATGGTTAGAGCAATATAAATTATCAGATTTTAATTTAGGAAAAAATAATGATTCAAATGACTTTTCAGGCACTGTTTATGCAATGTGGGATAATGAATATTTGTATACTGCTGCAATAGTTAAAGATGATATTCATTGGGCAAAGCAAGATCCGGTACGTTTTTACTATGATGATTTGTATTATCTAACATTAGCACCTACTGTAACACAACGACATGATACACGCATTGATATGGCTTTATCTGATTTTTATGATGATAACAGAACAGTAGTATATAGAAATTATAGCCAAATGTTTGATGTAGTTGTAGGTGGAGTTATGCCACAGTCAGAATATGGAGTACAGGGTAAAATCACTAGAAATGGCGATATAACAGTTTATGAACTGCGTATGCCATGGTCTGAAATAGTAAGTCCTGAAACATTTATAGGTAAGAATACAAACATAAATCTTGCCTTTAATATTCGTGATTATGAGAATAATGCTAACAAAACTTTTAGCTATGGTGGTTAGTTTTGCCTAACTGAAAGTAAAAAATAATTATATATATTATTTAATAGGTAAAACAAAATGTACAAAATAGAAAATGTAATATTTGAGGGCGAAACTTACGAGTTGGAAACAGGCATTTCCTTGCTAGTAAAAAGATTACCAAATATCTTTAGACAAAATTCTAAAGAGCTAATTATATCAGTTTCAAAGACTGAAAAATTTGATTTAAAACTTACCGGTAGGGGCAACAAATATTTAATAGAATATCGAGAAAAAATTCATTTTTTTAGGGCTATGGGACTCTTGAATGGAGAACTTCTAGGAAATACACAAGAGTGTAATATCTGTGAAAATGCTTGCTTTAAAAATAATGATGTAATGATTGACTGTTCAAGAAATGCAGTTTTAAAAGAATCTGAAATAAAAAGGTTACTTGAGTATATGGCACTTATGGGGCTTAATGTACTTATGCTTTATACAGAGGATACTTATGAAGTAGAGGGTAAACCATATTTTGGATATATGCGTGGAAGATATACAAAAAAAGAGCTAAGAGAATGTGATATATATGCTGAATATTTTGGTATTGAAATGTTTCCTTGCATACAAACGCTTGGGCATCTTTCTACAATGCTTAGGTGGGACTATACTGAACAGATTAGAGATACAGGGGATATTTTATTAGTAGATGAAAAGGAAACTTATGATTTTTTAGAAGAAATAATTACTGAGGCAGTAGCACCTTTTAGAAGTAGGCGTATACATATAGGCATGGACGAGGCACATAATGTAGGACTTGGAAATTATCTCAACAAACATGGGGATTGTAATCGTTTTGACATTTTAAACAAACATCTTACAAAAGTTATGGAAATATGTCGAAATAAAGGTCTTAAAGCTATTATGTGGAGTGATATGTATTTTCGTGTTGCCTCTACAACAGGGGATTATTATGATGCTAATGCTTACATACCGGAAGACATCATAAAGGCAGTACCGGTTGAAATTTCTCTAGTTTATTGGGATTATTATCATGATCAAGTTAAAGATTATGAAAAAATGTTAATGAAACATCAGTCCTTTAATAGAACTATAATATTTGCAGGGGCAACATTTCAAAACTTTGGAGCTGTACCTGATTATCAAAAGACATTTACTGTAATGATGCCTGCAATGAGGGCATGTGAAAAATATAAAGTACAGGAAGTAATTAATACTGTATGGGCAGATAATGGTGCAGAGGCAAATATATTTTGTTGTCTTCCGGGGCTTTTACTAGAGGCAGAATACTGTTATGAAAAAAGAACTGACAAGGAGTATCTAAAAAAAAGATTTCTAAGTTGTACAGGTAGTTTACTTTCAGATTTCTTTACCTTAGAAAAATTAGAAAAAAGGCAAAATTATGAGGAACTTATGCTATCAAGTAATTCAGCAAGGTATATGCTTTGGCAAGATGTATTATTGGGGCTTTTAGATAAACATATTCCAAGGGGGGATTGTGAAAGTTACTATAAGCATCTTGCAACTAAGTTAAATTCTATGATTAATGGAGAGCTTTGGCATGTATTTGAAGTTCCGTCCATACTTGCAGAGGTTCTTTCGATAAAGTCGGAAATAGGTATACATTTGAAAAAAGCTTATGACACAGGAGATAGAGAGGCTTTAGGTAAGATTGTAAATGAAAGGCTTTCAAAACTTGAAAAGTTGGTTATTAAGCTTAGGGAGGCACATAGAAGACAGTGGTTAAGTATTTATAAACCTTTTGGTTGGGAAGTTTTAGATATGAGATATGGGGGACTTATAGCAAGAATTGAAACAGCATCATTTCGTATCAAATCCTATCTTAGAGGAGAGATAGATAAACTGCCTGAACTTGAACAAGAACGTTTAACATTTGACTGCAAAAAAGAGGATAAAAGGCTTATAAGATGCCCTAAGTACCACAGAATAGTATCAGCAAATTCAATGGGATTTAATGAATGAGCAAGGGGGAATGAAAATGAAAGAAAAAAGTGGTTTTGATTTGGAATGTTGTAATACAGAGTTTGATTTGTATTGGAAAGCGGCACTTGAAATGATTGAGGTAATACAGGAAAACAATAAAAATGGTAATCCAACTGTAATGATAATTCCTTATGGGCCAATAGGCATTTACCCTTGTCTTGTATATCTTATTAATAAATGGAAAATAAATCTTAGAAATTGTTGTTTTATAAATATGGACGAATATCTAACAGATGATAAAGACTTTATAAGTGAAGATAGTCCTCTTTCATTTCGTGGAGGAATGAAAAGAAGTTTCTATGATAAAATTTTACCTGAATTAAATGTTCTTCCTAGTAATCGTATATTTCCTACACCAAAGAAAGAAAGAGAAATTCTTAACTGTATAGAGTACTATGGAAAGCTTGATATGGCGATTGGAGGAGTAGGAATTAACGGGCATTTTGCATTTAATGAACCTCCTGAGCCGGAGGAAAGCATAGATAATGAGGAATTTAAAAACAGAACTACAAGGATTCTTAAAATATCTCGTGAAACAAGAACTGTTAATGCTTTTATGAATTGTGGAGGAGATATAAGAAATATTCCTAAATATTGTATTACAGTAGGAATGAAAGAAATAATGTTAGCAAATAAGATACGCCTTTGTATGCCTAGAGAATGGCTTGCAGGTATACTTAGACGTATACTTAATGGCGAAATTACAGCAGCTATACCTTGTTCATTGTTTAGAGAACATAAAGATGCAAAAATTTATGCTAGCCAAGAGGCATTAAAAATACCAACTAATTCAATCAGAGCTTACAATAAATAGAGGTGTAAGATGAATAGAATATTTATAAAAAATGGAAAGCTAGTACTACCGGATAAAATTAAAGAAAAGGCAGTATTAGTTATAGAAAATGGAAAAATAGCTCAAACAGACTATAAAGGAGAAATACCTGAGGGAGCAGAAATAATAGATGCTAATGAGGGGGTAGTATTAGCCGGCTTTATTGATGAACACTTGCATGGAGGTGGAGGCTTTGATTTTATGGACGCATCTAAGGAGGCATTTAGAGAAATCAGAAAAATTCACTGCTTACATGGAACTACTTCTATAACTCCTACAACTGTAACTGATTCTATTGAGCATACTGAACATTTATTTGATATTTACAGGGAAGTTGCAAAGGAAGACAAGTATGCAAATTTTTTAGGTATTCATCTTGAAGGGCCATTTTTATCTAAGGAAATGAAAGGAGCACAACAGGAAAAATATTTACAAGAACCTAACAAAATTGTGGTGGAAAGACTACTTAAGTCAGGGGGAGATATTATAAAGCGTATAAGCTGTGCTCCTGAATTAAATGGCATTAAACAAATGACAAATATGCTCTTGGAGGCAGGAATTAGGCTGTCTATAGCTCATAGTAATGCAACATGTAGGCAAGTGATAGAGGCATATAAATGGGGTTTTGATCAGATTACACATCTTTATAGCAATACACCAAGTGTAAGAAAAATAGGACAAAAAGTTGAGGCAGGAATTGTAGAGGCTGCATATTTACTAACGGATATGAGAGTAGAGTTAATTGGGGACGGAGTTCATGTTCCAAAAGAACTCTTACAGTTAGTGATAAAACTTAAAGGTGCAGATAAAGTTTTATTGATAACAGATGCAATGAGAGCTGCCGGCACAAAGGTTAAGGAGAGCCTACTTGGTGGCTTACAGGGTGGACACAAGGTAATTATAGAGGACGGAGTTGCAAAGTTACCTGATCGTTCCTTTTTTGCAGGAAGTATTGCTACTTCAGATTTAGTTTTTCGTAATGCAGTACAAAATGCAGGCATTCCTATAACTATGGTATCTGAAATGATGAGCCTAACTCCTGCTAAATCTCTTGGAGTTGATAAAGAAAAAGGAAGTCTTGAATCCGGTAAAGATGCAGATATTGTAATAATGGATAAAGAACTTAAAGTTAGTCATGTTTTTGTAGGTGGAAAGAAAGTGTTTTAGCGATTATAAAAAAGTGGAGGAAATTATTTTGCAAAGCTCTCAATTTTTACAGGATATGATTTTATCTGAAATGGAAGATGCAGTGGGACAGGAGAATTGTTCTACAAAAGAAATAGATAAATTAGCACATAGTGTAGATTATTTTTGGTTATCAAGAATGTGGGCTGACAGAGGTTTGCGTATGCCGGAGGCTGACTTTATAGTATCTCCAAAAGATGCCAAAGAAGTTTCAAAAATTTTAAAGATTGCAAACTACTACAAGCTACCTGTTACTACTTGGGGAGGTGGAGGTGGTACGCAAGGGGGTGCATTACCGGTTGCCGGTGGAATACTTTTAGATACCAAGCGTATGAATCAGATTTATGAATTTAATACAAGTGGAATGTATATTGATTGTGGAACAGGTGCTATATATAAGCACCTAGAATGGGAGGCAAATAAGTTTGGTTATGCAACAATGCATTATCCAAGTTCTCTTACATGCTCAACTGTTGGAGGTTTTCTTGCACATAGGGGCATAGGAGTTGTTTCTACTAAATATGGTAAGATTGATGATATGGTATTACAAATGGAGGTAGTTTTACCAAATGGAGATATTATAGAAACTTCGCCTGTTCCAAAACATGCAGCAGGGTCTGATTTAAATCAGATATTTATAGGCTCTGAGGGAACACTTGGGGTAATAACAAAGGCACAGATGCGTATTTATGAACAACCGGAGGAAAGACGTTTTAGGGGATTTTTATTCCAAAATATAGGCAGTGCCTTTAAAGCGGCAAGAGAACTTTTGCAAAAATTTAAGCCCTCTGTTATAAGACTTTATGATAAAGCAGAAACAGCCTCTCTTATAAAAAAAATTGTAGGAGTAGAAAGAGAGGGAGCATTTATGAATGTTGCCTTTGAGGGAGCAAAAGAACTTGTAAAAGCAGAGGAAAAGATACTGCTTGCTACTTTTGATAAATATGGTGCAGAAGATTTGGGAAGTGAATACGGCGAAAAATGGTGGAAAGAGAAAATAGCTTTTTTTTACCCCGGAAATATGATGGATCTTCCACAGATGTTTGGAACTATGGACACTATTGCTACCTATGACAAGATAGAAAAAATATATTGGGCAATGAAAGAAACTATTGAAACAAACTTTCCAATGGCAAAGTTTATTGCACATTTTTCGCATTGGTATGAATGGGGTTGTATGGTCTATGATCGTTTTATAGTGGATAACCCGCCAAGAGATCCTAAAGAGGCATTGCGACTGCATAATGCAATTTGGAGTTGTGGTGTGCGTACTGCACTTGCAAATGGTGGAGTAGTAAATGATCATCATGGAGTTGGAATTAAACTTGGTCGTTTGATGAAAGAACAATATGGCTTAGCCATGCAAGTATTTACAGGTATAAAAAAGCAGTTAGACCCAAATGGAATAATGAATCCATATAAGCTTGGTTTGTAAAAGAAAGGAAGTCGAGCAGATATGATAATTTCAGAAAAAAGTAAGATGACAATAGATGCCTGTCGTTTCTGCTGGATGTGTCGCCATATTTGTCCCATTGGAAATGTAACAGGACAGGAACGTAATAATGCTAGAGGCAGGGCATTGTCTTTATCATTAGTAGAGCGTAAGGCAATAGACTTAGCAGAGGTAATAGACAATGTGTATGAGTGTGCTCTTTGTGGGGCTTGTACAGGAGAGTGTGTTACAGGTTGGGATCCTGTTGCATTTACTAAGGAAGTACGTTTAGAGGCAGCTTTAAATGGTATAACTCCAAAATATATAGTTAAATTGTTAGACAATATTGAAGAATGTGGCAATCCGTATGGAATAAAAGAAATGTCCAAAAAATTAGTTTCAGAGATTGAAAAATTTTCAAAAAAGCAGAAGATATTATTGTTTTTAGGACAGGACGCAAGATATAAAGTACCGTCTACTGCAATTAATGCTATAAGGCTTTTAAAAAGAGCAGGTGTAGAATTTACTGTATTGATAAATGAACCTGATAGTGGCTGGGCAATGGAAACACTGATAGGAGCGGCAGAGGAAAGCAGACAGATAATGACAAATGCTGCTAGAGTACTTTCTGAATTTGAAACTATTATTGCATTTGACCCATGTGATGCAAAAATATTTTTAAGAGAATATAGAGAGTGGGGAATTGATTTAAATTCTTGTATAAAGACATTTCCTAAATTTTTAGAGGAGCTTATAAATACTAAAGCTTTAAGCATTAAAAAACTTAAATATAAAGCAGTGTTTCAAGACCCTGCAGCACTTTCTCGTGATTTATTGGAAACTGAACCTGAAAGGGCAATAATGGACGCTTGTACTCAAAGATATGAAATGCTTTTGCATGGAAAGGATACTGTGTGGGCAGGGAATCTCCTTATGAAAGAATGGATACCAAAAGTCATAAAAATGACAGCCAAAAAAAGGTGGGAGTGGGCAAAAGATTCAGGGGCAGAACTACTTGTAACTGCAAGTCCGTCAGAGTGGTCAGTTCTTAATGAGGTAAGACCTGAAAACATGAAACTTATGACGCTTGAAGAACTTGTTTTAGAGGCAACTAAAGAGGAGGCAGAAGATGCTTAGTAATCTAGGAGATATTTTAAAAATTGCTGAAAATGGTAATTTTGCTATACCGGCTTTTAATGTTTACAATATGGAAACTGTAATGGGAGTTATAGATGCAGCAAGGAAAATGCATTCTCCGGTTATTATGCAAGTTTATAATCGCTTGTTTCAAGAAGAAAATGCAGATTTTCTTGCTCCAATAATTATAGCGGCAGCACAAAGTGTAAATGTGCCTATTTGTTTTCATTTAGACCATGGAGCATCAGAAAAAGAAGTTATAAAAGCACTTCGTTTAGGTTGTACAGGTATTATGATAGATGCCTCAACACTTGAAATAGAAAGCAATATAAAGGTTACAAAAAGTATAGTTGATTTATGTAAAAATGTATCTGTACAAGTTGAGGGCGAACTTGGGCATGTAGGGTCGGCAAATGAGGATATTATTGAAGAATTTACAAGTGCAAAAGAGGCAAAATACTATGTAGAAAAAAGTGGTATCTTTGCACTTGCAATACTTGTGGGAAATGCACATGGAAGATATAAGAAAGCACCTAAGCTGGATATTAAAAGAATTAGCGAAATAAAAGAAGTTACAAAAACTCCTTTGGTTTTACATGGAGGTTCAGGAATACCAAAGGAGCAGATACAAGACGCTATTAAAGCAGGTATAAGAAAAGTTAATTTTAGTACAGATCTTTGTTATTCATTTCTCGATAAGGTATTTGAAACGCCTAGAAATACTCCTGCAATAGATATTTTTATGCAGGAGGCTATAAAAAGTGTAAGCGATTTTGTAAAAGAAAAAATCGAATTATTAGGAAGTAGTGGGACAGTATGAAACCACAAGTTGTTGGCATAGGTGCATGTGTAATGGATACAATTTCAGTACTTCCTAAATTTCCAAAACAAGATGCTAAACTTAAAGCACTTGAAACAAAGCAGTGTGGTGGAGGTCCTGTTGCTACTGCAATGGTTACAGTCTCAAAATTGGGAATAACTTCAGGATATATAGGAGTATTATCAGATGATATAGCAGGGCAGTTTCTTTTAGAGGATTTTAAAAGGTATGGAGTTGATATCTCAGGGGTTACTCTTTATAGAGGGTATAGGTCATTTACATCAAATATATGGCTTAATATGGTAAATGGGAGTCGTACATGTGTTTTTGATAAAGGAAATTTACCAAAACTTAAACTTACAACTTTTCAAAAAGAACTAATACAACAAGCTAAGATACTTTTAGTAGACGGTAATGAACTGGAGTCAGCCATAGAGGCAGCTAAACTAATGCATAAGTCAGGTGGGATAGTACTTTATGATGCAGGTGGATTATATACAGGAGTGGAAGAGTTAATAAAACTTGCAGACGTGTTAATTCCGTCCGAGGAGTTTGCACTTTCATATACAGGGGAAATAGAAATTTGTAATGCTGCAAAATGCCTATTTAAACAATATAATTCTAAAGCAGTAGTTATTACAAAAGGAAGTCATGGAGGCATATTGTATGAGGGAACAGAAATATATAAATATCCATGTTATCACATAAAAGTAGTGGATACTAATGGTGCAGGGGACGTATTTCATGGAGTATTTTCAGTGGCACTCATAAGAGGCTTTAGTCTAAAAGCGTCATGTCATTTTGCAAGTGCCACATCTGCACTTAAGTGTAGTGGATTTGGAGCAAGAGAAAGTGTACCCAGCTTTTTGGAAACCATGGAATATTTAAGGAGGAATGGCTATGAATTTTAAAAGACATTGGAATAAAAATTATGGTTGCGATAGCATTTACTCTAAGGAAAACAGTGCATGTAAGTGGCTTGAAGTAGATGCTTTAAGAATGGAAGAGGGCGAGAGCAGTTTCTTTGATGAGAAAGATAAGGAATATGCGTTAGTTATACTTGGGGGAAAATGTAGTGTATATGGCACAGATTTTAATTTTATAAATATTGGAAAGCGAAAAAATTCTTTTGACGGAGTGGCGACTGCTGTATACATTCCTAAAAATGAAAAATTTGAGATAAAAGCTGTTACAGAAGTTAGTATTATAATAAGTAAAGCCCCTGCTATAAATGAGCATAAACCTGTTTTAATATTACCTGAAAATGTAATAATCAAGGAATTAGGTAAAACAGGCTGGAAAAGACAGGCTCATTTTATAGTAGATGAGAGGGTTGAGGCTGATATGATTTATGTAGGAGAGGCATTTGTAGACGGTGGAAATTGGGCAAGTTATCCTCCACATAAGCATGATGAATCCAAAATGCCAAAAGAGGGGATTTTAGAAGAAATTTATTATTTTGAATACAATAAACCGTCAGGATTTGGTATACAGAAAGTATATACTAAAGATAATAGTATAGATGAAACTTATACTGTAAAAAGTGGCGATTTCGTAGAGATACCTAAGGGCTACCACCCATGTTGTTGTGCTCCCGGATATAAAAATTATTATCTTTGGATTATGGCAGGTAAGGATAGAGGTTTCTTTATGAGCTTTGACCCTGAACATTTATGGCTTAATGATATTTAAATTAAAATGAGGAAATCAATATGGGGTATTTGCTTGGAATAGATTTTGGTGGAGGTGCATCTAAGGCTACATTATTATGTGAAAATGGAGATGTTGTGGCAGTTCATGTAGTAGAATATCCTACTAGACACCCTAAAAAAGGGTGGTCAGAGCAAAATCCGGAAGATTGGATTAGTGCAATTAAGGAAAATATAAGAGCAGTTATAAGTTTGAGCAATATATCAGTAAATGATATAAAGGCAGTAGCCCTAGATGCAGCTACTCATGTTGCAGTATTGCTTGATGAAAAATATAGATTACTTAGACCCTCAATCTATTGGACTGATGTACGCAGTAAAAAAGAGGTGGATTTTCTTTGTGAAAAGTACAGTCAAATTATTATGGATAAAACACTTCATAAACCTGATACTATATGGACACTTCCTCAACTTTTATGGATTAGGAAAAATGAACCAAAGATTTGGAAACAATGTAAGTATATACTATTTGCAAAAGATTATGTCAGGTATCGTATGACAGGAAACATTGGCACTGACAGGATAGAGGCACAGGGAAGTATGTTTTTTGATATAAACTCCGGAAAGTGGTCAGAGGAACTTTGTGATATTGTTTCATTAAAAGAGAACATGTTGCCTAAGCTATATGAACCTTTGGATATTGTGGGAGAAATTACAGCTAATGTCGCTTTGGAAACAGGGCTTGCAAGAGGAACTTTAGTAATTTGCGGTACAACTGATACTGCTATGGAGATACTTGCAGCAGGTGCTGTATCTAAGAAAGATGTTACAATAAAGCTTGCGACAGCAGGTAGAATATGTGTTATTACTGGTAGAGCATATCCTAATGCACAACTTATAAATTATTCCCATATCATAAATGGCTTATGGTATCCCGGAACAGCTACAAAGTCTGCCGCTGCGTCATATCGTTGGTATAGGGATAATTTTGGGGGAGATTACAAGTCTTTAGATATAGAGGCTAGCTCAATAAAGCCATGTTGTAATGGTCTTATGTTTCACCCATATTTAACAGGAGAATTAACTCCTTATGGAGATCCTCTTTTATGTGGAAGTTTTACAGGGATTAGAGCAGAGCATACAAAAGCACATTTTAATCGTGCAGTGCTTGAGGGAGTTGCATTTTCATTACTAGACTGTAAACATGAACTTAAGAGGGCAGGGATTATACATAAAAATGAGGCAATTATTATAGGTGGTGGTGCAAGTAGTAAACTTTGGAAACAAATTGTGGCAGATGTTTTGGAAATGAAACTTTATCAATACGAAATAAGTGATTCTTCATTTGGAGCTGCTATGTTAGCAGGTGTGGCGATTGGAGTATTTAAGGATTTTAAATCTGCTTTAAATAGCTGTATAAAGCTAGCAGATGTTACTAAGCCTAATGTAGACAATACTGCAAAGTATCTTGAAAAATATAAGGATTATTGTAAAATACATGACGCACTTGCACCAATATATCATAGTATGAGGTAATAGATGAATATTCTTGTTTGTGTTAAACAGGTAAACGGCGAAATAAATCCATTTGATGCAAGTGCATTAGAATGTGCTTTACAGTTTAAAAATGCAACAGTAACTGTACTTTCTATGGGAAGACCTGATGTAAGAGATTTACTTTATCAGCTTACACGACTTGGAGTTTTTCGTGCAATTCTTTTGACAGATAAGGCATTTGCAGGAGCAGACACTCTTGCAACAGCTTATACGCTTTCTATGGCAGTAAGGAAATTAAAACCTGATATTATACTATGTGGTAGGCAGAGTGTGGATGGAGATACAGCACAAGTAGGTCCATGTATGGCTGCACTTTTGGGTATACCTGTTATAACAGAAGTTTTAGTAGCATATATAAAAGATAATGGAAATATAAAATGTAGAACTAGATACCAAGAAATAGAAGTTACTAAACCTGCATTACTTACAATAGAACGTTCATATAAGTTAAGATTTCCAAGTTTTCGTGCAAAGGCAGTAGAACCTGAAATTTGGGACTCGGATACTATATTAGTTGATAAAAAAAGATGTGGTTTTAATGGTTCACCTACTTTGGTTGTTTCAACATATAATAATACATTAGGCAAAAGACATTGTAAGTTTATAGATGCTGAAAAGCTTTCTGAGGTCTTAACAGAGGTAGAGAAAAAGATACGAAATGATAAAGCTTTGTTGCCGATTAATGAAAAAAAGTTTGATGAAGTATGGGCAGTAGGAGAAAAAGTAATTCCTGCTGCATATTCTATTGCCAAGAAAGTAAAAGTTATAAAAAAACAGCCTCCTGAAGTTATAGCAGAACTTGCTATAAAGGAAAAACCTAAAGTAATACTTTGGGATACAAGTTCTTGGGGGCGTTGTAATGCACCACAGGTGGCTGCATTTTTAAAAACAGGTCTTTGTGCAGACTGTACTTTGCTTGAAACAAATGGAGAAAAATTATTTATGATACGTCCTGCATTAGGAGGAAATATCATGGCTCGTATTGTATGTAAGACTTTACCACAAATGGCAACAGTAAGAACAATAGAAAAAACGGATAATAAATTGTTGGCAGTTGGAGGGGGAGCAAAGCTAGCTCTACCATTAATTTTTAACTGGGCAAAAAAGAATAACTTTTTGGTTGTTGGTTCTCGTACTGCCGTAGATAAGAGTTTTATACCTTATGAATCTCAGGTAGGACTTACAGGAAAAACAGTTAATCCAAACATATATTTAGCCTTTGGAATTTCAGGGGCAGTTCAGCATACATGTGGCATTGAACAGGCAAATACAATTATTGCAGTAAATACTGACCCAGATGCAAGAATTTTTGAATATGCCGATTATGGAATAATAGACAGTTGCGAAAATGTATTAAACATCTTATAATATACTTCATTTATTATTATTTATTTTTTATTCTTAATTTGAAAAAGACAATATCAATGTGAAAAAAGGATTCTACGAAATATTGTATTTTAAACTTTACTATGCTAGACTATATTAAGTTGTTTATATAGTTTAAAGAGAGGTGTTTATGGAAATATTAGTAGCGTTTTTTCAAACAGTTATAAAAGCTATATTTTTAGCAATTATGGGATTTATAGGAATTAAGATAGGCAAATTTATAAGAATAAAGAAAGACTTAAAGAAATAATTAGTTTTAAATGGAGGAAATTATGGGACAAAAATATGGACTGAATGAAATTAGAAAGATGTTTCTTGATTATTTTGAATCACAGGGACATCTGATATTAAAGAGTTTTTCGCTCGTACCACATAATGATAACAGTCTACTTTTGATAAACGCAGGAATGGCACCACTTAAGCCATATTTTACAGGGCAGGAGATACCACCAAGTAAGAGAGTGGCTACTTGCCAAAAATGTATACGCACAGGCGACATTGAAAATGTAGGAAAGACAGCAAGGCATGGTACATTTTTTGAAATGCTCGGTAACTTTTCATTTGGCGATTATTTTAAACATGAGGCAATTAGATGGACTTGGGAATTTTTAACTAAGGTAGTTGAACTTGACCCAAACAGGCTCTATCCGTCTGTTTATGAAGAAGATGACGAGGCTTTTGATATATGGAATAAAGAGATAGGCATTTCAGCTGACAGAATATATAGATTTGGAAAAGAAGATAATTTTTGGGAGCATGGCTCAGGTCCATGTGGTCCATGTTCAGAGGTTTACTATGATAGAGGCGAGGAATATGGAAAAGATGAGTATGTAGGTTCATCAGGCGATAGATTTATTGAGGTTTGGAATAATGTATTTACACAATTTGAAAGTGACGGCAAGGGCAATTATACTGAATTAAAGAATAAAAATATAGATACAGGTATGGGACTTGAAAGACTTGCAGTAGTTGTTCAAGATGTTGGCTCAATTTTTGAGGTTGATACTATAAAGAGCTTGCTTGATGAGGTTGCAAAGGCAGCAAATACAAGTTATAAGTTAGATGAGAAAAAGGACATTTCATTAAGACTTATTACAGATCATATACGTTCTTGTACTTTTATGATTTCAGACGGTATTATGCCAAGTAATGAGGGCAGAGGTTATGTACTTAGAAGACTTTTAAGGCGTGCAGCAAGACATGGAAAGATGCTTGGTATTTCAGAGGTGTTTTTAGCAAAACTTGCAGAAACTGTAATTGAATTAAGTAAGGACGGATATCCTGAACTTGAAACTAGAAAGGATATGATTTTAAGGGTACTTACTGAAGAGGAAAATAAATTTAATCATACTATTAATCAAGGGCTTTCAATTTTAAATGAAATTACGCTTAATATGCAGGCTAATAATATTAAAACTATGAGTGGCGAAGATGCTTTTAAATTATATGATACTTATGGTTTTCCAATAGATTTGACTAAGGAAATTATGGCTGAAAAAGGGCTTTCAATAGATGAAGAAGGCTTTAAAAAGGCAATGACAGTACAGAAAGAAAGTGCAAGGGCGGCAAGAAAGTCAACTAACTATATGGGAGCAGATATAACTGTTTATCAATCACTTAATCCTGCACTTACAAGTAAGTTTGTTGGATATGATCATCTTGAAACAGTGGGAACTATAATTGCCATTACTTCAGATACAGAGGTTACTCAGGCTCTTACTGAAAATGAGCATGGTACTATAATAACAGATACTACTCCTTTTTATGCTACTATGGGAGGTCAGCAAGCTGATAAGGGTGTTATTGTCGGAGAAACAGGGGAGTTTGTAGTAGAAGATACTATAAAACTTCAAGGCGATAAGATTGGTCATATAGGTTATGTTAGAAAGGGAATGTTAATTGTAGATGAGGTTGTAAGTCTTAAGGTAGATGTAAATAGAAGAAAAGAGATTGCAAAAAATCATAGTGCAACACATTTACTTCATAAGGCATTAAGACTTGTACTTGGAACTCATGTAGAGCAGGCAGGAAGTTTAGTAGATGAGGATAGGTTAAGATTTGACTTTACTCATTTTGCGGCACTTACACAAGAAGAGATTAAGAAAATTGAAGATATTGTAAATGAAGAAATATTAGCGGCAATTCCTGTAACAACTGAGGCAATGAAACTTTCAGATGCTAAAAAGAGTGGAGCAATGGCGCTGTTTGGCGAAAAGTATAAAGATGATGTAAGAGTTGTAAGTATGGCTGATTTTTCAAAGGAATTATGTGGTGGAACTCATGTAGAAAATACAGCAGACATTCAAAACTTTAAGATTATTTCAGAATCAGGTATTGCGGCAGGTGTAAGGAGAATTGAGGCACTTACTTCTAAGGGGCTTTTAAACTATTATGAGAACCTTGAAAATGCTTTTTCAGAAGTTGCAAAAGAGCTAAAGAGTACAATGTTTGAGTCAGGGGACAGAGTTAAGAGTTTGTTGGAAGAAGTAAAACATCTTAAGTCTGAGAATGAAAAACTAAAGGCTAAGTTAGCAAATAATGCACTTTCAGATGCAAATGAGTCAACATTTGAAATTAAAAATGTAAAATTAATTTTAATGAAAGTTGAGGGTATTGAAATAAATGAGCTAAGAAATCTAGGCGATAAGCTCAAAAATGAAACAAATGGTGGTGTAGTTGTTTTAGCCTCTGTAGTTGACAGTAAGGTCAATCTTTTGGTTATGGCAGGCGATGAGGCTATAAAGAAAGGTGTTCATGCAGGTAACATTATAAAAAATATTGCAAAACTAGTAGGTGGAGGTGGTGGCGGCAGACCGAATATGGCTCAAGCCGGTGGCACAAATCCTAGTGGAATAGATGATGCTTTTGAACTTGCAAAGAAAGTTTTAGAAGAACAAATAGCTTAGATATTTAAAGGTGTTGGCTTTTTGTAAAGTCAGCACCTCGTTATTTTTGTGAGATATGTAAGAGGAGAAAAGAATGCGATTTATAATAGGAAGTTCAGGGCAGGGAAAGACTCACACTGCTTTTTGTGAGTGCATAAGAGAGTCGATAGAAGATAAAGATAAACAATTTATAATAATTGTTCCTGAGCAATATACCATGCAAACACAAAAAGAAATAGTAACCTTGCACCCTTATCATGCTACGCAAAATATAGATGTTCTTAGTTTTAACAGGCTTGCACACAAGGTTTTTCATGAGTTTGGTGTGGTAAACCCTGAAATAATGGACGATGTGGGCAAGGCACTTGTGATTAAAAAGGCTGCCCTAGAGTGTAGAGATGAATTAAAATCTTGGAAAAATCAGGTTTCAAAATCAGGTTTTATTGATAATTTAAAGTCAATGATTTCAGAATTTTTTCAGTATGGCATTAAAAATGAGGACATAGAAAGAGCAGTTAGTTCTGATACTAAGATAAGAGTTTCACTTAAAAATAAACTGTCTGACTTAAATCTTATTATTAAAAGTTTTAAGAATTTTATAAAAGACAAATATATAACAACAGAGGAAATTTTAGAGGTATGTTGTAAGTATCTCGATAAGAGTGAGTTTATAAAGAATTCACACATTATCATAGACGGTTTTACAGGTTTTACTCCAATTCAATATAAGATAATTGAAATATTTTTAACTAATGCAAAGGAACTGACTATTACAGTAACTGCTCCGTCAAAAAAAGAGGTATATTCAAGGCAAGATGAGGCAGATTTATTTTTAATGGGAAAAAGAATGGTTGCCACTATTACAGATATGGCAGCAAAAAATGGAGTTTCAAATACAGGGGATATAGATTTAAGTGAAATTTCTCCACAAAATGCCAGATTAGGAAAATCAGAGGCACTTTCTCATCTTGAAAATCATTTTCTAAGATATGATAAGCCGAAAAAAATAAGTGTTTATGATAAAGATAAAAAAGGAAGAGTTGAAAGAATTCAGATAGTTAAATCTAAAACATTTGAAGAGGAGATTTCATTTATAACTTCTCAAATACTTAAATGTGTAAAAGAGGACAATTTAAAGTTTAGAGATATCGCAGTAATTACAGGGGATATGGAAAGTTATAAGGAGGCACTTGCAAATAGATTTAGCCATTGTGAAATTCCTTATTACATAGATGACAATATAACGGTTGAAAATAATCCTTTGGTAACATTTGTAAAGTCAGCCCTACTTGTTATAATAGAAAATTTTTCTTATGAAAGCATTATGATGTATATAAAATCGGCACTTGTAAAGCGAGATGAAAAGTTAGTCTGGATAATGGATACATATATGCAGGAATGTGGTATTAACAATAAGAGAAAACTTAAAAAAACATGGGAGTATTTGCCAAGAAGTTTAAAAGGAGTTGACATTGAGGCATTAAACATTTTTAAAGATAACATTTATAATGAATTTGCAGGGCTTGAAAAGGCATTTAGAAAAAAGAAACTTTCAGCACAGGTTATAGTAGAGGAATTAGAAAATTTATTTGCTGATTTAAGAATTGAGGAAAGACTTGATGAAATGATTTTAGAGTCTGAAGAAAAAGAGCCAAGTGAACTGCGAAGATTAAGAGAGTATAGTGATGTATACAAACAAATCTTAGAACTTTTATGGAAAATGAGTGATGTTTTAAAAGATGAGGCACTTGAAAGACGTGAGTTTTTAGACCTTTTTGAGGCAGGAGTTACTCAAATTAAGGTCGGAATAATACCTGTAAATGTGGATAAGGTAGTAGTGGGAGATATTACAAGAAGTAGATTGTCTGATATAAAAGTATTATTTTTAGCAGGTGCAAATGAGGGCGTGCTTATTAAACCTAAAAATTCCTCAGGTATTTTAAATGATAGAGAAAAAGAAATTTTAAAGGATATAGGGCTTGAGCTTTCTGCAACCATTAAAGAAGATATTTTAATTCAAAGATTTTATCTGTATCTTATGTGTACCAAAATGTCAGAAAAGTTAATTATAACTTATAAAAGCATAGACAGTGCAGGAAAATCGCTTAAAAGGTCTGATTTACTTCATTTGATTACTGATTTATATACTGACCTTAAGATTAGAGATTCAAAGGAATTTCATAATATAAGAAGTGTATATGAGGCAAAGGAAAAACTTATAGAGTTGCTTGGAGAAATAAAAACAGGAGATACCTCAAATTTAGATTTATTGTTTAGTATCATTTCTTATATAAGTAAGTCAGATGATTTGTTAGATGCTGCAAGCTATGTTTATATTGAAAATTCACTTGGAAAAGAAGTTGCTACAAAACTTTTTGGAAATGAAATCAGAGCGAGTGCTACAAGACTTGAGCAGTTTATAGATTGCCCATATAAACATTTCTTAAAGTATGGTCTAAATTTAAATGAAATAAATCAATTTAGTTTTGAAAGTCTTGATATAGGAAATCTTTCACATAGGGTTATAGAATTAATTTTTAAGACAGCCATAGAAAGGGAACTTGACATTGTTAAACTAGATGAAACAAGTAGAGAAAGCCTAGTGGAGGAATGTTTAAAACAGGCACTTTCAGAGGATACAACAGGGGTTTTTGAGGATAGTTTTAAAAATAAAAATATGGTTGAAAGAATCAAAAGCATGATTAAGAGAATGTTTGGTGTGCTTATAAAACAACTTGAAAAAGGAGATTTTAGACCACATTACATTGAAAGAAAATTTAATTCTAGTGAGGCTAAGGAGAGTCTTTCTTATGACATTGAAGATATTAAGATAAGGCTTTCAGGAAAAATTGACAGAGTTGACATTTACGAAGATGAGGAAAAACTTTTTGTAAAGGTTATTGACTATAAGACAGGCAACACTGAATGGAAAACAGATTTAACCTATTACGGAAAGCAACTTCAACTTATACTTTATCTAAGTGCTATTGAAGAAATAATTGAAAATGAAGTCAAAAAAAAGGGTAAATCAAAAGAGGTCGTACCTGCTGCCCTATTTTATTCTCATCTGGCAGACCCATTTGTAGAGCGTGAAATTATAGCTAATTTGAGTGAAAAAACTGCTAAGGAGTTAGTAGATGAGGCTATACTTATGAGCCTACGCCCAAGTGGCATTGTAAATTCTGATTTGGAGATTATAAGACATCTTGATAAGGAAATTAGAGAAACAAGTGATGTAATTCCTGTAAAATTAAAGGACGGAAGTATTGCAAGTAGAGGTTCTTCAACAGCAAGCAAAAAGAGAATAGATATTTTGAAAAAATATGTAAAAGAAAAGGTTGAGGAAATTGCAAGCGAAATAGTTAATGGAACAATTTCAGTATCGCCTACAAAAAGAGAGGGAGTTACAGCTTGTGATTATTGCCCATACCTTTCAGTGTGTGGATTTGACAGAAAAACAAAGGGATTTGATGTAAGACATTTAAGTAAGATAAGCAATGAAAATGTATGGGAATTACTTGAAAATGACGAAGATTATAAAGAAAATACAGATGAAGAATAACTAATTTTGTGAGGAAAACATGGAGTGGAGCAAAAAGCAAAAACAAGCTATTTATATAAGGGATAGTAGAGTTTTGGTTTCGGCGGCGGCAGGAAGTGGCAAAACTGCCGTACTTGTCAAAAGAATAATTGAGAGAATACTTGATGAGAACAATCCCATTGGTGTAGATGAAATCTTGGTAATGACATTTACAAGGGCAGCTGCCAGACAGATGAAAGAAAAGATAACTAAAAGTATAGAAGAGGCTTTAGCTAATTTAGATAAGGATAGTTCTAATTATAACAGACTTAAAAAGCAGGCGGCACTTGTAGATTGTGCCTATATAAGTACTATTGACAGTTTTTGCAAAAGTGTAATAGTGGAAAATATTGATAAAATAGACTTAGACCCTAATTTTAAGATTGCAGATGAGGATACATTAAGCCTTATGCGTGAGGACATTTTATCAAGGATTATGGAAGAAGAATATGAAACCTTGGAAGAAGACTTTCTTAACTTAGTAAATTCTTTTGGTAATCTAAGGTCTGATGCTAAGATTTTAGACTACTTAAAGGGCTTATATTCTTTTGCACAGGCAATGCCTGACCCTATTAAGTGGCTTAATAGTCAGTCAGAGGAAAATGTAGAAAGTTGGAAAGATTACATTTTCCACATGATAAAAAACACTGCAAAAGAGATATTTACAAATATAGAGATAGCAATAGATTGTGGAAATCAAGAGGACGGACCACAAGGCTATCTAAACACTTTAAGTAATGAAAGAGAAGATATAATTGCACTTTGCAATAGTAATAGTTTCTCAGAAATAAGAGATAATTTAGGAAACTTTGAATTTCAAAATATAGGCAGGGCAAGCAAAAAAGTAAATCCTAAGTTAAAGGAGATTGCAAAAGGGATAAGAGATGAATATAAGGAGATAATTACAGAGCTTAAGAAAAAGTTTTTTGTAGATGACAATGAGATTTTAAAAGAAGAAGAAAATTCTAAGCTAAAATTTAAAGCACTCATAAGACTTACAACTAAGTTTTCAGACTATTATTCACAAGAAAAAAAAGAAAATAACTTAGCAGATTTTAATGATTTGGAGCATATAGTATTAAACTTATTATTAACCAACAAGGAAGTTGCAGAGGAATATAGGCATCAATTCAAAGAAATTTATATAGACGAATATCAAGACTCAAATTATGTTCAAGAGGAACTTATAAGGGCAATAGAAGATAACAATGTGTTTATGGTAGGAGATGTAAAGCAGTCTATTTATGGCTTTAGACAGGCAAAACCTGAATTATTTAATGAAAAATATAATACATTTTTAGACTATGATTTAACACAGGGCAATGCAGTTGATACTAAAATAGACCTTTCCACTAATTATAGGAGTAGAGAAAGTGTTCTTGAAAGTATTAATGCTCTTTTTTATAAAATAATGAGGCAGGAGCTAGGGGGCATTGAATATGATGAAAATGTAGCATTAAATGCAGGTATGCCATATCCTGATGATGAAATAGTTATTGATGAAAAAGTGTATAAAACAGCAAAAAAGACACAGTGTATTATAATTGATAAGAGTGAGCTTGAAGAAGAAAATGATGACAGTAATATTGAACTTGAGGCAAGGCTAGTTGCAAAAAAGATAAAGGAGTTAAGGGAGAGTTTACTTGTAACTGATAAAGAGGAAAATACTTTAAGAAAACTAAAATATTCAGACATTGTAATACTTCTTAGAAGTCAAGCAGGAAAGGCAGAAGTTATTGCTGAAATCTTAATGCAGGAGGGGATACCTGCGTATTCTCAAACACAATCAGGTTATTTTGATACATTTGAGATAAGGAAAATATTATCATTTTTATCTGCTATTGATAACCCATATAAGGATATTGATTTGGCTGCTTTTTTACATTCTCCAATATGTGATATAGAAGATATTGAGCTTGCACAGATTATAAGTTTTTATAAACAAAATATGCTTGAAGATAGAGCAATTAGACTATATGAGGCAGTTTTATATTATCTTGAAAATGCAGTAGCAGAGGATACACTTTATATTAAACTTGAAAATGCAGTTGATTTGTTGGAAACTTATTCAAGTTACTCCAAGGTTTTAAAACTATCTGATTTAATTAGAAAAATATATGATGAAACAGGTTATTTCGATTATATTTCAAGTATGCCGGCAGGGGATATAAGAAAAGCAAATCTTCTTATGTTACTTGAAAAAGCAAATCAATATATGAAATCAGGTTATAGTGGACTCTTCAATTTTGTCAGGTATATTGAGGAACTGAGAAAATATAATACTGACTATGGCGAGGCAACAAGTGTCGGAGAATTTGATGATACAGTTAGAATTATGACAATTCATAAATCTAAAGGACTTGAGTTTCCGGTTTGTTTTTTGTGCGATACAGGCAAACAATTTAATATGCTTGATGTAAGAACAGGGGTTATATTTGATGATAAACTTGGCATGGGCTGCGATTATGTAGACACCAACCTTAGAATAAAGGGAACTACTGTAAAAAAAGAAGTTATAGCATATAAAAAGAAAAATGACTTGATTGCCGAGGAACTTAGAATATTATATGTTGCCATGACAAGAGCAATGGAACAACTTATAATTACAGGAGTTGTAAAAGATTTTGAGAAAAGAAAAGAAGAATATAAGTATTTAGGAGGTAGCCGTGAAATAGGTTATACAAATATAAGAAATGCAAATTCATATTTAGACTGGATTTTGATGTGTGAAAATGTTACAAAAGATAAAATTGATTTTATAAAAGCTGATTTAAGTGAGTTTAATAAAAATGAAGTAGCAAAAGAAGATTCTGTCGTGGAAGATAACATTTCCAATATAATTGAGCAAATTAAAGATATAGATACAGCTGATTTTAAAGATGAAAATATAGAAAAAATGCTTAACTTTGACTATCCATATAAAAATGAAATCAATCTAAAAGCTAAGATGAGCATTTCAGAACTTAACAGACCTGAGCTAGAAGATAACGAAAGCGAGAAAAACTATTTTTCACAAGAACTTCTTGATGAAAACACCCAAAAAGAAACCCTTACCAAGGAAAAAAATGATGAGATAAAAACACTTATGGAAATCGGAAAGCAACGAGGAAACGCCTATCATAAACTTATGGAGATTATGGACTTTGAAAATGTTGGAAATATCACATCACTACGAATTTTTTTAAAGGAAATGATAGCACAGGGGAAATTTTCAAATGAGGAGTTTAAGCTCATAAACCAAAAGAAAATAGAAAATTTTATAAAATCGGATTTGTGGCAAACTTTTAAATTAGCGTCAATAAATAAGAAATTAAATAGAGAAACACAGTTTATTATGGGAATACCTGCAAATGAACTAGGCACAGATTCAAACGAGTTGGTTTTAGTTCAGGGAATTATAGACGCTTATATGGAAGATGAAACAGGAGATTTGATTCTTGTTGATTATAAGACTGATAAAGTTGAAAATGAAGAAGTTTTGAAAGATAGATATGAAAAGCAACTTTATTATTACGCTAAGGCAATAGAAAATATTGCAAGAAAAAAAGTTAGTAAGAAATATATTTGGTCATTTTCTTTAGGGAAAGAAGTGGAGATTAGGTAAGGGGGAAAATGGAAGATGAATAGAAAACCTAAGCTTAGATTTAAGGGGTTTATAGAGGATTGGGAAGAGCGTAAGTTAGGGGAGATTAGAACTTTTTTTACTGATAGAAACTACGGAGAGTTATATCCAAAGCAATCTGATATGACAAATAAATCAAATGGTATTCCTTTTTTAACAAGTGGAAATTTAAATAATGGAAATTTAGATTTAACCAATGCAAGCTATATTACAAAATCTAAGCACGAAGAATTAACTTCAGGACATCTTGTTGAAGATGATGTTGTAATAGCTGTTAGAGGCTCTCTGGGTTCTTTAGGCTATGTAAATAAATCAAATGAAGGGTGGAATATTAATTCACAACTTGCAATTTTAAGAACAGATAAAAGTATTTTGAAAGGCAAATTTCTTATTCAATATCTTTTATCTGACAAAGCACAGGCAGAGTTATTATCAAGAATTACAGGGTCAGCTTTAACTCATTACTCTTCAACAAAACAAGTATGATAAGCTTTTAAATATAAAAAAATCTATGCTTGAAAAAATGTTTCCAAAGAAATATTCCAAAGTTCCTGAAATTCGTTTTAAGGGTTTCACTGATAAGTGGGATTTCCTTATAATTAAGATAATGTAGTCTTTTATAAGATTTTGTAGTCCTTTATATAAATGGTTTGTGTTAGAATTTCCTTAGTAGTAAATATTTTGGAATAGAGAAATCCATAAAAAATATACTAGGAGGAAATTATAATGAAAAAACTTAATTTTGTGCTTGGAGCAATTCTTGTTGGGACATTGGTGAGTGCTTGCACAACTAAAAGTGTTGAAAAAACAAATACTAAAACTTCATCAGTTAGCCAAAACAGTGCAAATACTACACCAAAGTTAGAAAACTCTCAAAAAATTGAACTTAATTTTTGGAATCCGTTTACAGGTGATGATGGAAAGAGTATGACTGCACTTGTGAATAAATTTAATGAAGAAAATGATTTAAATATTACTGTTAGTGTACAAACACTTGCTTATGAGGACTATTATTCAAAACTGCCTGTAACCATAACATCAGGTGTAGACGTACCTGATGTAGCAATATTACATATTGACAAGTTACCATACTATTCAGCTAAAGGTCTTATAATGGAAATGGATGAAGATATTAAGAACATGGGACTTAGTCAGTCTGATTTTATTGAGGCAACTTGGAAGGCAAGTACTCAAAAAGATGGTAAACGTTATTCTCTGCCACTTGATACACATCCATATGTCATGTTTTATAATAAAAAGATTTTAAAAGAATTAGGTTATAGTGAGGGTGATTTAGAAAACCTTAATGGGACTAAATTTTTGGAAATGTGTAATAAAGCAAGAGAAAAAGGAATTTATGGTATAGGTTTTTACTATCCAGGAATGAGCAGTGTTTTTTATTCATTGCTAAAACAAAATGGTGGAGAGTTTATAGATTCTAGCAATCCAACAAAAGCACAATTTAATAGCGAGGCAGGAATAAAGGCGGCACAGTGGGTTAAAGAACTTATAGATAAAGGGTATGCCACAGATGTTGCTGGGGATCATGTATCTATATTTAAAAAAGGTGAATCTCTATTTTGTGCAGATGGAATATGGAGTTCAGCAGGTATGGCTGAAATAGAGGGACTTGAATGGGGAGAAATGTTTTTACCTAAGGTTGGCTCAAAAGAGGCAATATGGGCTAGTTCTCATCAATTATGTATTATGAAACAAAAAAATGAAGATAAAGTTAAACATGAGGCAGCTTTAAAATTCATCAAGTATTTATCAGATAATAGTATAGAGTGGGCAAAAGCAGGGCAAGTTGCAGCTAGACTTGATGTACTTAAGAATCCTGAGTTTAAGAGTTTGCCATGGGGATTTACAGCAGATAAATTAAATTGGTTTACATATTTACCATCAGAAGTTACAACAGGAAGCTTTCTTGATGCTTTAAACCCTACTCTAGTTGAGTACTATTCAGGAACAATTACAGATGCAAAAGAGGCACTTAATAAAGCAGCAAAAAGTGGAGAAGAGCAGGCAGCTCTTATAGTTGAAAAATAAATCTAAGGAGAAGTTATGAGAAAGAGGGTTATTCCTTATTTGTTTATTCTTCCACAATATGTAGTTTTTATTATATTTTTTGTTTTTCCTGTAATAATGGCAATTTATATAAGCTTTTGCAAATGGGATTTAGTGAGTTTACCATCATTTGTAGGTTTTGAAAATTACATGAGTATTTTATTTAAACCAGATAGCTTTTATTTTAAGTTATTTTGGAGTAGTTTAAAAAATACTTTAATGTATGTTTTAATTTCAGTACCACTTTTAATTATAGTACCATTAATACTTGCTATTATGTTGACATCAATAAAAAAAGGAGTTTCCCTATTTCAGTCAATTTTTTATTTTCCATATCTTTTATCAGTAGCTACTGTTGTGCTTACTTGGAGGTGGCTACTTGATAAGAATTTTGGGATTATAAATAAAATATTTAACCTTGATATAGGTTGGACAGTGGAAGAACCATATTTTTGGATTGCAGTAGTAGTTATGAGTTTATGGTGGGGACTTGGTGGAAATATGATTATTTTCATAGCTGGAATTAAAGGAATACCAGAAACTCTTTATGATGCAGCAAAGATAGATGGTGCAAATACGATTTATAAATTTTTAAATGTTACACTTCCAGGATTAAAAGAACAAATACTTTATACATTTGTAATTACAACTATTGCCTCATTTAACATCTATGGTCAACCACTAATGTTAGCAAATACAAAGAATTTGACTTCAGATAAAAATACACTTCTAATTGCAATACAGCAGACTACTTTTGGAAGTGTTAGTGCAACAGGAATGGCAACTGCTATGGCATTAATTCTTGGAGTAATACTTTTTAGTATTAGTCTATTGCAATTTAGAATATATGGAAAAGACATGAGGGAATGATGTTATGAGGCGAGTAAAATATATAGGCAGTTATTTGGGTATTATTATACTAGCAATAATTTTTGTATTACCCTTATTTTGGATTCTTTCTACTTCTTTTAAAAATGAAAGTGAAATTATTACAGGAGGATTTAATTTATTTCCTTCAAAAATAACTTTTAAAACTTATCAAGAAATTTTATTTAATAATGTCTATTCCGAGCAAGTTCCTGTACTTAGGTGGTTTTTTAACTCTCTTTTTGTATCTTGTATACATACTATTTTGATGCTTGTGATTAGTGCATCTTCTGCATATGCATATGCAAGGCTTGAGTTTAAAGGAAAAAATATATTATTTTATTTATTATTATCAACAATGATGATACCTCAAATTGTAATTATTACTCCTTTATATAAATTAATGATTTGGTTCAACTGGGTTAATAGTTATCAAGCTCTTATATTTCCAGGACTTAGTAATGTTGTATCCGTTTTTTTATTAAGACAGTTCATGCTTGGAATACCAAATGAGTATGATGAATCAGCTAAAATAGACGGTGCAGATGAGTTTAAAATTTTTTTAAATATTATATTACCACTTATAAAACCTGCTTTATTTGTTAGTGGATTATTTGTGTTTTTAGCAAGTTGGAATGATTTTTTGTGGCCAACTATTGTAACAAGTAGTATATCTATGAGAACATTACCGGCAGGGCTTAGAGTTGTACAAGGCTATTTAACCACGCAATATGGAAAAATTGCAGTAGTTTCAGTAATTTCAGCATTACCTGTATTTATAATATACTTATTTGTACAAAAATATTTTGCAAAGGGATTATATTTATCTTCAGGTGTAAAGGGGTAGTTATGAATATATATAGAACAGAATATCCTCGTCCTAACTTTGTAAGAAGAGACTGGATTTGCTTAAATGGTATATGGGATTTTTGCTTTGATGATAATGAGAAATTTTCATATAAGGAGATTATTTCAAAAGTTTTTGATAAAAAAATAAATGTTCCATTTGTATATCAGTCAAAGCTCAGTGGTATTAACTGTAATAAAATACATGATACTGTATGGTATAAGAGAAATTTTACATTACCAAAAACTTGGTTAAATAAAAAGGTATTATTACATTTTAAAGCAGTTGATTATGAGTGTGAAGTTTGGCTTAATAACCAATTTATAGGAATTCATGAGGGGGGGCATACTCCATTTAGTTTTGATGTGAGCTTTGCTATACAAAGAGAAAATATAATTATTCTTAGAGTAAAGGACTATACAAAGGATGTACATCTTCCGAGGGGTAAACAGTATTGGAAAGAAGAATCAGAATTTATTTTCTATACTTCTTCTACTGGGATATGGCAGAGTGTATGGCTTGAACCTGTTGAAGAAGTATATATTAAAGATATTTATTTTACACCAAATATAGATGAAAATTTTGTTAAAGTAGATTTTTTATTAAATCAGAAATGTGAAGATATTAAAGTTAAAATAAAGATTTGGTTTAAGGGAACTAATTTTGAGAAAGATAAAGCTGAATGTTTTGAAGATATGTACACGCTAAATCAGATTAGAGAATTTAGATGCATATATTTAGAAAACTTTAGACATTCAGGTTTTGAACATTGGTGGAGCCCAGAAAATCCTAATCTTTATGGTATTGAACTAACTCTTTTTCATAAGGAAAAGATGGTAGACAGAGTAGAGTCTTATTTTGGAATGAGGAAAATATCTATTGATAATGGGAATATTTATCTAAATAATAAACCATATATTCAACGTTTGGTGCTTGATCAAGGATACTTTCCTGAGGGACTTTTGACTGCAAGTAGTGTAGAAGATTATAAAAAAGATATTCTTTTGGCAAAATCAATGGGATTTAATGGGGCAAGAAAGCATCAAAAAGTAGAAGATTCTGTTTGGCTATATTGGTGTGATAGATTAGGTTTTTTAGTTTGGGGAGAAATGGCAAATGCCTATGACTATAACACTAATTATGTAGAAAGAATAACAAAAGAGTGGATTGAGGTAATAAAAAGAGATTATAATCATCCAGCTATCATAACTTGGGTACCAATTAATGAAAGTTGGGGAGTTCCTAATATTAATGTTGATATAATGCAACAAAGCCATGCAAAGGAAATGTATTATTTGACATATTCTCTTGATAAGACAAGACTTGTTTTATCAAATGACGGTTGGGAGCATATTTGCTCAGATGTTCTTACAGTGCATGATTATGAGCAGGAGGAAGAAATACTCAATAAAAGGTATCAAAGTAGAAAAGAAATTGAAGAATTTGTTTCTGCTGGTAGAAAAATGTGTGTAGGGGATTATGTATGTAGTGGTAAGCCTATATTATTAAGTGAATTTGGTGGTATTTCATTTGAGAAAGATGAAAAGGGCTGGGGATATGCAAGTGTTAAAACAAAAGAGGAGTTTTTAACTTGTTTAAGTAAGATTTTTAAACAAGTATATCTTTCAAAACATTTGCAAGGTTTCTGTTATACACAACTTACAGATATTTTTAGTGAAACTAATGGGTTATTAAGTTTTAATCGAGAGCCAAAAGTGCCTCTTGAAAAAATCAAAGAGATAGTGGAAGGATAAAATAATGAAAGGATATAGGGCTTTTAAATATAAAAATATTCATAATGTAGTTTATATTTTTTGTACGAGTTTATTATTTATTTGTTATCTTATTCTTTTTAATATTAATATTATCTTTGCAAATCATACAACTCCCTCTCTAAAAATAGGAAGTTATAGTATTGAATTTAATAAAGAATTTGATAAATATAGATTATATGTAAATAATCCTGCTATTTTATTTATTTGTGAAAATGAAAATGAGGTAATGTATAATGCTGGTTATCAGGATATTATTTATGATGAAAGATATATAATTGCAAGAGCAAGTATTAAAACAAGGAATAATAGTATTATTGAATTTGAAGATAGGTATTCAGTAAATGATGAAGGATTACTATTTACTAGAGATACTACAGTTGCATATGCTAATGAAAGAGATATAGGCTTTTCAACAAGATTTTCATTGTATCAGATAAAAAACACTTCATTGAATGGTTTTAATATATTTGTTTGAACCCACTAAGTTAGACTTAGAAAAAGTTGATAAAATTAATGCAGAATAAGTATACTTAATTGTAAATAAGCAAAGTGGAAAATTAATTGATGTACAAGGTGCATCGAAAGATAATTCAGCAAATATATGGCAATATAAGTACATAAATGGTGATGGACAAAAGTGGCGTGCAAAGTTTGTAGATAATAAATATTGGGAGTTTGAAAATGTTAATAGTGGAAAGGTAATTGATGTTGAGGGATTTGGAACTGCTGATGGAATAAATATTTCACAGTTTACAAATAGCCATACTATGAATCAACAGTGGGAGTTAAGGCCTTTTGAAGAAAGTTTTATGATTATAAACAGAAATAGTGGGAAAGTAGTTGATGTGGTTAATCATTCATATATTGATGGGGCAAATATAACTCAGTTTACTGGTTTTCCAACAAATAATCAGTTATGGATATTCTACAAACAAAAGAGTAAATAATTCTAACTATGTTGAGGTGAACATGTTAAACATAATATTGGTAGATGATGATATTGTATCAGTTACCAATTTAAAAACTTTAATTGAGTGGGAGAAATATGGATTTAGTATACAAGCAGAATGTAAAAATGGAGAAGAATGTCTTAATATTATAAATGAGAGAGTATTTGATTTGATAATTACCGATATGAACATGCCTTGTATGGATGGAGTAAAGCTTATTGAAAAATTAAGAGAAAATAATACTGAGATAGAAGTCCTTGCAGTGAGTGCTTATGATGATTTTGAGTATGTAAGAAGTAGCCTTAAGAATGGTGCATTTGACTATATCTTAAAACATAAGCTTAATAAAGAAAATTTGGTAAAAATTTTAAATTCAATTCATGAAAAAATACTCAAGAAAAAAGTTCTTAAAAAGGGAGTACTATTAAAAGAAGAAGTATCTTATAATAGGCTTGTCATACTAAAAAATATTGTAAATAGGATAATAGATGGTGATATTACAGAACGAGAGTGTAAGGAGGAACTTGCACTCCTTTCTATTAAGTTTAATTTTAGAAACTTTATTGTATGTCAGATCGAGTTTGATAAAGTTTATGATATAAAATTAAGAATGAGTGATAGAATACTGCATACAGCTATTGATTTAATAGAGAAGGTAATAAATGAAGAAAATAAAGGTTTCCTAGCACAAATTACATCAGAGAGTATAGTCATGTTTGTAGATTTTGAAAAAATAAATAGTACTCTTTATATATATCAAAATATTAATACACTTGCCTCAAGGATATGCAGTGTAATAAAAAACTATATGGGAATTAAGATATATATTTCTATAAGTGATATATGTAGGGATTATAAAAAAATTCCTATTTATTATTCAAATGTTAAATCTGCAATGAATAAAAGATTATATGATGACAAGGAAGTGATTTTTGCTTATAGGCTTGAAATGGAAACTTCTATTTCTTTAAGTGTAAAAGATGAGGAAAGCATTGAGCTTTTACTTGAAAATGGTGCAAATAGTGAAGTTTTATACTATATTGAAAAAATATTCGAAAAATGTCATACTGAGAATATTTCGATACGTTCAGTACAAGTTATATATGCTGAACTAGTTCATATAGCATTAAAATTTTGTAAAAAATATAGCCTTTCTAAAGCACAAAATATGCTTGAGAATTTACAGGTATCAGGTGAGCTAATTTATAAAGTGAAATACTCCGAAATTTTACAGCAAATACTTAATATTTATAAAGATGTAATGGAAGAATATAATTATAAGGCATTAGCAGATATTAAAAATTCTTATGTAAAAAAAGCTGTTCAATATATTTACACAAACTATAAAAATAATATAGGATTAAATGATGTAGCAGAATATATAGATATAAGTGCTGTATATCTTAGTAGATTAATTAATGAGGAATGCGAGAAAAGTTTTTCAGAACTTTTAAATAATAGAAGAATTGAGATGGCGATAAATTTATTAAAAAATGGCAGATACACAGTCAAGGATATTGCTAAAGAAGTTGGCTTTAATAATTACAATTATTTTTTTAAAGTATTTAAAGAAAATACAGGTTATAGACCTAATGAATATTTACAGCAAAAGGAAATAAAATAAATGTTTGTTAAATTGCTTAAGCCTATAATTAATATATTGCGTAAAGTAAAGATTCCTGCAAGACTTATGTATTCTTATATATTTATATCTATTTTGCCTATTTTTATTATAGGCTTTATTTCATACTCTCAAACTCAAAAGCTTGTATATGATAAGTTGAATATAGCATTATCAAATGATATAGAAAAAATAGAGAGTGAATTAAATATATTAAGACAGAGTTTATTAAACTTGAGTGATACAATCATGTATAGTGGAGAGGGACAAAGATATATTGGAGCTTATTTAGAAGGAAAAAATTATTTTTATCAAAAACTTTTAAATCATATAAAAAATAGTGCTTTAGTTTATGGAATTTCAGATGTAAGACTTTATCTTAATAATAGAGAGGAAGTAAGCTATAAGGCAGAGTATAGAATAAAAAATACTGAACTTGAGAAAATTAAGGTAGTTGCAAGAGGGAGTGGTGAAAGACCTATTTTTATACCTATAGAACTTGAAGGAGGATATAAGGGAATTGCATTTATTCGTGAAGTATATTCCTCAAAAACGCTTGATAAGGTTGGTTATTTGTGCGTTGCAATAACTGATAAAAAAATAGAGAGAATATGTAATAAAATTGATATTGAAAAAGTCGCAAGTATTGGTATAGTAGATGAAAATAAAAAAGTTATTTATAAAAATACAAGTTTTCAACTAGAAGAGGCACTAAGAAATATTGACTCTAAAAATAAAGGTCTATTAAGGAAAAAAAATTGGACTGTATATAAGAAAATGGATAATCTTACTTGGTATCTTATTTGCACTGTTCCAAATGAGTATTTTGATGAAAATGTAAAGCAGTTACGATTATATATAATTATCTGTATTTTTAGCTGTCTTATTATATCTTATATATTTACAATAATGATTTATTTAAGTGTATATTATCCGTTAAAAAACTTGAAGAAAAGTATGGAAAACATGAAAAAGAAAGAATTGCCGAGTAAGATTGTAGATTATGGGGATGATGAAATCACAAGTGCAAGTAATAGTTTTAATGATATGATTGATAAATTAAGTAAACTTATGTCTGATATTAAAAAAAGTGAAAGACAAAAGGCAGAAGAAAAATATAAGGCATTACAGGCACAAATAAACCCTCATTTCATATCAAATACCTTAAATATAATTAAATTTATGGCAAGTATGCAAGGAATTGATAATATTGAAAAACTTTCAAGTTCTTTAATACAGTTATTGCAAGTAAGTATGGGCAAGGTTGATAAGCTTATTACACTCGAAAAGGAAATAGGATATGTTAAAAGCTATGTAGATATACAATTTTTCAGATATCTTGATAAATTTAGTGTGGAATATGATTTAGATAAAGAAACCTTATCAGCCCTGCTACCACCATTTTCTATACAACCTTTAGTTGAAAATGCTATTGTTCATGGGATTGGGCAAAAGGCAGGAAGAGGAACTATATGGATTAGTTCAAGTCGCATTGATAATAATTTAGTTTGTATAATAAAAGATGATGGAGTAGGCATTGGAAATAATAAAAATATAAGTGGTATAGGAATAAAGAATGTAGATGAAAGAATTAAAATGTATTTTGGAGAAAGCTATGGGTTAAGTTTTGAGAGTAGTTTTGGGATTTATACTAAGGTTAAGCTTATCTTACCATTTATAATAAAATAAAGTTAGAAGGCTGTTACACTAAAAAGTGTGTGCAGCTTTTTTTTATAAAAACTAAACAGTCGCAAATTATAAGACTTTGTGCTATACTCTAAAATATTAGTATTGCCATGAAGGGAGAACTTAAGAAATAATGAGCAAGAGCAATATGAGCAGGAGAAACTTAAGAGAGCATTGTTTTAAGTTACTTTTTTGTATAAGCTTTCATTCAAAGGAAGAATATGATGAGCAGATTGAAAGCTATATGGAACAGATTGAGGAAATCGAGGAAATTGAAGATAATAAAAAAGAAATAGTGCATAGAGTAAATCTAAGTAAAGAAGATGAACAGGTTGTAAAGGACAGGGTAGAAGATATTTTACTTCACTTAAAAGAGATTGATGAGGTTCTTTCAAAAGCAACTTTGAATTGGAAACTTGAGAGATTGGGAAAGGTGGAGCTTACAATATTAAGAATTGCTTGTTATGAGTTAAATTATGACGAAGATGTTCCTGAGAAAGTGGCTGCAAATGAGGCAGTTGAGATAGCAAAGAAGTTTGGAGGAGATGACTCTTTTGGTTTTATCAATGGAATACTTGCAAAGGTAATAGAGTTGTCAAAGACAGATACAAAAGAGGCTTGATATGCAAAACTTAGATATTATAGAGGCAAAAATTAAAGAGTTTATACCGAAATCTTTGCCGGAGGCACAAACTGTTTATAAAGCAATGTCGGAGGCTGTGCTTAATGGAGGCAAGAGAATTAGACCTCTTATGATGTATGAAACATATAAATTATTTAAAAATGAAAATGCAGATATAGATGAGATAGCTCCTTTTATGGCAGCTATTGAAATGATTCATACTTCATCGCTTATACATGATGATTTGCCTTGTATGGATAATGACACACTAAGGCGAGGAAAGCCTACTACTTGGGTGAGTTTTGGCGAGGATATGGCAGTGCTTTCAGGAGATGCTCTTATTGTGCTTGCAAGCGAGATTATATATTCAGCGATTTTAAATCAGAAAAATCTTAATGATATGTCAAATGCTGCCAGAGCCGGAAAAATCTTATTTTCAAAAACAGGCATGGAGGGAATGATTGGTGGTCAGGTAGTAGATGTAGAAAAGACAGGTAAAACTCTTAATTTTGAGGATTTAGATTTTATTTACAGGCTTAAGACAGCAGCATTGCTTGAGGCATCTCTAATTATTGGAGCAGTTATAGGTGGTGGCGATGAACTTGAGATAAAAAAGATAGAAAAGATAGCCTTAAATATAGGTATGGCATTTCAGATTCAAGATGATATTTTAGATGAAACTTCAAGTGAGAAAGAGCTTGGAAAGCCTATTCATTCTGATAAGAAAAATCAAAAAACAACCTATGTAACATTATTTGGGATTGAGAAGTCAAAAAGAAAGGTAAAAGAACTTTCTGATGAGGCATTAACTCTTTTAGATGACATTAGTAAAAAAGATACTAAGAGGGATACTAAAAATCTTAGAGATATTATAGGTTGGCTCATAGAAAGAAAATCGTAAAAGTAAATAGGGGAAAATATGGTACTTGAAAACATAAAAAGCCCTGATGATATAAAGGGGCTAAGTGCTAAAGAATATACTATACTTGCAAGGCAGATAAGAGATTTTTTAATTGAAAAATTAAGTGTAACAGGTGGTCATTTGTCAAGTAATCTAGGTGTAGTAGAGCTTACCATTGCTATTTATATAGCATTTGATATGTGTAAGGATAAGGTTATATGGGACGTGGGACATCAATCATACACCCATAAGATACTCAGTGGTAGAGCAAAAGATTTTGATAATCTTAGGAAATATAAGGGTATATCAGGCTTTCCAAAGTGCAAGGAAAGCATTTATGATGTTTTTAATACAGGTCATTCTACTACAAGTATTTCAGTAGGTTTAGGACTATGTAAGGCAAGAGATATTTTAGGAGAGGATTATAATGTTGTGTCTGTAATAGGCGACGGTTCACTCACAGGGGGTATGGCTTATGAGGCACTTAATAATGCGGCACAGATGAAAAAGAATTTTATTGTTATTTTAAATGATAATAATATGTCAATTTCAAAAAATGTAGGTGGTATTTCAAAATATCTTGCAGGAATTAGAACTGATAAGGGCTACAATAAACTAAAACAAATGGTTGCTACTACTTTAGATAAAATTCCGGTGCTTGGTAAGGGAGCAATAGGTAATCTTAAGAATACTAAAAATGGTATTAAACAGTTATTTATTCCGGGAATGTTTTTTGAAAATATGGGAATAACTTATCTTGGACCAATAGACGGACATAATATATCTGATATGGTAAAGGTATTTAAGGAGGCGAAAAAACTTGACCATGCAGTGCTTATACATGTTAGAACAATAAAAGGAAAGGGCTATACTCCTGCACAAAAAGACCCTGAAAAATACCATGGCGTGGGAAAGTTTAATATCGCAGACGGTAAATTAATTGTAGGAGATAAGTCAAAAACTTATACGGATATATTTTCAGAAACTATTTGTGAACTTGCAGTTAAAGATAAATCAGTGGTTGCAATTACTGCAGCTATGCCAAATGGTACAGGGCTTGTAGAGTTTTCAAAAAGATTTCCTGAAAGATTTTTTGATGTAGGTATTGCAGAGCAACATGCAGTTACTATGGCAGCAGGAATGGCATCAGGTGGGCTAAAGCCTGTTGTAGCTATTTATTCTTCATTTTTGCAAAGAGCATTTGACCAAATAATACATGATGTATGTTTACAGAAACTAAAGGTTATATTTGCCATTGATAGAGCAGGACTTGTAGGTGCTGACGGCGAAACTCATCAAGGAATATTTGATTTAAGTTATCTTAATTTAATTCCATATATGACTGTTTTAGCTCCTAAAAATGATATTGAACTTAGGGAAATGCTTAAGTATGCACTTGAATTTGATAAGCCGATAGCTATTAGGTATCCTAGAGGGGTCGCTTATACAGGTTTTAGTGAATATAATGCAAAAATTGAATATGGCAAGAGTGAAATTTTATTTGAGGAAAAGGATATTGCAATATTTGCACTTGGAAGTATGGTAAGTACAGGGAAACACCTAAGAGAGAAACTAAAGAAAAAAGGGTTACATGTAAGTTTAATTAATGCAAGATTTGTAAAACCTGTTGATTATGATATGATTGCACATTTATGTAAAAAACATAAGCTTATAATTACCTTAGAAGAAAATGTCTTAAGGGGTGGGCTTGGACTTATGGTTGATAAATTTGTAGGAAGTCATTTTAGTAAAGTAAAGGTCTTAAATATCTCAATTCCTGATGAATACATAGACCATGGAGATGTAACTTCTCTTAGAAAAGAAATCGGTATAGACTCCGATTCAGTTATAGAAAAAGTATTGAAATATTTAAAAATGGGAGATTTATGAAAGAAAGACTTGATATTCTTCTAGTAAAAAAAGGACTTGCCGGTAGTAGAGAAAAGGCAAAAGCTATTATAATGTCCGGAATAGTATATGTTGACGGACAAAAAGAAGATAAAGCCGGAAGTCTTTTTAATGATGAAAAACTTATTGAGTTAAGAGGAAGTACCCTTAAGTATGTAAGTAGGGGGGGCTTAAAACTTGAAAAGGCTATGCAAGAATTTGATATAAAGCTAGATAATAAAATATGTATGGACGTAGGTTCTTCCACAGGTGGCTTTACAGACTGTATGTTATTAAATGGTGCAAAAAAAGTATATGCAGTTGATGTAGGACATGGGCAGCTAGATTGGAAACTTAGAAATGATGAAAGAGTGGTTTGCTTAGAAAGAACCAATATAAGATATGTAACGCATGAGCAAGTCCCTGATAATATAGAGTTTTCATCTATTGATGTAAGTTTTATATCACTTTCAAAAGTTTTGCCTGCTGTGAAAATGTTTTTATCTAATGATGCAAGCGTGGTTGCACTTATAAAACCTCAGTTTGAGGCAGGCAGGGAAAAGGTAGGCAAAAAGGGAGTTGTAAGAGATAAATCAGTGCATGTGGAAGTTATTAAAAATGTGTATTCTTATGCAAAGGACAATGGTTTTGTAATAACTAATCTTACATTTTCGCCTATAAAAGGTCCTGAGGGCAATATTGAATATTTATGTAAAATGATAATTTCAGATGATGAGAGTTTGATTTTGGAAGATAATATTGTAAATGTTGTGGAAAATGCACATAAAGAATTAAATGACAAAAATTCTAGGTGATAACATGAAAAATTTTTATATTGTAGAAAATACTCAAAAAGAAAAAACTAAGAATATAGCCCTAAAGATTAAAGAGTATATCTTATCAAAAGGTGGAGAGGTGTCGCATTCTTTTGAAAATGCAGACTGTATACTTACTCTTGGTGGGGACGGAACTATAATTAGGGCGGCAAGAGAGATGATAAGTAAAGAAATTCCTATTTTTGGAATTAATCTTGGGCATTTAGGGTATTTAACAAGCATTAGTAAATTTGAAAATATAAACCCTGCTATAGATATGCTTATGAGGGGGGAGTATAGCATTGAAAAAAGAATGATGCTTGAGGGAATTTATAATGAAAAGCATATCGCATTAAATGATATAGTTGTTACTAGAACTATGAGCCTTAAGCCTATTAAATTTAGAGTTTTTGTGAATGGAGAATTCTTGAATGAATATGCAGCAGATGGTATAATTATAGCAACTCCAACAGGTTCAACAGCTTATAATTTAAGTGCAGGTGGGCCTATTATAAAGCCGTCAGCATCTATAATTATAGTAACCCCGATATGTGCTCATACAATTAACCAAAGAAGTATAGTTTTATCTTCTGAAGATGAAATCGATATAGAAATCATTTCAAATAATAGTTCAGGTTCAAGTGTAGTGTTTGACGGAGATATTAAAGAAAAAGTACATACAGGAGCAAAGATACTTGTAAGACGTTCTGAAAAAGTAACTAATTTAGTAAAAATAAGAGGTGGAAGTTTTTTGGATAATATTAGAAATAAGATGATAAGTATTTAATTTTGAGGAATTAATATGAAACTTAGTAGGCATGCAAAAATTTATGACTTAATTGATGAATATAATATTGAAACTCAAGATGAGCTTGTAGATAGACTTAGAAAATCAGGATATGATGTTACTCAAGCTACAGTTTCAAGGGATATAAGGGAGTTAAAACTATCAAAAGTTAAACTTGGAAATGGTAAGAAAAAATATGCAGTTATAAGAGAAAAAACAGATCCGACTCAAAGATTAATAAGGACAATTAAAGACGGTCTTTTAAGCAGTGAACTGGCAGGTAATATACTTGTACTTAAGACTAATGAGGGTATGGCTATGGCAGTTGCCGCTGCAATAGATAATCTAAAATTTGAGGAAGTAGTCGGTTGCATTGCAGGAGATGACACTATAATGTGTGTAGTAAAAACTGTTGAGGACGGTAAGAGTCTTAAGCAAAAAATAAATGAAATAAATTAGGAGAGTTATGCTTTTAGAACTTCATGTTAAAAACCTTGCACTTATTGAAAAGGCAGATTTAGAGTTTAAAAACGGGCTTACTATAATTACAGGCGAAACAGGTGCAGGTAAGTCTATTTTAATAGATTCTATAAATATATGTCTTGGTGCAAGGTTTTCAAAGGATATGATTAGAACAGGTGCAGATAACGCCTATATAGAACTTGTTTTTAAGATTGAAGATGAAAAAATAAGTAAATTTAGAGAACTGGACATAGATATAGCAGAGGACAATTTGCTTATAATATCTAGGAAGATTTCATTACAAAAATCTGTTGTAAGGGTAAATGATGAAACAATAACTCTCTCTAAATTAAAATCAATAACTTCACTTTTAATTGATATTCATGGTCAACATGAACATCAATCACTTATGAATATTTCAAAGCATTTACAAATACTTGACTTATATGGTGCAAAGAAAATAGAAGTTTACAAAGAGGAAATCTCAAAGCTTTTTAGAGAATATAAGCCCATAGTTGAATATCTTTCAAATGAAATAGATATCAATATGAGAAATAGAGAGATAGAAATACTTAATTTTGAGATTAATGAAATAGAAAATGCAAATATACAAAAAGATGAAGAAGAATATATAAGAGGAGAATTTAAAAAATTAAAAAATAGTGCAAAGATAAAAAAAGCATTGACTAAGGCACTTGATATACTTGATAATATAGATATATCAATGGCAGGAAAAGAAGTAAGTGAAGTTTGTTCATTTGATGAAAACCTGACAGAGATAGAAAAGCAACTTTTAGATATTGATGAACTTGTTTCAGACACTAAAAAAAGCCTTATAGATTATGTGGAGGACTTTGAGTTTGATGAGGAAAGGTTTGATGAATTAGAAAAAAGACTTGAGGAAATTCATAGAATACAGGCTAAATATGGTGTTGAAGTTGAGGAGATAGAAAGAGTTTTTATTGAAAAGAAAGAAAGACTTGAATTTCTTGAAAATTATGATATACAAAGGCAAGAGGCATTAGAAAAGAAAAAGAAATTAGAACTTGAGTTAGTTAGAATTTCAGATTTACTTACTAATGAAAGAAAAATAGTAGGAGAGAGTCTAAAAAAAGATATTATTAATCAGCTTAAAGACTTGAACTTTTTAGGGGTTGAGTTTGACATAAGATTTGATAAACTTAAAAACTTTACTCAAACCGGACGAGATAGTATTGAGTTTTTGATAAGCACAAACCCCGGAGAACCGATAAAACCTCTAAGGGAAGTTGTAAGTGGTGGAGAGCTGTCAAGGATAATGCTTGCAATAAAGACAGTTCTTTCAAAGCTAGATGAAGTTGATACTATGATTTTTGATGAAGTTGATACTGGAATAAGTGGGAGAACAGCAGAAAAGGTTGCAAAAAAACTTATGCTCATAAGCAGATTACAGCAAGTATTTTGCATAACTCATCTACCTCAAATTGCAGTTATGGCAGATAATCATTTTATAATATCAAAAGATACTGACGGACATTCTACTAAAACAATTATAAAAGATATTGAGGGCGAGGACATAGTAAATGAGCTTGCAAGGTTACTTGGTGGAAGTGAAATTACTACTGCCCTACTTAATACAGCAAGAGAAATGAAAGAGTCAGCAAACTTAAAAAAGTCTAAGTACAAGGAGGAATGATATGAAGAATATACTTTTTATAGCGTCAGAGGCAGTTCCTTTTATAAAGACAGGAGGTCTTGCAGATGTTGTAGGTTCACTTCCTAAATGTTTTGATAGAGAGTATTTTGATTGTAGGGTTATTATTCCAAAATATATGTGCATACCTGAAGAAAAAAGGTATGCAATGGAATATGTCAATCATTTCTATATGGACTATATGGGACAAAGTACCTATGTCGGAATTATGAAATCAGTTGTAGACGGTATTACATTTTATTTTATAGATAATGAGAGCTATTTTAGTGGTTCTAAACCTTATGGAGATTGGTTCTATGACTTGGAAAAATTTATATTCTTTTGTCAGGCAGCATTATCTGCACTTCCTATCATAGGCTTTAGACCTGATGTTGTGCATTGTCATGACTGGCAAACAGGCTTAATTCCTGTTTATTTAAAAGATAGATTTAGGGGTGGAGATTTCTTTGGAGATAATATTAAGTCAGTAATTACAATTCACAATCTAAAGTTCCAAGGTGTATGGGACGTTAAAACAATACAGAGATTTTCAGGACTTGCTGATTATTATTTTGTACCTGATAAACTTGAGGCTTACAAAGACGCCAATCTTTTAAAGGGTGGGCTTGTATATGCTGATGCTATAACTACAGTAAGCAATACCTATGCAAATGAAATTCAAATGCCATTTTATGGCGAGGGACTTGACGGACTTATGAGAGCTAGAAGAAACTCAATAAGAGGCATTGTAAATGGAATTGACTATGATGAGTTTAACCCTGAAACAGACAAATACATTTACAAAAATTATAATGCAAGAACCTTTAGAAAAGAAAAGATTGAAAATAAAAAAGGACTTCAGAGAGATTTAGGACTTGAACAAGATTCATCAAAGTTTATGATTGGTATTGTGTCAAGACTTACAGACCAAAAAGGTTTTGATTTGATAAAATGTGTAATGGACGAGATTTGTACTGAAGATGTTCAACTTGTTGTACTTGGTACAGGAGATGAGGTATATGAAAATATGTTTAGACATTTTGCTTGGAAATATAACTCAAGAGTGTCTGCACAAATTTATTATTCTGAGGACATTTCTCATAAGATTTATGCTGCTTGTGATGCCTTTTTAATGCCGTCATTATTTGAGCCTTGTGGCTTAAGTCAGCTTATGAGCTTAAGATATGGTACAGTGCCGATAGTCAGGGAAACAGGTGGCTTAAAAGACACAGTTGAACCTTATAATGAGTATGAGAGCAAAGGTACAGGTTTTTCATTTGTAAATTATAATGCACATGAAATGCTTGGAAGTATAAATTATGCAAAATACATTTTTTATAATAGAAAAAGAGAGTGGAATAAGCTCATTGATAGAGGAATGGCAAGGGATTATTCTTGGTATTCTTCAGCCCTTAAATATCAAGAACTTTATGATTGGTTAATAGGGTATTAAGAGAGATTAAGGAGTAATCTAAGATGACAGTTTGGCAGTTGATTGTTGGCAATAAGCCACTTATCAGTGCAGTTTCAGGCTGGGCAGTTGCCCAATTTTTAAAAACTATTATAGACTTATGGTATAATAAATCATTTACCGCTGAAAGGCTATGGGGAAGTGGTGGTATGCCAAGTTCTCACAGTGCTACTGTTTGTGCACTTGCTACCTCTTCAGCAATGATTTATGGAGTTGAAAGTTTTGAGTTTGCAGTAAGCTTTGTTTTAGCTACAATAGTTATGCATGACGCTATGGGTGTAAGGCGTGAAACAGGTAAACAAGCAAAACTTTTAAATATGATTATGGAACAAGACTATTTTAATTTTAGTAATATGGAAGATTTTAACCATAAATTAAAAGAGTTTGTTGGACATACACCATTGCAGGTGCTTATGGGAGCGATACTTGGAATATTAATCTCATTCTTTATTAATCTATAAGGAGTAAAGTTATGATAAAATTGGTTGCCTCAGACATTGACGGAACTTTGGTTAAAGACGGAACAATAGACATTAATCCGGAAGTCTTAGATACAATAATAAAGTTACATGATAAGGGAATACATGTAGCTATTGCTACAGGACGACATTGGAGTAGTATAGAGAGTGTATTTGCACCTATTAAGAATAAAATCTTTTACATTTCCGATAATGGTGCTTATTTAGGAATGAAAGATAGAGCTTTATTTATAAATAAAATGGATACTTCAGTTTCAAATGAGATTATAAAGGCAATATCAGATACAGGCGAATTAATAGCAGTTGTTGCTACAAAAGACGGTTATTTTATAGATGTAGAAGATATGGAACTTTTTAATTGGATTAAAGAGGGATATAGAGGAAATATTGAAATAGTTGATGATTTAATAAAGGCTAATTTAGAGGTTATTAAAATTTCTGCATATTCAAGAAAGCCAATATATAAATACGAAGATTTAAAAAATAGATTTATTGATAGAGTAGATGCAAAGTTTTCAGGCAGTATGTGGCTTGACTTTAATCCGAAAAATGTAAATAAGGGAAATGCCTTAAAAATACTTCAAGAGGCTTTAAATGTAGGCTATAAAGAAAGCATGTCTTTTGGAGATCAAGGAAATGATGTTGAAATGCTTAAAAGTGCTTACTATTCTTTTGCAGTAGCAAATGCTACAAAAGAGGCAAAAGATGCAGCAAGATTTGAAACCGATTTTAATTATAATGACGGAGTTTTAAAAATATTAAAATTATTGATTTAGTAATGCTTAGAAATATTTCGGAGGGAATTTTGAAGAAAAGAGTTTTTTTAGTTACTATGTTTTTGGGAATAATGCTTACATTTACTTCATGTAATAAAACTGAAAAAAGTAATGTAGACATTACAACTTCTGCACATTATACCAAATATAATGAAAACCAAATGCTTATGATAATATTATCCCAAATACAAGATATACAAAATACATATACAGATAAGATATGGGATAGAAAATTAGATAGCGGCAATACAACTTATAGAACTGTTTTTATTGGAGAGATGAAAAACTTTTTTAAAGAGCTTAGAGTTTTAAATTTAATTGCAGAGGAAAAGGGAGTAAGGCTTACAACTGAGGAAGAGGCTAAGGCAGGACAGGCCGCTAAGGAATATTTTGATATAATTTCAAAATCTCAGGGTTCATTGCAAGCTCTTTCACATGTTGAAATAGACCAAATGTATAAGGAGTATGCATTAGCACTTAAAACAAAAGAAGAGGTAACAAAAGAGGAAGTTGACTCAGTAAGTGAAGATGAGGCAAGAATACTTAAGTTGCAACAAATTGTTGTAGATAGTAAAGAAAAAGCAGAGAAAGTGGAAACTCAGCTACAAGAGCCAAACATTGATTTTTATACAGTTGCAAGGCAAAACTCTGAATCTCCTGATATAACTATTGTAGTTGGTCATAAGGATTTATGCACGGCGGCAGATAAGGCAGTTTGCGAGCTTAAAGACGGCGAAATTTCACAAACAATAGAAGATAAGGGTAAATTCTATATATATAAATGTATTGACGGATATGATGAAGAGGCTACTGCAAAGAAAAAAGCAGCCATAAAAAAGCAAAAAAGAGAAGATGCTTTAAGAGTTGTTTATAATGAATATTTAAGTAGAAATGAACTTGAGGTTGAACCTGTTACTTGGAAAGAAGTTAATAAAAGACTTGAAACTGAATTTAATATAAATACAGCTAAAAATAATGAAAACTCAGTTTATAATTTCTTTTCACTTTATGCAAAAGAGTTTTAGAGGTGCAAATGTTATCTTATAATATAGTTAATTTAAAAAAATTTACAAAATATCTACTTGATAGTCAGGAATTTGATGACTTTAAACTTGTAGAGGCAAGCATTGTAACTTTTAATCTTTTTAAAATCAATGGTAAAAATATCAAAGATTATTATGCTGAGAGTGAAAGAGAAAGTTTAGATGAGTTTTCCTCATGGAGTAGAGTTAAGCCCTTTTGCTATCAAATTATAAAAGGGAAAAAATTGCCTGTTTCATTTAAGATTGTATTTAAACTAGATAAAAACAGTAATATTTGTAGCAATGAAGAATTACAGAACAGTAAGGCAGATTTTTATTTAAATATAAAGTATGAAGATAAAAAAGTACTTATTGTAAGTGGTTGTTCTTATCCTGAATTTACCTTAGACAAAAGTATTGAAAAAGTTTGGGATTTTGAAGTAAAAGAAATATTAAAAAAGCTTGAGATAGAATATAGTTTAGAGGAATAAATATGGAACAGAACAATAATAATGAGGAAACATTAGATATATTACAGCTATACTTAGATGAACTTGAGTATGTAAAAGAACTTGGAGAAATCGAGGAGGCTGTAATATTAGATGAATATGTAAAAGAAGTAGAAGATAAGCAAAAAAAAGAAAAATTAAAAAAGATGTTAATTGAATCAAATCTTAGGTATGCTATGTCATTTGCAACTAACTATTTAGGAAAGGGAATTGATGTAGTTGACATTATAGCAGAGATTAATTTATCTCTTACTTCTACTATAAATTCATTTGCAGGTGGCAATTTAAAAGAAAAAATAGAAACAGATATTAAAAACTCATTAGAGACACTTTTAATAGAGGAAGACAGTATCAAGGTTTCAGATAAAAGACTCTTAGATAGGCTTGAACAACTGACTGAAAGCTCAAGAGAACTTGCAATAGAACTTGGGCGTGAGGCGAGTGTAGCAGAGCTTGCAAAGAAAATGGAAATTAGCGAAGATGAGGTTTCAGGACTTATTAAGATGATTTTTGATAAAGGCGAGAAGTTATAAGCTCACAGTCGGACTCGAACCGACGACCTACTCATTACGAATGAGTTGCGCTACCAACTACGCCATGCAAGCAGGAATAAAATTGGGGGTGTTACTAAGTAACACCCCCTTTAATGACCAATCCGGGAATCGAACCCGGGTTTACGCCGTGAGAGGGCGTCGTCTTAACCTCTTGACCAATTGGCCTTACAATATTATTTACTTTTACAAACACATAAACTACAACTAATTTAAGAATCAAAACTGAGCCGATATTATAAAAGAGCGTACTCATAATAAATTTGATATCTTGACTTTAAATTCAATATTTATTTTATAACCATGACCAATCCGGGAATCGAACCCGGGTTTATGCCGTGAGAGGGCATCGTCTTAACCTCTTGACCAATTGGCCTTACAAATTGCTATTCTATTTTTCAAAATAAACCCTAGGTTTATGCCGTGAGAGGGCATCTTCATAATAAAGTAATCGAGGCGACAAGACTTGAACTTGCGACCTCAGCGTCCCGAACGCTGCGCTCTACCAAACTGAGCCACACCTCGAAAACACTACTTTGCTATTATACACAAGGGAGTATACTCTGTCAATCGAAAATTTAGAATATTTCATTAAACTCATTGCAAAACATTTCCTAATAGATATAATAAAATTAAATTAATTATTGGAGGAGAGAGTTATAGTAACTATAAAAGATGTTGCACGAAAAGCAGGGGTTTCAAGTATGACTGTATCTCGTGCATTTAAGGCAGAAAGCAGCATAAAAAAAGAAACAAGAGAAAGAATACTTGAAATAGCTAAAAGTTTAAATTATATTCCGGATTTTAATGCAAAAAGTCTTGTAACAAAGTGCAAATTTTCAATAGGAATATTTTTTTCCTCTATGACTACAGGAATGTCGCAGATTTACCTTGGAGAACTTATAAATAAAATCTATGAGCTGTTGCCGGAAAACTATCTATTATCTGTTAATAGCATTAATAGAGTAATGCAGATGAAAGAAAATATCGCAGGGCGATTTGACGGCATTATAATTATAAGTCAAAGTAAGGAAGATGATAATTTCATAAAAGAAATAAAGGAATTTAAACTTCCACTAGTAGTGATGAATCGTGAAATAAAAGATAGTAAAGTTGTAAATGTTGCAAGTGATGAAGAAAAGGGCATTAATGAGTTAGCATTTTTCCTTAAGAATAGAGGTATTCAAAAAGTAGGAACTATATCAGGTATGAGTGGTTTTTTCTCTACTAAAAAGCGATTAGAATATTTTACTATTGCAGCTAAGAAAAACAATTTGAATCTTATGCCAAGAGCCATACAAAGTGGAGATTACAGCATTGAGAGCGGCTATAAAGCAATGGAGGTTATACTTAAAGAAAAAGATATACCTGAGGCTATTTTTTGTGCAAATGATGATATGGCTATCGGAGCTATCAAAGCTTGCGTTGACAATGGCTTAAATGTGCCAAAGGACATTTCCATTGCAGGTTTTGATGATACCGATTATGTCAAATATCTTACTCCGGCACTTACAACTATCCATAAACCTTATGAGGAAATGGCAAAGCTTTCAATGGAGTTATTGCTTAAGCTTATAAATAAGGAAAATGTAGAGACAAAAAAATATATATTAGAAAGTAAACTTATAAAAAGAGAATCAATAATATAATATTCATTTAAGTACATTGATTTTTGTTAAAAAGTGTGTTAGTATCAGCTTAGAAATGTTAGCGATAACAATAAAGGAGGGGCTATGAAATTAGTAAATGAAGTAGTTGATAAAAAGAAAAAGTTTCCGACAAAAGTCATTCAGTTTGGGGAGGGGAATTTTCTGCGTGCCTTTATAGATTGGCAGATTCAAAAAATGAATGAGCAAAAGATTTTTGAGGGGGGTGTTGCCATTGTACAACCTCTTGCAAATGGAATGGTCAAAATGCTTTCAGAGCAGGAAAATTACTATACTGTACTACTTGAGGGATTATTAAATGGTAAAAAGATTCAAAGTACAGAAATTATTACCTGTATAAATGAAACAATAAACCCTTATGAGGATTATAGGAGCTATTTGGCACTTGCAGATAATAAGGATATAGAAATCATTGTTTCAAATACTACTGAGGCAGGAATAGCCTTTGATGAAAATGATGTATTTAGCGAGGAAAAGATACCAAATACATTTCCTGCTAAATTAACTATTCTTTTATATCGCCGATTTAAAAATAAGTTAAAAGGCTTTCACATTATCCCTTGTGAACTTATTAATCATGGGGGTAAGGTCTTAAAAGAAACTATTTTTAAGTATTTAGACTTATGGAAACTTGATGAAGAGTTTAAGCTTTGGCTTGAAAATGAAAACTATTTTTATTCTACACTTGTAGATAGGATAGTTCCGGGGTATCCAAAAGACAGTGCCGAGGAGATTTTTGAAAAAATAGGTTATAGAGATAACTTACTTGTAAAGGCTGAACCTTTCCTACTTTTTGTTATTGAGGGAGATGAGAAGTTACTGGAAGTATTCCCACTAACTAAAGCAGGTTTAAATGTACTTTTAGTTAAGGATATGCAACCATATAGAGAGAGAAAAGTTAGACTTCTAAATGCCCCTCATACAGCCCTTGCTTTGACAGGTCTTATTGCAGGTATTGAAACAGTTGGAGAGGCAATGAAAGATGAGGACTTTTCAAAGTTTATAAATGATTTAATGTATAAAGAAATTTCGCCTAAAATTGATTTAGATAAAAAGGAGTTAGCAGATTATTCTGAGAGTATAAAGGAAAGGTTTAATAATCCATTTGTAAAGCATGCTCTTTCCTCTATTTCATTAAACAGTGTTTCAAAGTTTAAAGCTCGTTTACTTCCAACACTTAATTCATATCTACAAGAGGATAAATTAGTAAAAAGAATAGTTTTAGCTCTTTCAGCATTAATTACTATTTATGGAAATGATACAAAGATTACACCTTTTGACACACAAGACATTTTAAATAAGTTTGAAAAACTAAAGTTAGAAAAAGATTATATAAAGGCTGTATTAGCTTGCACTGATTTTTGGGGAGTTGATTTATCAAGTTATCCACTACTTGTTGCAAGTGTAATTGAAAATGTAGAGAGCATTAAAAATGGTAACATTCGTAAACTTATACAAGAATTAAATAAGGAGGAAATATGTTTTTAGATAAGGATTTTTTATTAACCACTGATACTGCAAAGGTCTTATTTCATGATTATGCAAAGGATATGCCTATAATTGACTATCATTGTCATTTAAATCCAAAAGAAATCTATGAGGATAAGAACTTTAACAATTTAACAGAGGCTTGGCTTACAGAGGGCAATAATTATGGAGACCATTATAAATGGCGTTTGATGCGTGCAAATGGAGTGCCTGAGGAACTTATTACAGGAAATGGAGAGCCTTATGAGAAGTTTTTAGCATTTGCAAAGGTACTTGAGAAAGCTTATGGAAACCCAATTTTTGAATGGTGTCATCTCGAACTTCGTCGCTTTTTTGGAATTGAGGAGGTTTTAACAAGTAAAACAGCTCCTACTATATGGGAAAAAGCAAATGAAAAAATAGTAAGTGAAAATTTTTCAAGACGTAATTTAATTCGCAATATGAATGTAAAAGCACTTTCTACCACAGATGACCCAATAGATGATTTACATTTTCATAAATTACTAAAAGAGGAAGAAAAACAAAACGGCTTTAAGGTAATTGCAGGTTTTAGACCTGATAAGGCATTAAACATTGACAAGCCTACATTTTCCTCTTATATAAAAGAACTTGAAAAAGTCAGTGAGATAAAAATTGAAACATTTTCCGATATAGCTAAGGCTTTAGGTAAAAGAGTAGCTTATTTTGCAGAAAACGGCTGTAATATCTGCGACCATGGCTTAGATAACATTACCTACGAAGAAAGTAACCAAAATGAATTAGATGAAATCTTAAAAAAGGCAGTCAATGGGGAAAAGTTATCATTTAATGAAGTATCAAAGTATAGAAGTGCTTTGTTAATAGAACTTATGAAAGAATATCATAAACATGATTGGACTATGCAGTATCATATAAATGCTTATAGAAACCTAAATACTAAGACTTTTGAAAAACTTGGAGCAGACACAGGTTATGATGCCATAAATGATTCTTTGCTTGTTCATTCTGTTGCAAGCATTTTAAATGAGGGCTACAAGGGGGGCTTTTTACCTAGAACAATCCTTTATTCATTAAATCCAAATGATTGGCTTGGGCTTTTAACTGTAATGGGAGCATTCCAAGGCGAAGTAAAACAAAAGATTCAATTTGGTACGGCTTGGTGGTTTAATGACACTCGTACAGGAATGAGAAAACAATTAGAAATGCTTATGGAACAAAGCTTACTCGGTAACTTTATAGGAATGCTTACAGACTCAAGAAGTTTTCTAAGCTATCCAAGACATGAATATTTTCGTAGAGTATTATGTGAATTATTGGGTGAAATGGTTGAGCGTGGTCAAATCCCTAATGATACTAGCTATTTGGGCGAAATGGTTAAAAACATCAGCTATAATAACGCACATGAATATTTTAAGTTTTTTAGTTAGAGGAAGATATGAAAAGTATAATGCGTTTAAATCAAAGAGATAATGTGGTAGTAGCTTTAAGACCTCTTTTTAAGGGGGAATGTATAAATGAGGACGGTATTGAATTAGTCTTAAATTCTGACATTTTACAAGGTCATAAGATTGCTATAAAAGATTTAAAGGAAAATGAAGATGTTATAAAATATGGTGCTAGCATAGGTCATGTAACAACTGATGTAAAAAAAGGAGATTGGTTACATACACATAATGTTAAGACCAATCTTAATGATGAGCTGGAATATACTTATAAACCTGATTTACACCCTGTAACCTATCCAAAGGACAATAGAACCTTTAGAGGATATCGCCGTAAAAATGGAAAAGTAGGCATTAGAAATGATTTGCTTATTGTTCCAACAGTCGGTTGTGTAAATGGTATTGCAGAACTTATAATAAAGGGCTTTAAGCAAAATCACCCTGATTTGGGTACATTTGATAATGTTACAATCTTAAAGCACCCTTACGGTTGCTCACAACTTGGTTCAGACCATGAAAATACTAAAAAAGTCTTAGCAGATGCAGTAAATCATCCAAATGCAGGAGGTGTTTTAGTATTTGGTTTAGGTTGTGAAAATAATACTATCCTAGAATTTGAAAAGCTTTTAGGCGATTATGATAAGGATAGAGTTAAATTTCTAATTGCACAACAAGTGGAAGATGAGATTGAAACAGGCATTGAAATATTGGAAGAATTATTTGAAAATTCAAAAGATGATAAAAGAGAAGATATTCCACTATCTGAACTTAAAGTAGGCTTAAAATGTGGTGGTTCTGACGGCTTTTCAGGAATTACAGCTAATCCTTTGCTTGGAATGTTTTCAGACTACTTAATTTCACAAGGAGGAAGTACAGTCCTTACAGAAGTTCCTGAGATGTTTGGAGCAGAACATATACTTATGGCTAGAGCAGATAACAAGGAAACTTTTGAAAAGATAGTTCATCTTATAAATAATTTTAAACATTATTTTTTGTCCTATGGAGAACCTGTTTATGAGAACCCCTCCCCCGGAAATAAAGAGGGTGGAATTACTACCTTGGAAGATAAATCTCTTGGCTGTACCCAAAAAGCAGGCACTGCACCTGTAGTAGATGTACTTGATTATGGGGAAAAAATCAGAAAAAAAGGCTTAAGCCTTTTGCAAGGTCCGGGAAATGATTTAGTAGCAGCAAGTAATTTAGCCTCGGCAGATTGTCAATTAGTATTGTTTACAACAGGTAGAGGAACTCCTTTCGGCTCTTATGTTCCTACTATGAAAGTAGCAACTAATACACAGATTTTTGAAAAAAAAGGACACTGGATGGACTTTAATGCAGGCAGACTTTTGACAGAGGATAAAGAAGTGGTTTTAAAAGATTTTATTGAAAAAATTATTTCTGTTGCAAGTGGTGAAAAAACAAGAAATGAAGAAAATGATATTAGAGAAGTAGCTATATTTAAAACAGGGGTTACGCTTTGATTGCTAAATATTACTTATTGGGGATTTCCTCGCCAATGGCAAGGAAATCCTCCTAGTCTAAACCTTACTATCTACCTGTCTTACTACATCAATTATGCTACCGTCCCTAGCCTCAATAACTCCCACGACCTTATCTAAAAAGCATACTTTTTCAGGGACTCCTGTAATGCTATAAGCTATATCTCTTAGTTCCTCAATAGTTTTAAATGGTAGTTTACTGTTCTTTGTAGCCTCGATTAAGTCAGTTCTTTTTGGGTTTATAGCAATGCCATAGTCAGTGATAACTACATCGACATCTTCTCCGGGGGTTGTTACAGTAGTTACTTCACTACATACAGCAGGTATTCTGCCTTGAACTATAGGAGTGATAACTATTGTACACTTTGCACCTGAGGCAGTGTCAGGGTGTCCTCCTTGAGCCCCTGTAATTATTCCGTCTGAACCTACTACAACATTACAATTAAAGTTTACATCTACCTCTAAGGTAGCAAGTATTACAAAATCAAGTCTATTTACATACGCTCCTTTATTAAATGGATTAGCATATTCTCCTGCTGTTATATAATAATGATTTGGGTTTGTGGTAATATTTCTAATCGCATCTTCATCAAAGTCTTGAGTATCTACTAAGAATTTTGCAAGCCCCTCGTCTAATAAATCACACATAGGTTTTGTTAGACCACCCACTCCAAAACTCATTTTGATATTTTTTTCTCTCATTACTTTAGCAAGTGAAATAGTGGAGGCAATAGACGCACCGCCTACACCTGTTTGATAAGAAAAGCCGTCTTTAAAATAAGGGGTTGAAGTTACAAATTTTGTACAATACTCCGACATCATAAGTTTTCTTTGGTCAGTGGTAGGTTTTGCCGCACCTGTTGCAATCTTTGTAGGATCTCCTATTGTCTCTACAACTACTACATAATCTACATAGATTTGACTGATTTGAGCAGGTAGATTAGGATAGGAAACCAAGGTATCTGTAAGAGCTACAACTTTATCTGCATACTGTGCATCTACAGCCGCATAAGATAAAACACCACAATTTGCCTTTCCTCCATTTGCATTTAGATTGCCATATTCATCAGCAGTAGGAGCACCTATAAAAGCAATATCTATATGTGATTCTCCTGTTTCAATGGCACGAACTCTACCACCATGTGAACGCATAATAGCAAGATTTTTTAATTTTCCGGAGGAAATGGCTTTTCCAATACTACCTCTTACTCCTGAAGTTTCGATTCCTATTATGGTTTCGTCTTCAATCATTGGAACTATCGGGTCATTTTGTGAGCCTAATGAGCTTGCACAAATAGTTAGATTTTTAATTCCCATTTTATGAATTTCGGACATAACTAGATTTAAAACTTTATCGCCATTTCTAAAATGATGATGAAAGCTAATTCTCATACCGTCCTTTATCTCACATTTTTCTAAAACCTCTCTTAAAGAACTTACAAGTTTAGAGTCATCATTAGACATAACAACCTTTGTTCTAGGGGCATCTTTTTTATAAACTGTTTTATTAAAATGTTTACTTCCCTTAAATACGTCCTTACCTGTTTGTCTTAATACTTCCTCAGGTATATTTCTTCCAACAGCATTTATCATAGTCATTCTCCCTCATATACTCCGGCAGCCTTTGCCATAGCAATAGTTCTTTTTGCACCGTCATAGAAAGCTATATCTATCATTTTTCCGTCTACTGTAAATACTCCTATACCCTGTGCTTTTTTTGTATCTATTTCATTTACAACTTTTTGTGCAAATATAATTTCCTTAGCAGTAGGAGTATAAACTTCATGAACAATGTCTATTTGCCTTGGGTTTATACAAGATTTTCCGTCAAAGCCCATAGTACGAATTATTTCGACCTCTTTTCTAAAGCCCTCTATATCATCTAAATTTGTCCAAACAGTATCAAAACATTGAACCTTAGCGGCTCTTGCAGCTATAATCATAAGTTGTCTTGCTCCCATTAGCTCAATTCCTGTACCTGAAATTGAAGTTTGAAGATCCTTGGTATAATCTCCACCTGAAAGAGCGATACCTATCATTCTTTCAGAGGAAGTGCAGATTTCATAGGCATTTAAAACTCCTTTTGCAGACTCAAGAGCAGCCATAATAAGTGTTGAGCCGATTTCTAGATTAAATTCTTTTTCAGCTTTTTCAATTTCTTTTTCAACTGCCTTTACCATACCGGCGTCATCTGTTTTAGGTATTCTTATTACATCACAATGTGCTGCAACGCAACATCTTATATCTTCTTTCCAAAGATTTGTATCAAGTCCATTGATACGAACTACCTTTTCGCAACCTCTGTAATCAATAGTGGTAAGTGCATGGTATAGTGAAAATCTGGCAGCATCTTTTTGATTTACTGAAACTGCATCTTCAAGGTCAAACATCAAAGAATCAGGTTTATAGATATAAGGGTCTTTTATAAGTGAGGGCTTTTGTGCATTTAAAAACATCATAGTACGACGCAAACGATTTTTACTACTCATATTTACCTCCCTCTATTTTAGTATTCCAAGGAATATTTTCATATTGTTCCAAGGCTCTAAATACTGCTGATTCAAGCCTTGCTTTTATAGTGCAATCCAATGCACCCTTATCTACAATATGTACTTTTATATTTTTTATATCTAAATTATCTAAAGTTTCAAGTATTACTTTTTTAATTTGATTTCCAAATTGATGAAAAACTACACTCTCAAGTTCAATCTCAATTCCATTTTCAAATGGTTCTAAGGTTATCATACAATCACTTGATTCAAGTGTACCTGAAACGGCTGTCTTTTTAATCTCCATAGCTACCTCCATTTTTTATTATTATAGTGGTATTATACCTATTATTACTGCAAATATTAGACATATAATAGAAAAGCCCCATACATATAGGAAAGAGTTTTTAATATGATCTTTAATATCTACTTCTGCAAGTCCGACTCCAAGAAGTGTTGCAGGAACCATAGGGCTTATAAATGTTGCACAGTTTCTGCACACTACCATTGCTATTGCTATCGGAAGTGCCGCTATTTTGAATTGTTGTCCTATTCCTATCATAATAGGTAACATTCCGTAGAAATAGCTGTCAGTATCAAATGCAAGTGCAAGTGGAACTGAAAGAACACCGATAACAAGTGGAAGATGAGAACCAAGTGCATTAGGAAGTATCATAGTTATAATATTGGACATACAGCTTACAACACTTGCAATTTCAACATCATTTACAGTTACAGTTTTTACTAAAATTCCCATAAGAACTGCTGCACTCATAAGAGTTGAGCACATCATAAGTGCAGGTCCTGCATGTAGATTTATAACTTTCTTTTGTAATTTTATATCTGTATAGTTTACAAGCACAGCTATTGCAACACCAATCATAAATGGGAAATAACTTGGGAATTTATCCCATATAAGAAGTGCAATAACAATTATTGTTAAGATTAAATTAAAGACAAAGAGCTTAGGTCTTGCCAGCTCACTATTTTCATTATCCTTATTTTCCTCAACCTCAACTTTACCATGTTTTTTTGCTAAATCTCCATTTAAGCCTGCACCCCTTTTTACTTCTTGAATACCGGCAAGAAAAGCATTTCCAAGTGAAAGAAGTATACCAAAAATCTGTATAGGCAAAACTGTTTTCCAAAGATTTCCTGCATCTTGACCTAAAACAGAGGCTGCTCTCATAGTAGGACCTGCCCAAGGCAAAAGATTTAACACTCCCATTGACAAAACAGCTATTCTTAAAAGAGTAGTAGCTCTCATGTGCATTTTCTTATAAATAGGTAACATAGCCGGAATAACTATACAAAAAGTTGCCGCACCTGCACCGTCAAGATGAGCTACTGTTGCTATAACTGCTGTCATTATAGTAACACCCATAACATTATCCCCTACAAGTTTCATTAACTGATTAATTATAACATCAAACATACCTGCATCTGACATTATTCCAAAAAACAAAACTGAAAATACAAATAATGCCGCTGTAGGGCCTGTACTCTTAAATCCCTCTTTTATAAGACTACCTACATTTTCAAAACTGTAATACCCCCCAAGTACAAGTATTATCGCCAGTATTGACGGAAATACTATAAAGGCGATACTTGGCAATGTCTTACTTTTAAATAAAGTAACAACAATGCTTGCTATTGTTAAAAAACCTAATAAACCAACTACAATCGGACTCATAACTCCCCTCCTTTTTTAATAAAATATTTTATTTATCCTAAAATCAAATTGCTTTAAGTAGATTATTTGCTACTTCACTAATAATACTAGCATAATATGAACAAAAAGACAATTATATAAATTTTTTTTAATTAAGTGATTTACAACTTTATTAGCCATATAAAGCTGTATTTAGATTCTAATCATGATAGAAGAAATATAGAAAATTAGAGAAAAAATTCACAAATAAATTTATAGTTTAAATTTCTAAACTTTAAAGCGTTGTAGTGTTGACGTAATAAGATAAGTGTGCTATAGTAATGAAACAAGATTTTTATAAGAAAATATTAAAACTTAAAATTAAAAGGGAGGACACAATGAGAAAAGGTTTATGTTTAGTAGTAGCAATGGCATTAGCACTAGGTAGTTTAACTGCTTGCACCAATAAGACAAGTACAAATGAAACAAGCAAAGTTACAGAAGAAACCAAGAAAGAAGAAAAGTCTTCGGAAGAAAAAACTTCAGGGGAAAAAACTTCAAGTGGTAAGGTATATAAGATAGGAGTGTTGCAACTTGCTCAACATGTAGCACTAGACTCTGCAAATGAGGGATTTTTTAAGGCACTTGATGACGCAGGACTAAACTATCAGGCTGATGATGAAAATGCAGGAGGCGACCAGTCAGCAGCTCAAACTATTGCTCAAAAACTTGTAGATGATAAAAATGATTTGATTTTAGCAATAGCTACTCCAGCAGCAGAGGCAGTTGTCAATGCTACTGATGAAATTCCTGTAATTATTACAGCTGTTACAGACCCTGAGAAATCTGAACTTGTAAAGAAAAATTCAGCTCCGGGGGGAAATGTAACAGGTACTTCAGATTTAACCCCGGTAAAAGAGCAGATTGATTTGATAAAGAAACTTGTTCCAAGTGCAAAAACAGTTGGAATTTTATATAGTTCAGCAGAGGCAAATTCAAAAATTCAAGTTGATATAGCAAAAGAGGCTGCAAAAGAGGTAGGATTAGAAGTAAAGGAGTTTACATTTTCAAATACTAATGAACTTCAAACAGTAGTTGAATCTATGGTTGGAAAGGTAGATGTTATATATACTCCAACTGATAATGCAGTCGCAATAGGAATGGAAACTATTTCTTCTGTAGCAACTGAAAATAAGATTCCTATTATATGTGGAGAGGATACACTTATTGCAAAGGGTGCAACTGCAACTTATGGAATTGACTACTATGAAATAGGTTACTTAGCAGGAAAACAAGCAGTAAGGATACTTACAGAAAATGCAAAGCCGGCTGAGATGCCAATAGAATATCTTGATAAGAGTAAGGTTAGGCTTTCAATAAATCCGGAAGTGGCAAAGGAACTTGGACTTAATACAGAGGGATTAGAAGGAAAATAAAACATAGGTAATTGCGAAACAAACCTGTTTTATGAGTGTGTATAGAGAAAAAACTACTT
>CALALP010000041.1 GCA_937925515.1 uncultured Lachnoanaerobaculum sp. | reverse complement strand
GTTCTCCTCGCCGGTGGCGAGGAGAACCCCACGCTTAAGTAGTAATAACTTTTAAGTTGAAATTTGTTAATGTAAAACTCTATATTAAATTTATGGCATATATTACATGCAAGGATTTAGAACTTGGTTATGACGGAAATGTTGTAACAAGAGATATTAATTTTACAGTAAATAAGGGAGATTATTTGTGTATCGTTGGAGAAAATGGTGCAGGTAAGTCTACACTTATGAAAACATTACTTCATCTTTTAAATAAAATAGGAGGGAGTATAGAATATGGCGAGGGTTTAAAACCTTATGAGATAGGATATTTACCACAACAAACAGTGGTTCAAAGAGATTTTCCTGCATCAGTTGAGGAAATAGTCATTTCAGGTAATCTTTCTAAACTTGGAATAAGACCATTTTACAACAAAGAGGAAAAAGAGGCCACCAAAGCCAATATGTTAAAAATGCAAATTTGGGATTTAAGGAAAAAATGTTACAGAAATTTATCCGGAGGTCAACAACAAAGAGTTCTGCTTGCAAGAGCACTTTGTGCAACCTCAAAGCTCTTACTTTTAGATGAACCTGTTGCAGGACTTGACCCAAAAGTAACCTCTGATTTTTATGCACTTGTAAAGGAACTTAATAATTCAGGTGTTACTATAATAATGGTTTCACATGATATTACTTCTGCAATACTTTACTCAAGTCATATCTTACATATAGGTAAAACTCAACTTTTTTTTGGCAAGACAAGTGATTATATTGATAGTGAAACTTTTAAATTATTTTCTCATCAAAGTGGTGCTTGTGGTTGCCACGATCTTAGTCAACATGAAAATGCACTTGAAAAAAGTGAGGAAAAAAATGAGTTATAAGTTTAATAGAAAGGTTTAATGGTAAGGTAAATGTTAGCAGAATTTAGTACAATTAATATAGGTGCAGGTATAATTAATAAACTTTTGACTATACAGGAGTATTTGCAATATTCTTTTGCAGTAAATGCAATTATAGTAGGAGTTTTAATAGCTCTTTGTTCATCACTACTTGGAGTTACACTTGTACTTAAGAGATATTCATTTATAGGCGACGGTCTTTCACATGTTGCTTTTGGAGCAATGGCGACTGCATCTGTTATGAAACTTGCAAATCAAAATTTACTTATATTGCCGGTTACTGTAATAGTTGCAATTATACTACTTAAAAGTAGCCAAAATGCTAAGATTCAAGGAGATGCCGCAATAGCAATGCTTTCTGTAAGTACTCTTGCATTTGGATATATGATAATGAACCTTAATTCTACTGCTCCTAATGTTGCAGGAGATGTATGTGTAACACTCTTTGGTTCAATATCTATATTAACATTGACAAAAAGTCAAGTTATATTATGTGTTGTATTATCTATTGCAGTTATAACTATTTTTGTGGTATTCTATCATAAAATATTTGCAGTTACTTTTGATGAAAATTTTTTCAAAGCAACTGGAGTTAAAACTGATAGATACAATTTATTGATTGCTGTAATAATTGCACTTATCATAGTTTTGGGAATGAATTTAGTAGGTTCATTACTTATATCTGCACTTGTTATATTCCCTGCACTTTCAGCTATGAGACTTATAGAAAATTTCAAGGGAGTAATAATATGCTCTATAATTATTTCAGTCTTTTGTGCATTTTTTGGAATTATTACTTCAATGATGTTTTCTACACCGGTAGGCTCAACAATCGTTATGGCTAATCTTATTGTATTTATCTTATCTTGTTTGATAAGAAAGGTAATAAATTAGGTTTAAGAAATGAAAAAAAACTTTAATTATATTTTTTTATTAGGTATGTTTACTGTTTCTTTAGGTTTAAATGGTTGTTCAAGCAGTGCCTCAGCTAGTACAAGGTTACAAAAGAAAAATGTAGTTGAAAATGCTTTAAATGAACAAATGTCTAAAGAAGAGAGTTCAAATAAAAAAGAAAGCTCAAATAAAGAGAGTTCAAGTAGTGAAAGTGTAAGTAGCGAAACTTCAAATACTGAAACATCTAATACTGAAACATCTAATGCAGAAACTTCCAATACAGAAACTACTAATACTGAGAGTGCAAGTAGTACTGAGTATGTAGACCCTGTAAAAGAGGCTATGAATAATATTGAAAGTAGTCAAGCTATGGAGAGTATTAAAGCAAGGGAAAATGCTGATGAACTTATGAAATCTACTGCAGGTGTAGATTATGATTTGACTAAACTTGGAAGTGATATGGTTTATGCAAGTGTTTATCAGTTGATGATGGAACCTGAAAATTTTGAGGGAAAAGTTTTTAAGATAAAGGGAATTTATTATTCATCATTTTTTGATAAAACAAATAAGCAGTACCAATATTGTATAATTCAAGATGCACTAGCTTGTTGTAGCCAAGGAATAGAGTTTATTTGGGGAAATGGAGAGCATGCTTATCCTGACGAATATCCGGCAGAGGGAAGTCTAGTTGAGATAACAGGCACATTTCAGACCTATAAAGAAGACGGAGATGATAGACTTTATTGCAGGCTTAATAATTGTGATATGAAAGTTTTAGGTAATCCGGAAACAACAGGTAACTAAGAGGTAAAGTAATACGTTTGTTGTTCTCTACTTAAAAACAATAAAGTTGTATTTGTTCATTATTATGTGGGATTTGTCCCCCGTAGGGGGACAAATCCCATAGATAGATATTTTGCGACATTACCTATATATGGATAGCTATTTCGCAATAGCCCCTAAAATATCAATAGTATTTCACAATATTCTAATTTGTTTTTTCAGTATATCCACCCTTTATAAGAATATTTGCTAGGTCATCAGGAGTGATTTTTGAGGCGGCGTCTACTTTATCGGGAGTACTTTCCAAAAATAACAGTTCTGCTAGGTCTTTATCTGATATAACAGTAAAATCTATCTCTAAATCTTCTACTAAAGTTTCTCCCTCAACTTTTATATCATCCCTTACACCTGCTCTATTTTGGTATAGTTCAGCTAGTTCTTTTCCCTTTTCAATAGCCTCCTCTTCTGATTGTAAATTAAAAATTGCAAAAGGTACTATATTATGAACAACTTCCTTGATAGGTTTATTTCCGTCAAAAATAATTGTGCTTTCTAATTTAAGACCGGTATCTGCAACTTCCATTACAAAAGTTCTTGATTGGTATTCATTGGTAGAACCTGAGTTTGAGGTTTCAGAGCTATTATTTTGTTCAATATATTCATTTTTTGTAAGCATATCTTCAATATCTGAAGTTTTAATACTGTTTATAAAGTCTAAGTTTTCCTGAGTAAGTTCTAGGCTTAGGATTTTAGCAAGGTCTTCATTTTTTATATTACTAAAATCTACTTCAAGTTCCTCAGTAGAAACTCCATTGTCATATCCTGATGAATAATTTACGCCCTCAATCCCCTCATAAATCTTGCTATATTCTGTTGCTTTGCTTTCAGCCTCTTCTTTGTTTGTAATGCCGAGCTTTTCAGCAGGGAATTGATTGTGATATGAGAGTTTTATAACATCATCTCCATTAAATGTAAGTGTAGCCTTAGAATAAATACCATTTTGATCTTTTATAAAAATCTTTTGACCTTGGCTACTTTGAGTAGCACTTGTTTCTTCTTTTGCTTTTTTAGTGGTTTCTTCGGTAGCCTCTTCAGTGGTTTCCTTTTGTTTCTTTTTCTTTCTAGTTCTTTCTCTTGTCTCTGTTTTAACATCTTCTTTAGAATTATCGCTTGAATTTGAGCAAGCATTTATACTTAAAGCCATGGTTAATATAATCAACGCAGTTAAAATTTTACGCATATTTTTTCTCCTTATGTAAAAAATTCAAGTTGCAAGGCTATATTAACATTGTTATATGCTTAAAGTCTATTACTTAAGTATTAAATAAATAGTAAAATATAAGGTAGATAGGAATAAGGCTTGACGTATAATTATAAATCTCAATTTCCTTTCTCGTCCCAGAACAAGCAATCTGTTCTGTCTATAACTTTAGAATTAAAATTTGTATCTCCATGTTCCTTAAAATGTTTTGTAGCTTTAAATACATACTTTGCACCGATATAAACTATTGGAACATTGAAGTATACAATTAAAATATTTCCAAGGTCTGAAAATGCCCATAGATTACCTAAATCATAGCCGGCTATATTACATAAAATTCCAAAAGCTGCTACAAAAAGAGAAAGTATTCTTATAAAGTTAATAAATATCTTATTTCTTGAAATACGATTTGCGGCTATTTCTGAAAAACTTATCATTCCAAGTAAACAAGTAAATGCAAATAAGCAAAAACATATAGTAACTAAAAAGGTCATTATAGAATTAAATGAAGTTCCGGGGGTAAGTTGTGCTATTGAGGCATTAAACTTAGGTAATTTATCAAGTTTTGCCCAAGCGGCAGCTCCCTCTCCATTCCAACACCTAGCCATGATAACTACAAAACCTGTAAGAGTACATATAACTATTGTATCTAGGAATACACCAATAGAGGCTAATATTCCTTGCTCGCAAGGGTGCTTAGCATCGGCGGCGGCGGCAGACATAGTAATTGTACCTTGACCTGCCTCATTTGACATAAGACCTCTTTTTACTCCTTGTGCAAGTACTGTTCCAAATACACCACCAAAAAATGCCTCCGGTTTAAATGCCCCTACAAAAACAGAACTGAAGAAGTAAGGAACTGAGCCTATATTTATTATAATTAGGATAAGTACAGTTATAACATATAAAATTGCCATTATTGGAACTACAACATCTGTCCAGCCTGAAACTTTTTTAATTCCACCAAACACTAAAACAGCAGTATAAATAATGATTAAAGTACTTACTACATAGTAAAATGTTGAATTTGTGTCAATTACTTTTCCTATTACAATACTTGATACAGTCCCAATAGATGATACTACATTAAAGCCTTGTGCAGGTAGGCAACAAAGAGCATAAAGTATATAAAGTACAGTAAGAAAGATACCTACAAATACCTTATCTCCTAAAAGTTTCCTACCATAAAAAGGAAGTCCTCCGATATATTCATTTTCCTTTTTTTCTTTAAAAATTTGTGCAAGAGTTGCCTCCATATAGGCAGTTGCCATTCCAAAAAATGCTGAAACCCACATCCAAAAAACTGCTCCGGGGCCTCCGACGGCTATTGCACCTGTAACCCCTACAATATTTCCGGGGCCAACTCTCATTGCAGAACTTAGAAAAAATGAGGCAAGTGGCGAAATTCCTGTTTTAATAGTTCTTTTTTCAGTCATTATTGCAATACCTTTTTTAAAATGTGTGATTTGTATAAAACCCAATCTAAAAGTGAAATAAATTCCTGAACCAACTAGAACTATTATAGCGAGCGAAAAGTTACCAAGAATCGGTATTGAAGAATACCATGAGAAGTTTGTAGGAAATTCCCATAAAAAATCAGATAACGGTACTATAAACGAAAAAATATTGTTTATGATTTGAAAAATAGATTGCATATTTCCTCCTTTTAAAGTTTAATAATTTAACTAGATAAACTGATAAGATTTTATCACATATTTTAGGATATGAGAAGAAAATGAGATTTTAGAATTATATAAATTTATGTAAAAAAGTGTTATAATGAGAAAAATTAAAATTTAAAATATTAATTAATGGAGAGGATATGAACTCATTAACTAAAGAATTGTTTTATGAAAATATGTATCTTAGTGAGTCAAAAGCTAAGGTTTTAAACTGTACAAAGAGCCAAAAAGGCTATGAAATAATATTGGATTCAACAATCTTTTATCCCATGGGAGGTGGTCAGTATGGCGATAAAGGCTATATTTTAGACAGTTTTGGAAAGAGGGTTGATATAAGTGATACTTACCTAAAAAATAATTATATAGTTCATCTTGGAAATGATTTTTTAGATGAGGGGAGCGAGGTTAAAATATTTATAGATTGGGAACTTAGATATGCCAGAATGCAAGAGCATAGTGGCGAGCATATCATTTCAGGGCTTGTAACTAAGTATTTCGGCTATCAAAATGTAGGTTTTCACATGGGAAATGATGAGATAACTATTGATTATAATGGAGTCATAACTAAAGAAAGTCTTGATAAAATTGAGATAGAGGCAAATAAAATTATTTATGAAAATCTTCCGATAGAGATTTATTATCCAAGTGAAGAGGAACTTAAAAATATTAATTATAGAAGTAAAAAAGAATTATCAGGAATTATAAGAATAGTTGAAATAAAGGGAGTTGATATATGTGCTTGTTGTGGTACACATGTAAAATTAACCGGAGAGATAGGAGTAATTCATTTTACTAATATTATTAATTATAAAGGTGGTTCAAGAATTAGCCTACAAATAGGAATAAATGCTTTAAGGGATTACATTAAGAAAGATAATATTTTAACAGACATTAATCAAACTTTATCCTCAACCAATAATGAAGTGGGAGAGAGGGTCAAAGATTTAGTTTCAAAGCTTGACGCAGCTAAATTTGAAACATTAAATTATCAGAAAAAATACGTAGAGTTACTTTTTTCAAATACTTATGATGAAAAGATACATTTTACCAAGGTAAATGATATAGAGCCTAAGATAATTACTTCTATGATAGACAGTTATGTAGAAAATACAGATATTTTTGTAGTTGTAAATGAAAGAGGAAGTAAAAAATTATGCACCATTGCAAGCAGAAAAATAGACTTAAAGCAAAGTTTAAGGAAACTAGCTGAAAGAGGGATTTTAAAGGGTGGTGGAAGTTCTAAGATGATACAAGGTGAGCTACTTAGTGATAGTGAGAGCTTAGTTGAGGTAATAAAAAATGAGGTTTGAGCTAATAGAGGGGGGCTACCCCTCTATTTTAGGTATTCGTACTGTAACTGTAGTCCCTATATTGATTTCACTCTTAATACTAATACCATATTCAGGGCCAAAAAATACTGAAAGTCTATCATTGATATTTTGAATACCATAGCCTGATTTTTTGTTTTTAGAATCAAGATGAAGTGTAGAGTTTATCATTTCATTATTCATTCCAATGCCGTTGTCGCTAACATTTATAATAATATCATCTTTATTTTTTTTAAAATTAATATCAATTATACCTGCATTTTCATCATCTTTTTCAAGTATCCCATGCATGATAGCATTTTCAACTATTGGCTGTAAGATTATCTTAGGAATACAGTATTTACAAAGCCATTCCTCTTCATTTGAGTTTAAAATAATTTCTTTTTCAAAGCGTAAATTTTGTATTTTTACATACATTTTCACATGACTTAGTTCATCTTTAAGAGAAATGATTTCTTTACCATTACTTAAACTTAACTTATAAAACTCTACTAAGGCATTTACCATATCAATAATTTCAGGGACATCTCTTTGTATTGCAACACAATTTATAAGGTCTAGTGAATTATATAGAAAATGTGGGTTGATTTGGGCTTGCAAGGCATGTAATTCTGCATTTTTTACAGTTTCTCCCATTATATAACTTTCTTTTATCATCTCAGACATTTTCTTAGTCATATAATTAAAGCTTTTCATAAGCTCTCCGATTTCATCATTTCCCCTAGCAGGAAAATCAGTATTTAAAGTACCTTTTTCTATTTGCTTTATTTCCTTATTTAACTTTGAAATTCTTTTTAGAGCTGACCTAATAGTAAAATATGAAAGTGTGGCAGATATAACAATTATTACAAGCATTGTAACCAATAAATCTCTGTAAAGTTTATTTTGTTCTATGAATATCTCATTTTTAGGAAACATTACAGTTAGATTCCAACCACTTATATTGTTTTTAGAAGAGCGTACAAAATAAGAGGTGTTGTTAAGTTTATCATCAGTCCAATCCTCAAACTTACCTGCATTTAAAATAAAATCTTTTGGAATATCTTTTTTAGGATTATCAGGAAGTTCATATAAAATGTTTTCTCCGGAACTTAAAAACACAATTACATCTTTTGTAAACTTAAGGCTTTCAAGTGCCTTATCTATCTTTGCCTTATCAATATCTATCCTTAACATTCCAACTGTTTTTGTAAAATCATCAGGAGCATACAACATACCAAGATAAGAAAAGTAATTTGACTTATTACCTTGAGAGTCTGTTATATAGTTCGGTACAACCCAAAATCTACCGAGATTATTTTGCTGCAACTTTTTATACCAATCCATGGAGGAGGCATTTGAAAATGAAAGTATATTTATATCATTCCATGGATAATTTGGACTTCCCATTGTATACAGCCTTACAAAGTCAATATCAGACATTGTTTGGATAAAATTAAACTGCGTTGTAATTGACATATAATATTTATGTTGTTCAAAGATAGATTTTTCCTCTGAAATCATATAGGCAGCTTGATGTATATCCGTTTCAGATACAATGGTTTGCATTGCATTTTCCATAGATTTAAAGTACCTATTTATTATAAGCATACTCTCATTATAAGTCTGGTTCATAGAGTTTATTGTCTGATTTCTTATAAGAGTATTAGTCCTGAAATAGGATATAAGTGTAAAAATAAATATGGGTAATGCAAAAAAGAGTAAAAACATCAAAAGTATCTTTGCTCTTAGAGATATATTATCTGTGATTGCAGTTATAAGATTTTTTAATTTTCGTTTCATAAATTTTCCCTATATACTTTGGGGCTTATCCCTGTTTCTCTTTTAAATGCTTTTGAAAAATAATTTGCATCACGATAGCCGACTCTTAAAGAAATATTTGAAAGAGTGAGCTTTTCATTTTTTAAAAGTTTTTTTGCTTTTTCTATTCTTGTTTCAGTAATAAATTGATTAATAGTTTTGCCTGTTTCTTGCTTAAACATAAGTGAAAGATAGTTTGGAGAAAGATACATATTTGAGGCAATCATTGAAATACTTAAGTTCTCCTTTGAATAATTTTCAAGTATATAAGCAGTTACTTTATTAGAAATATTTGACATATTATCAGCAGATGAACTTATAAAGTAAAAATGTATTGCATCTTTTAAAAGGGCATGTAATTCATCTAAACAACAAGCCTCTGATAAAGCTGTAAGATAGGCATTTTTCATATTTACAAAAAGTGTTTTATTATGATATTCGGCTCTTTTTGAGAGTGCAAGGAAAAGTTGTATATAAAGACTTCTTACACTTTCTTCAGTAGTGCCAAGACAATGTGAAATGTTATTTTTTAACTTTTCTATATAATCAAGTATTTCTAGTTTGTCAGCTTGTTTTAGTGTATTAGAGCTTTCTTTTATAAGTAGGGTTGTTATATTAAATGTTTTTATCTCATTTGATAAATCTTCTACATTACCACTTATAAATGACATCTTTCTTGCTTTTTTAGCTAGTTGATATGACTTTGAAAGCAGTGTTATATCTGAAACTGTATTTCCTATGCCTATCAATACCTTTCTAACTCTATGAAAAGAGGCAGGAAGTTTTTCTTGTATAAATTTATGCATAGCTAAAAAATCTTTATACGAAAAGAGATTATCAAATTTTGCATGGCATAAGATATGTTCAAGGTCTTTTGAGGCATATAGAAAATGATTTTCTAAAAAGGTTTTTAAATTTCTTTCATCTATTTGTTTATTGTTAATGATAAACTCTTTTATAATCATTTCAAACTTTGAATCAAGTTCTTCATAAGTGTATTCTGCACCTATTGACTCGTCTGTTGGAAACAATCTTATATATGAAACTGAATAACTTGAAACTTCTTTTTTAAAGAAATTATGTCTTTTTATATAGCTATCAAAATTTTTAAGATTGCAATTTTCTAAAGTAAGTTCCATTACAAATTGTTTTTGTATAAATTCTTTTTGATTTTCAGTATGTAATTTTAACTTTTTAATTTCATTTGTTGCACTTAAAACAGCCTCTTTAATTTCAGCTATATTTATAGGTTTTTCTACATAACTTATGGCTCTAAGTTTTATAGCCTCTTTTAAATATTCTCTATCAGAATATGCACTTAAAAATATGAATCTTGTATTTTCATCTTTTAGACGATAGTTTTTAGCAAATTCCAGCCCATTCATCATAGGCATTCTTATATCACTAAGAACTATATCAGGTGCAAATTCCTCTGCAATACTTAATGCCTCTTTTCCATTTTTTGCCTCTCTTATCTCCTCTATTCCAAGTTCTTGCCAAGGGATAAAGTTTCTAAGTACATTTCTAGTATTTTTCTCATCATCTACAATTAATAAACGCATTTTTCTCCTATGTTACTATAAAATATTAATCAGATTTTTAATATAGCATGAAAAAAATATATGTTCAAGTTCAAGACTCCTTGCGAGTCTTGGTGCGAGATTCACTATCAGCTTTAGCTGATAATTTTCCTATGTGAATCTCTGCACATCCTCGCATAGCGTATATCAGGTGGAAGATTGAACTCCCACCGATACCAACTTGCCACTCACCACTTATAGAAGTGGGAGTCATCTGTAACCTGATGTACAATACTTTCAGTTGTTTTAGTTAAAAAACAAAACTTTCTATATTCATAAGATAGTACCTAAATCATAGATTATTACCATTGTAAAAATATGTGTAAAAATTTATCATAAATATATGAGGAGGTGGACAAGTTGAACAATATTCTTGCTAAGAAAAAAAGTAGAACACTATTTTTGATGATATTACCGGCAGTAATATACTTCTTTATATTTGCTTATATTCCTATGGCAGGTGCAGTGCTTGCATTTAAAAGAATGAATTATGTAGACGGTATATTTTTTAGCCCTTGGGCAGGACTTGATAATTTTAAATTTTTATTTAGTGGGGGTAAGATTGTAAAAGTTGCATTTAATACTGTTGCTTATAATGCAGTCTTTATCATAGTCGGTCAATTTTTGCAAATACTTGTTGCAATCTTTTTGACTGAGATTAACTCAAAATATTTTAAGAAAATCTCACAATCTCTTATATTTTTGCCTTATTTTATATCTTGGGTTATAGTAGGAGGTTTTATTTACAACATTTTCAATTATGAGTTTGGTTCACTTAATACATTTTTAAAATTTTTACACCTTAAGCCGGTAGATATGTATACAAATGTAGGTGCTTGGAAATATATTTTAGTAGGAATTAATTCTTGGAAATGGACAGGATATGGTTCAGTTATTTATCTTGCAGCTATTACAGGAATTGACAGAGAAATCTATGATGCGGCCTCTATTGACGGAGCAGGTAGAGTTAAAAAAATGTTATCTATCACAATACCGATGATAACACCACAAATTGTAACCTTGCTACTTTTAAATGTTGGGCGAATTTTTAGAGGAGATTTTGATATGTTTTATCAAGTAACTGCAAATAATCCTCTTTTATATGATTCAACAGATGTTATAGATACTTTTGTAGTGCGTTCACTCTTACAATTACAAGATGTTGGAATGAGTTCGGCAGCAGGACTTATGCAATCAGTAATAAGCTTTTTAATACTTATCACTGTAAATAGTATTGTAAAACATTATAATAAAGACTACGCACTATTTTAAGGAGGGAAGATGAAAAGAAAACTTAGTTTAGAAGATATTGGAGTAGGAGTTTTTGCTTATTCATTTTTAATTATATTTTCACTTCTTTGCTTACTTCCATTTTTGGTTATAATATCAGGTTCATTTACAAAAGAAAGTGCTATTTTGGAAAAGGGATTTTCTCTTATTCCACCTGAGTTTTCACTTGATGCATTTAAGGCAGTTTTTGCAATACCTAAGAATATTATAAATGCTTATATAGTTACAATATTTGTAACTACTGTAGGAACTTTTTTGAGTGTGTTTTTATCTACCTTAGCAGCTTATGTTTTGCAGAAAAAAGATTTTAAATATAGAAACTTTTTTGCATTTTACTTTTATTTTACAACTATTTTTTCAGGAGGTATTGTTCCTTGGTACATACTTATGACACAGTACCTACATATGAAAAATAATATTTTAGCACTTATTTTACCTGGGTTATTTAATGTTTTTAATTTAATCATTATAAGAAGTTTTATAAGCAGTTCTATTCCAAGTGCAATAGTTGAATCGGCACAAATTGACGGTGCAAGTGAATGGCATATATTCTTTAAGCTCATACTTCCATTGTCAAAACCTATACTTGCTACAATAGGGCTTTTTACAGCACTCGGTTATTGGAATGACTGGTTTAATGCAATGTTATTTATAGATAAACAAAGTCTTATGCCTTTACAATATTATCTATATAAAATGCTATCTCAGATTTCAATGCTTAGAACTTTAGTGGCACAAGTTCCACAAATGACAGCAGTTACGCCACCTGAGGAAAGTTTTAAAATGGCAATGACTGTAATTACTATCGGACCTATTCTATTATTATATCCATTTGTACAAAAATATTTTGTAACAGGAATAATGATAGGTGCAGTAAAAGAATAAAGAAAAATATAAGGAGGATATTATGTTTAAGAAAATTTTATGTACAGTGTTGACTGCAAGTTTACTCTTAGGTGCATTATCAGCTTGTACTACAAAGAAAAAAACTACTACAACAGGCGAAACTACGACCACAGCGGGGGAAAGTAAAGTAGCAGAGGGAGAAAAAACAGAGGCAAGTAAGTTAGAGCCTGTAACTCTTAAAATGTACTTTATAGGCGAACCTGCCGTAGATAATGAAATGGTATTTAATAAAATCAGTGATGTTTTAGAGCAAAGAATCAATGCAAGACTTGAACCACTCTATCTTTCTTGGGGAGATTATCTTCAAAGATATCCTCTTTTGTTCTCATCAGGCGAAGATTTTGACATGATATTTACAGCTGCTTGGGCATTTTACTCAGAAACAGCGTCTAAAGGTGGTTTTGCAGAATTAACTCCTGAACTTTTAGAGAAAAATGCACCATTAGTAATGAAGACCTTACCTAAGAATGCTTGGGATTCTACTAAGGTAAATGGAAAGAATTATATGATTCCTTATAATAACTATTGGGCAAATCATTTTGGCGTAATTATAAGAGGAGATTTAAGAAAGAAATACAATCTGCCGGAGGTAAAGACAGTTGAAGACCTTGAAAACTACATGCAAAAGATTGTAGAAAATGAGCCGGGAATGGTACCTATTGCTACTTCAAGAAATGAGGCAGAATTTATAATGAGAGCCTTGGTTTTATATCCTCAAGGAAGATATTATCTAGTAGGTCAAAATACAAGTTCTATGACTTATGACTTTACAGATGCCGACAAAGTAGATTTAAAGCCGTTTTATGAGGTTGACGGATATGTTGACTATCTAAAGAGAATGAGAGAATGGAATCAAAAAGGATATTTTTCTAAGAGCGATTTAACAGCTACTACAACTGAGAGATTCCAAGCAGGCAAGAGTGCTGTTCAGTTTCATAATATAGGTACAGCCAATACTTATTGGCAATTAGCTAAAAAAGAACATCCTGATTGGGAAGTTGAATATGTAAACTTACTTGAGGGAAAGAAACTTGGTTCTTCAGGTTATCTTGGAAACGGACTTGCATTTAATGCAAGAAGTAAAAATCTTGAACGTGCAATTATGGCAGCTGATTTATTAAACTATGACCCTGAACTTAATTTCCTTATAAATAGTGGTATACCGGGAGTTCATAGTGAGATTGTAGGAAAGAAAACTGTAAATGGTAGAGAATATGATGTAGTAAGAGGAATTAAACCTGATGCTTATGGAAATATGAGTACATGGTGCTTTGCAAACACATTTGCACTTCCGGAGGAGTCATTTGACGGATATGCTGAAACTTGTGATTCTTACTATTATCATCAAAAAGTGGATCACCCTCTTGACGGTATGACTTTTGTAACAGATTCAGTTAATACACAAGTTGCAAATAATGCAAATGTTATGTCTGAATACATACCTGTACTTTACCTTGGCTTTGCAGAAGACCCTGAGGCCACTTTAGCAGAGTTTAAGAAAAAGCTTAAAGACGGTGGAGAAGATCAAATAAATGCTGAACTTGAAAAACAAGCACAATCAGTTTTTGAGGCCTCTAAAAAATAGTAATCCTCAATGATTGCATATTATTAAATATGCACATATTAAATAGGGGCTGTAGTGTTGTGGAATTTTATTAATACTACACCCTAAGTAATAGGTTACTCCTGCATTTTTGTAGGAGTAATCTATTATATAGATAAATAATTATTTTAGAAAGGTAAGTAAATGGGAACATTAAAAAATAAAATCACACCCGGATATATAAAAGAACTTGGTAGTGGAGCTTATATAAATAGCGATATAATTATAAACTCTGACCTTAACATTATAAAAGAAGTATTTTTACAAAATAAAGAGTCATTTTCAAATCATTCTGATAGCAACTATAAGCAGATTAATTTTTATAGAGAAATTCCTGAGGAGATAAAACAAAAAGTAATAGAGGAGTTTAAAGTAAAAGAACCTGATAATGAAAATAATGAAGAGGCACATGTGCTTTTTGCTAAAGATAATGTAATAAATATATATGCACTTACTGACAAGGGCTTATTTTATGGACTTATAAGTATTTTACAACTTAGTACTAAGGGCTACCTGCCTGAAGTTTTAGTTTATGACTACCCTATTGCAAAAAAGAGAGGTCTAAAAGTATTCTTACCGTCATCAAGAAACATTCCATACTTTAAAAAGTTAGTAGATATGCTTTGCTTACTTAAGTTTAATGAACTTATGATTGAAGTAGGGGGTGCAATGGAATATAAAAAGCACCCTGAGATAAATTCAGGCTGGGTGGAATACTGCAAAGAAATGAGTGAGTATTCAGGAAAAACTACTAAAATTCAAGACTACACCTACCCATGGTATAAAAATGCAATTCACATGGAAAATGGGGACGGAGAGTTCTTAAAGCAAGATGAAGTAAGAGATATTGTAAAATATTGTACTGATAGGAATATAGAAGTAATACCTGAAGTTCCGTCCCTTGGGCATTGTGATTATCTAATGCTTGGAAATCATGACATAGCAGAGATTCAAGCAGACCCTTACGCAGACACCTATTGTCCGTCAAATCCTAAATCTTATGAAATACTTTTTGATGTACTCGAGGAAGTCATAGAAGTATTTAATCCGAATATCATAAATATAGGACATGATGAATTTTACACTATGGCAGTGTGTGATAAGTGTAAGGGCAAAAATGGCTATGATATATTTGCAGAAGACATAAATAAGATTTATGATTTTTTGGCTAAAAGAAATGTAAGAACTGCAATATGGGGAGATAAGATTTTAAGAAATGTATATGTTCCGGGAGCAGGTAATTTCGGTGGCGAGGAAACTATAATGTACACTCCTCAATTTCATCAAAAAACAGGTAAAAAAGTCGGAATTATGCCGGCAACTTGGCAATCAATAGATATGATTCCAAAGGATATAGAAGTTTTGCATTGGGTTTGGAGCCTAGGAGAGGAACTTGAAAATCAACTTATTGAAAGAGATTTTGAGTTTAAATATGGCAATTTTGAGGGCTATCTTTTCCCTAATTGGAAAAAACATTTAAGTAAGGGAAGTACCGGAGCAATGATTTCAAACTGGAGTACCTTAAATGAGATAATACTTCAAAGAAACGGCATTTTCTTCGGTATGGCTTATGCCTATGAAATGTTTTGGAATCATAATTTTGAAGATGAGGACTATGACATTATAAGAGATAAGGTTTTAAGTTGCTTATTTAATTTAAAATATCCTGCTATTGAGGAAATGAAAGTAAGCGAAAAGTTATTAGAACATGCTGATATTGTAGAGGTGGTTTACAATACTGATTTTAAGGTTGATTTTAAATTCTTTGTAGACGGAGTATTCCCTGAAAAAGAAGTTTATGATATAGGAAATTTTGTATTTAAATACAGTGATGAAACTATTCAAAAACTTCCTATAACATTTGGTGGAAATATAAGTAATAATAAGGTTAAATGGGAGAGGATAAAAAAAGAAAATCCTCAAAGAGGAGAGGCACTTTATAAAATTGAGGAACATCTAATAGAAGTATCTATGAATACATTACCGGTAAAATTTGAAGATGAAACTTATTATCGCTACCCTGTTAAAAATCCTAATCCAGAGAAAAAATTAGTAGATTTTTATATTGAGAAATTACCTGAAAAAGATTGTAGTATAAATGTTAAGAGCATTAAATATTTGGAGGAATAATATGTTTCCTATATCTATTAATAAGGAAAAAGGTTATTTTGTAAATGCTGACGGTACTCCGTTTTTTTGGAATGGGGATACATGTTGGAAGTTATTTTGGGAATTTACTTATGAGGAGGCAGTAATCTATTTAAAAGATAGAGCTAAAAAAGGTTTTAATGTAATTATGGTTCATTTACTGCCACATCGTATTCATAAATGTAATAGATATGCTGAACTTCCATTTATGGAACAAGGCGATATAACAAGACTTAACCCTAATTATTTTGATTATGTGGAAAGAGTAATTAGTTTTGCTAAAAAACTTAATATAGGTTTTGCTATTGCTCCTATGTGGCTTAGCAAATGGGAGCAAGATTGGCATAAATATTTTAAAGGGGAGGCGGCACTTAAATATTCTGAACTTGTAGCTAAAAGGCTTTCTCATCTTGACAATATAGTTGCATTTATACATGGGGGAGATGATGACGCAATAGGAAAACATGACAGTGTAAGAGAGGCAGCTAAAATTTATAAGAAATTTGCTCCAAATGTTTTAGCAACATTTCACTCAGGAATAGGTGCAGGTTGGAAATTTTTTGGAGAGGAAAGTTGGTATGACTTTTGTTTTGCCTATACCTATCATTATGATGAATTTATAAATCAGTTAAAAGACGCCAAAAAGAAATACCCTAATAAACCTGCAATACTTGGGGAAACTCATTATGAGGGCAACTATCAGATTACAGCACATACTATAAGAAAATATGCTTATACTTCAGTATTTTTGGGAAATGTAGGTCATACTTACGGTAATAAAGAAATTTGGATGTATACAATGTTTTGGAGTAATGAACTCTTTTCTGAATGTTCACATCACATGGTAATTTTAAATGAACTTGCAAATGAAATGAAATTTGAGAGATTTGTTGGAGATTTTACCGGAAATGAATATGAAAATGTTAGGTGCATTATGCCTGACGCCTCTGATAAGCTAATACCTTGTGCAGTTTCTGAAAATGAAATATATGCGTATATAGATGATTATAGGTGGTTTTCACCTAAAGAAAAGTGGAAAGAGGGATATTTTATAGACCCAATAAGTGGTAGAAAGCAAGAGATTGTGCCTGTAAAACATGAGTTAATACCTTTTAATACAAGAGTATTACAGATTCCGGGGAAAAATGCAGGTGGAGATTTAGATTGGATACTATATATGAGGAGATAAATTAATGGAAGAAAAAAAGCTAAAAGAACTATTTGACTCAATGAGTAGAAAAGAAAAGATTGGACAACTTTTTCAAGTAATGGGACACATGCTTTCAGATGAGGCGATTCTTACAGGGCCACTCTATGACCTTGGGCTTAGAGATGAGGATATAAAGCTTGCAGGTTCAGTTGTAGGACTTGGAAGTACAGGAGCAAAAACTCTTATTGAGATTCAAAAAGAACATTTAAAAAGACACCCTCATCAAATACCTCTTATTTTTATGATGGACTTAATACATGGGTATAAAACTATATATCCAATGCCTATTGCACTTGGGGCAACATTTTCCCCTGAAACAGTACTGGAATGTTCAAAAGTATCTGCAAGGGAGGGTGCAGTTTCAGGAGTACATGCAGCACTTTCTCCTATGTGTGATTTAGCAAGAGATGCAAGGTGGGGTAGACTTATGGAAAGTACCGGAGAAGACGTCTATCTTAATAGCATTATGTCAAAGGCAACAGTGGAGGGTTATCAACAAGGAGATGTAAGTAGAAATGATACTATGGCTGCTTGTGTTAAGCATTTTGCAGCTTATGGTGGAGCAGAGGCAGGCAGAGATTATAATACAGTTGAGCTTTCAGAAAGAACTCTAAGAGATTTTTATTTACCTGCATATAAGGCGGCAGTAGATGCCGGCTGTAAATTAGTTATGACTGCATATAATACAGTGGACGGCATACCTGCAACTATCAATAAAAAGCTCTTTAGAGATATTTTAAGGGGAGAGTGGAAGTATGAAAATGTAGTTGTGAGTGATTTTGCAGCCATTGCTGAAACTGTTATGCATGGAGTGGCTGAAGATGCCAAAGACGCAGCTAAAAAGGCACTTGAGGCAGGTTGTGATATTGATATGATGGGTGGAAATTACTCAAGGTTTTTAGATGAACTTATTGAAAATGGAGAAGTTGATGAGGCACTTCTTAATGAATCAGTAATGCGAATATTAAAACTTAAAAATGAACTCGGACTTTTTGAAAACCCATTTAAGGGAGCTGACATTGAAAAGGAAAAAGAGATTTGTTTATGTGAGGAACATAAAAAGATAGCAAAAGAGGCAGCCATAAAGTCATTTGTATTATTAAAAAATGAAGATGACATACTCCCTATAAAAAAAGAAAAGAAAATTGCCTGCATAGGCCCTTATGTAGACCGTAAATATATGATTAGTTCTTGGGCTATTACAGGAGAGGTTAAAGATGTAGTAACAGTAAAAGAAGAGGCAGAAAACAGTCTAAAAGATTATAAGTTATTTTTTGAAAACGGTTGCCCAATACTTCCTGAGGGAACAAGAATGGACGGCTTTACTCAAATGGAAGTTTTAACCTATGATGAAAAAGAGATAGAAGAAAATAGAAAAAATGCACTAAAACTTGCAGCAGAATGTGATACTGTACTTTTATTTATGGGAGAGCATTATTTGCAAAGTGGAGAGGCTTGCAGCAGAACCAATCTTGAAATTCCTATTACTCAGTTAAAACTTTTAGATGAGATTTATGAAGTAAATAAAAATATAGCACTTATTTTATTTACAGGTAGACCACTTGTGCTTACAGAGGTTGAAAAGAAAGTTAAAGCTATTTTAAATGTTTGGATTCCGGGAACTATGGCGGCAAAGGCTATATGGGAAGTGGTTACAGGTAAGAGTGAACCAAGTGGTAGATTGCCTATGAGTTTTCCATATAATGTAGGTCAATTACCAATTCATTATGATGAACTCCCAACAGGTAGACCTTTCTCGGAGGAAAATAGAGATGATAGATTTCAGTCTAAGTATTTAGATGTTCAAAATAAACCTTTTTATGTATTTGGATATGGCTTAAATTATACTAAATTTGAGGTTTCAGATATAACTTTAAGTGCTGACAAATTTAGTAAGGAAGAGTCTATCACTGCAAGTGTTACAGTGAAAAATGTAGGAACCAGAAAAGGAACTGACACAATTCAACTTTATATACATGACATATCAGCAAGTGTTTCAAGACCTGTAAAGCAACTTAAGGGCTTTGAAAGAGTGGAATTAGAACCTAATGAGAGTAGAGAGGTTAAGTTTACTATAACCGAGGAAATGTTAAGATTTACAACTGTAAGAGATGTATTTGAAAGTGAAAAAGGAACTTTTGAATTATTTATAGGCGAAAATAGCGATACAAAAAATATGGTTAAATTTAGTTTGATATAGTTTTGGGATTTAGTGAACTATTTGTTATAGGGGGATTTCCTCGCCGTAGGCGAGGAAATCCCAAAACAGCACCATAGAAAGCTAATTGTATTTGAGAGGAGTTATTTATGAAAAGTGTAATGATTTTTGGAGGTCCGGGGAATATATCTGAGTCAACAGTAAGATATTTTTTAAATAAAAATATACCTGTAGGAGTACTGACACATGCTACTACCAAGTTACTTGGAATGGACGATGAACTTACGGTATTTAGAGGAGATAGAAATAATGAAGAAGATATTTTAAATGCTTGTGGAAAATTTAGTCCGGAAGTAGTTATAGATTTTTGTTGTTTTGAACCTTTTCAAGCCGAAATAGCTGTAAAAGCATTGAAGAAAACAAATGTAAGAAGATTTATATTTGTAAGTACAGTTGATGTATACGGTTATCCTCTAAGCAATCTACCTATGAGAGAAAGTGATGAGTGGAGAGAACCGAATTGTAAGTATGCCTCAGATAAAAAGATTTGTGAGCAGATTTTTAAAGACGGTTTTAAAGAGGGAACACCTTTTTTGACTATTGCAAGACCTGCTTATTCAATGGGTAAATCTTTTGCACTTTCAGCATTTGAAAGAAATAGAGGAAAACATATAGTAGCAAGAATAAGAGAGGGTAAACCGATTTACGTTCCGGGGGACGGTTCTGCACTTTTACAAACAGGAACTGCACATAATACAGGGCTTATGATTGCAAGGATTGCAGAAAATGATAATTGTATAAATGAGGACTATACTTGTGGTCATAATAAGTTTAACACTGAAGATGAGTATATACAGGCATTTGCAAATGTAATAGGAAAACCTGCAAATATAGTACATATTCCTACTGACTTTATGTATAGCCTAGGTAAAAAAGAAGTAGAAGACAGCATTTTAAATGATTTAACAAAGCATAACATTTACTTCTCCGTAGAAAAGTTTAAAAAAGAATTTCCTGATTTTAAATGGGAATATGACATGGAAGATGCAGTAAGAGATTTTATAGAACATCAAGAAAAGCTAGGCACATTTGATAAGGAACTTGAAGACCAATTTGAGGATAAGGTAGTAGAAAAATGGCTAAAAGCTATGGATAAGCTTAGAGAGGAGATTTGTGAAGAATTATAATCTTTCAGATGAACAAAGAAAAGAATATAGAAAACATCTTATGCCTGCATACTTAC
>CALALP010000040.1 GCA_937925515.1 uncultured Lachnoanaerobaculum sp. | reverse complement strand
TATTATCTTCTGATATGCAAGCCTCTCGCTGCCGTCCTCTACCTTTATAATTCCACAATATGTAAAACCTGATTTTTCTATAATATGCCTCATTATAATATTATCTTTGTGAGTATCTATGCGAACATTTGAATATCTTGAAAATGCAAACTCCAAGCATTTATTCATTACTCCCTTAATTTTACCATTACTTGCAATTCTATGAATTGTAGCATAGGGGCTGTTATCAAGCCATTTTCCAAAAATTTCTGTATAAGTCGGCTCGATACCTTGTATAAGTGTAAATGTTGCCTGCAATCCCTTATTTTCAAACACATAACAATTCCTATCTTTTATATCATTTATAACTGCATTTTCTGACGGTCTTGAGTTTCCCCACTGATTAGGATTACCATTTTCTTTCATAATTTTTCTAGCATATTCAAATATCTTAAGTATCTCATCTAAATCACTTATATCAGCTTTTCTAATCATATTTCCTCCATATAAAGCACTATTTCCAGTATTATAATTCAAGTTATAACTTACTGTAAATAAACTGAATTGCACATTATATAAATAAGTGTTATTATACCATTAATTTATTTATAAGGGAGGTTAAAATATGGATAGAAGTCAAACAGTTACTTTAACAGTGGTTTGTATGGTTTATGACAAAGACAGGGTTCTTGTACAAGACAAAATCACAAAGGACATTAGAGGGGTTATCTTCCCAGGTGGGCATATTGAAGAAAAAGAGCCTTGCACTGATGCAGTTGTAAGAGAAATATTTGAGGAAACAGGCTTAACAATATACGAGCCGAAATTATGTGGTATCAAGGAATGGTTTTATGAAGAGCATAAAAGATATATGGTTTTCCTTTATAAAACAGATAAATTTAGTGGTACTCTTACCTCATCTTCCGAGGGCGAAGTTTTTTGGACTACCTTTGAAGAGTTAAAAAACTTAAATCTTATCTGGCACATGGATAGTATGGTTAAGGTCATGAATACTGACAGTATAACCGAGTTAGTTTTATCTGATGACTATAAAGATGTGAGATTTATTTAAGATTAGGGGAGGCAAATTAGTTTTGTATGGGATTTGTCCCCCTACGGGGGACAAATCCCATATAATAATGAATAAATTTTCTAATCTATTTTTATGGTTATTTTTATGGTTGTCCTAGCTTTTCAATAAGTACACTTTCAAATTCAGCTCCACCTGCCTCTTTCCACTTTGCTTTTAATTCCTCAAATGCAGAAATCTTTTTTTCACCACGAATAATATCTGAGCTATATTCAGCATAATATCCGTTCATAGCGTCCCATTGTGGAGTCAGTTCTTCAGGAATCAATATATTAGTATCTTTTACCAAATATTTTTGAAGATTATCAAAGGCACTCTGCCCTGCATTTGTAAGAACAGGTTTTTCTAATGACGGATTTTGTGGGTCAAACTTATAAGTAGTATCCCAAAATCTAGCCCACCATTCTTGCCATTTATCAGTAAATATAATCTTATTATTTTCTACTTTATAGTGCTTTCCCTCAATACCAACCTTATCTAATATACGCCCCTCAGGACTTGCCATAAATTCAAGCACTGCCCAAGCTGCATCTTTATTTTTAGAGTCAGCATTTATAACAAAACCTCTTTCCTCCTTGGTTGAGTCCTCTGCTCGATACCCTTGAGAAATTCCTTTTGCAGGTGGCAAAATCACAAGTTCAGCATTTTCTCCATTTGCAGAACGCATTTTATTATCATAAATTTGAGTAGATGCCAAAGTTCCTGAGATTATACCTGTCTTACCCTCATAAAATTTCTGCTCCATAGTATCCCAAGTGTCAGTTAAATACTCAGGGTCAATCATACCGTCTGCATAAAGTTTTGCATAAAACTCTAATTTATTTTTCTCTGCATTACTCTCCTTACTAAAAATCCATTTATTATCTTCTTTGATAATTGTACCTGTTACTCCAAATGCTTGATTGAAAATGCTATCTAGGCGAGCAGTATTTCCGTCCATAGTAATTGCATACTCTACAAGCCCCTTATCTTTCATCTCCTTAAACATATTATAATAGTTGTCAACTGTTGGGTCTGCAATTAGCTTATCATAACTATCTAGTTGTTCTGCCCAATCTTTACGCATAGACGGAATTTGTATCCTAGACGCTCCAAGCCAAAGTAAATATGGATAGTTTGACAATCTAGTCTTATTTATATCAGTCATAAGCTCTTTGACATAAGTAGAGTTTTCAATATATGGTGTTAAGTCTTCAAATAAGCCTTGATTGGCAAGTGCTAAATCTCCACCTTGAAAATATACAAGGTCGGCATCTATATCGCCATTCATCATAGCAATAGGTAGAGCTGTACTATAACTTCCTGCAGGTGGCTCTAAAAACTGCAAATCTATAAACTGCCCATGTGCTGACATTTTCTTATTGATTTGTTCTGCTAAAAGCTTTACATCTTCCTCATCAGGAAATACATCTTTCATCACAATCTTTACAGTTACAGGGCTATCTTTTGTGCCTATCGTTTTCCACTCTCCCTTATTTTCAGCACTACCGGTTTCAGCATTTTCCTGTACAACCTTGCTTTTTGTTTCCTTAGAGCTATCCTTTGTATTAGTACAACCCATAAGACAAACACCGGCAATAAGTGTTGACATAAAAACTACTACAATTTTTTTCATATAATCTACCTCCCTTAAATTTATTCTTTTATGCCACCTGTGGTAACATTTTTAGTATAAAATTTTAATATAAATGGATATAATAGCAAAATAGGAACTACTGCAATTATAATGGTTGAATACTGAAGTGCAGTGTAATCAATTTTTGCTAAATCATTATAATTTAAAATATTTTGTGTCCCAATAATTGATGTAACATCATTGTCTACAATAAATTTTCTTAAAATCACTTGTAGGGGAACTTCCTTTATAGAGGAAATATAAATGCTAGAACGAAAATATTCATTCCAACGCAATACTCCATAAAACATGGTTAATGTTGCAATAGCAGGTTTTATAAGTGGGCAAGCAACCAAAAATAAGGTTCTAAAATGCCCTGCTCCGTCAACTTTTGCCGCCTCATAAAATGCATGTGGAATTTCCTCAAAATAACGCATCATTATCACTAAATAATATACATTAACTGCTTGACCTAGTATAACAGACCACTGACTTCCCATAAGTCCAAGCTTTTTGATAACTATGTATTCAGGTACAATTCCCGGTTCAAATAACATCATTATTATAAAAAATACCATAAATAAATGTTTTCCAATAAACTTAGGTCTTGTAAGTGTATAGGCGGCAAGTGTTGTAAGAAGTATATTGAGTAGAGTTCCTGTAACTGTTATAAAAATAGAATTAAAAATCGAAGGTACAAGAGCCTTATTGCTAAATAAAATCTTATAATTAATAAGTGAAAAACCTCTCGGAATAATTTCTAAGCTACTCATATTTTTTGACTGTATGGGTTCTGACAATGAGCGTGCTAAAATATGTAGTATTGGAATTAACATTGTCAATGTAATAAGAAACATAAATATTATGAGTATAATCTGCACAATGTCTATTTTTCTACTTTTCATCTTACCACACTCCCTTTCCTGTTAATTTCTTTGATATAAGATGTGTGCTAAGTACCAAGAAAACACCTACAATCCCTTTAACAAGTGAAACTGTTGTTGCCAATGAATACTGCCCCTGCTCTAATCCAATTCTATAAATATATGTATCCAAAATGTCAATAACACTGTTTACTGACTGATTTGTAAAGTTAAACACTTGGTCAAACCCTGCTGACATAAAAAAGCCAAGATTTAATATAAACATAGTTGTCATCGGTGCAATAAGTGCAGGCAAAATAATATATCTAATAATATTTATTCTATCTGCTCCGTCTATCTTGGCCGCCTCATACAAATCATTGCTAATTCCAAGCATTACTGTTATATACACTATTGAATCCCAACCAAGACTTCGCCAACCCTCTGAAAAAAATAAAACCCAACGTATACTATTTTTATCTGTCATAAAATCAACTGAATTCATTCCAAAATGCTTTATTATCTGATTTACTGCCCCATTATTAGCTGATAATACAGAAATCCAAATTCCTGCTATAACTACCCAAGATAAAAAATGTGGTAGATAAGAAACTATTTGTACATACTTTTTAAATTTTGAACTTCTAATTTCATTTAGCAAAATAGCGAAAATCACAAAGAAAGGAAATAGCAATATATATTTCATAAAACTGATAATTAGTGTATTTTTTAAAATAACCATAGATATTGGAGATTTAAATACCATTTTAAAATACTTAAGACCTGCAAAAGTCCAATTACCTTTTACTTTGTAATTATAAAATACTAAACGCATGTTAATTATTGGTAATACTCTAAATATTATAAAATATATTAGAGTAGGAGCTAGCATTAAATATAAAACTTTATCTCTCCATATCTTTGAGAATATTGGCATAAAGAATTTTCCTTTCTTATTTTAATTTTTCTTATTTTGCCATGTTTATTAAATGAGTGAAACTTGAATTATAAATTCTAATGCTGTATAATAGCTCTCTAATTGGGGAAGTATTAGCCCCTTAAAAATCAACATTAAAAGGAATAAGTATGGAAAATAAAAATGAATATTTAGCCACTGAACCGGTGGGAAGTCTAATATCCAAGTTTGCCATTCCGTCTATCTTAAGCCTCCTAGTTATGAGTGCATACAATATTACAGACCAGATATTTATAGGAAATGTAGTCGGAGTTTTGGGAAATGCCGCAACAAATGTTTCATTCCCAATAGTTACCCTAAGTGGTGCTATCTCAGTACTGATAGGTATAGGCACTTCTTCAAATTTTAATATAAGTATGGGTGCAAAAAAATATGAAGATGCAAAGGAATACATTGGTACAGGTCTTAGTCTACTTCTTGGAGTAGGAATTTTTATGCTAATATTTGTACTATTATTTAAGGATACTCTTCTAAAGTTATTTGGTGCTACTGAGAATGTCTTGCCTTATGCCTCAATATATCTTGGAATAACTGCTTTCGGTCTACCATTTACAATATTTACAGGTGCTGCAAGTGCCATTATAAGAGCTGACGGAAGTCCTACCTACTCTATGATATGTAATATAATCGGTGCTATACTCAATGTATTTTTGGACTATTTATTTATGTTTCCATTTAAACTTGGAATAGCAGGTGCTGCAATCGCAACCGTAAGTGGTCAAATTATATCATTTATATTATCCATTGCATACTTTTTTAAATTTAAATCTTTTAAATTAGATTTAAGTATGATTAAACCTAAGCTTTCTTATGCAATAAATATAGTAAAACTTGGTGCACCGAACTGTATAAATTTAGGTCTTATCATGGTAGTAAACATTATCTTAAATAATACTTTAAAGTATTATGGTTCAAAAAGTATATATGGTGGAGATATACCTCTTGCAGTTGCAGGAGTTGTTTCAAAAGTAGCAAGCATAATTATTGCAATATCAGTTGGTCTTGCTCAAGGTTGTCAGCCTGTGCTTGGGTTTAATATAGGTGCAAAAAACTATAAAAGAGTAAGAGAAACTTATATAAAGGCAGTTATTGCCTCACTCTCCATAAGCCTTATATTTTTTATTATATTCCAATTTTATCCTCATCTAGTTATAAATATCTTCGGACGAGGAGATGAACTCTATACTAATTTTGCAGAAAAATATATTCGTATCTATATGTTTTTTATATTTAGTTATGCAATAGAACCTTTAACAGTAAATTATTTTTCAAGTACAGGAAACAGTAAAGCAGGAGTAATACTTTCACTTACTCGCCAAGCCTTTGGACTTATTCCAATGCTTATCATACTTCCTATGATTTTTGGAATAAATGGTGTATTATTTGCAGGCCCTGTATCTGATATAATTTCAACTACTATTTCAACTATTATGATAGTAATAAATCTTAGACAGCTTAAAAAACTTGAAAGTGCAAAATAAAGGGACAAATTACATAATAAATAATTATTAAAATCAAAAAATATATTTTACTTTTAACAGGGGATTTACTCGCCGTCGGCGAGTAAATCTCTGATAACCCCCCTGATAAATTTAAAATAGCATTATTTATAAAATTAATTTCGCTCAAGTAGTAGAATATAACCCTCTAAAACATACCCATATAATAAATCTTCAGATGACAAATCTCCGTCCTCAGCATATCCCACATAATAAAAACCGTTACCTGTCTTTTCATATACTATCACAAGCGAATCGAGAGGTATTTGTGTAATCTCTTTTGCACTTGTGCTTGCTGATTCTCTAAGCGTAATTGAAACCTTACAGTTTACAACAACACCGTCTCTAAAAATATATTCTTCCCCCAAAGCAGGTGGTTCATCACTTTCATAACTTGACAAATATTGTGAAAGTGCATAACCTGTATCTCCCATATAACTTACTTTATAAAAACCATTCTCAGAAGTTTCTATATAGCTGACTGTTGCTCCTAAAGGAATCTGACGTATTGCACTTGCCTTTGTAGACGGAGAAGTCCTTAGTGTTATACTTTCTCTACAATTTACAACATACATATTTGTATAAATTTGAGTATTTTGTTGAGCTTGAGCCTCAGTACTAGAGATTGTTTGCATTTGAGCTACCCTTGTTTCTTGTGTAGTTTCTTGTGTAGTTTCTTCTGTTTCGCTAGTTTCTTCCATTTTGCCAGTTTCTTCTTCCTCTGTCCTATCCTTATTCTTTTTACGCTTACTCTTTGACCTTTGTCCACTTGTTTCTTCTGTTTCTTCTTTCTCTTTATTTAAAACCGAGCAAGAAGTTGAACTTAGTGCAAAAATCATTATAAATAAAACAAATAACTTTTTCATATTGCCTCCTTAATAATTTATATTTCAATAAAGTTCCTATTTATAGTATTCTATTTATAGTATTCTTCTATGCCGTCAACTATTCCCTGAGATATACTCTCTTTCTTTTCAACAAGAGCTTTTGCATCATTTGAGTTATCAGAAAATCCAACCTCTACCAAGCAAGTAGGGATTGAAGAATAAGTGAATATTCTAAGCACTGCCGAATGTTCCCCAAGATTTCTAAGCCCTGCTGCCGAAGCAACCTTTCCTGAAATAATATTTGCAAGTCTTTTAGATGATTCTTGATTTTTGTCAAGTCCAAATATCTTTGTATAGCCTGTATGAGTTTCTCCCGACATATAATCCTTGTCCCCGGGGTAAAATGCCAATGTTCCAAAGCTACCATGATTTACGCTTGCATTACTATGAATAGAAACCATAATATCTGAAGTTTCTCCTGCAAGTATACTTCTTGCTCCATTTGATATATTTGACTTATTATCAAGTCTACTCATAACTACTCTATACCCCTTTGCAAGTAGCTTAGCCTTTACAACATCTGCAACTTTTATCGTAAATTCCGGCTCTGTTTCATTATTGTTATAGACATTTTTAAAACCTCTTGCCTCAACTCCTATGTCATAAGCATTAGAACCCACTCTACTTGTATTCATATTAGCTAGCTTTGAATCCTCAACAGGATAAACCTTTTCTCTTTTTTGACTTACTAGAGGACTACTATTATCCCCATGACCTGCATCTACAAACACTGTCCTACCGTTAAAATTTTTTGGCTCAAATATATAAACCTTAAATTCAGGAACATTTCCACTTGCATCTTTCCAAACATAATTATAATACCTTGAATTTGGGCTTATTCTATGCTCTTTGTATGTAACATTATTTTGATTTGAAGTTTTATTAGTTTCTGCACTGCTCTCAACCTTTGCGTTATTTTTCTGATTATTTTTTGAATCTGTTTTTTTAGTATTATTTTTTTTAGTTTTTGTTCCTTTAGTTTTTGCTAAAAAATTTTCTCTCTGTAATTTAATTTCCTTATATCCATTATTTCCCTCTTGTTCAAGTGCAGATACCTTAGCACTATTAAATAAAAATGCACCAAATAAAAACATTAACAAAAAAGCTCCTACCTCTAAAACTTTAAGTACTGAGTGTTTTGGCTTTTTTCTACTTTTTTTCATCTCAAAAGCCCTCCTAGGTCAAAAGTATCTTGGATATTATTTTATCATAATACAAGTTTTTCTGCACTACCCCAAAGGGTAGGAAATATTTAACAATATAAATTAATAGCAAAAATTAATTAATTTAATAATAAAATTAATATTTGAATAATTTTGTAAATAAAGGTTAAATGTAATTTTATTGAACTAAACATTATAAAATACTACAATCATGATAACAGGCATCACATATACTTATAATTACTATCCGAAAGGAGGATTTTATGAAACTAAATAAAATAATATCTACAATGCTGTTACTTGCATTTTTTGCCACCGGTTGTAGCAGCCTTACAATAACTAAAAATGATTCAGCTAAGTCTTATGATATCGCCAAGGCAAACTATCCAAAGAATGTACCATATCCAAAAGAATCTGAATACATAGATAAAAAAACAGGAGAATTTAATGATGAGGCATTTAGTAAAGCTTATGAAGAATGGGACAAGGATAGAAATGCACAACTAAATCAATCAAAAGACTATGCAATAGGACTTGGAAATTTCTTTAATTCAAGCACAAAGCAGTTTCTATCAGATACAAAGGGAGAAAATAAAATATTCTCTCCTCTAAACATTTATATGACACTTGCAATGTTAGCAGAAACAACTGATGCAAACAGCCGTAATCAAATTCTTGAACTACTTGATGCTAAAGATATAAACTCTTTGCGTACTAATGCAAAAGCACTATGGAATGCTAATTATAGAAATGACGGTGCATCTGCAAATATTTTAGCAAATTCTATCTGGTTAGATAAGTCAATTCAATTCAATAAAGAAACTATGGATATTTTAGCAGAAAATTACTATACCTCATCTTTTTCAGGAGAAATGGGTTCAGATGCCTTTGATAAAGCACTTCAAGCTTGGCTAAATGAACAGACTAATGGACTTTTAGAAAACCAAGCCTCTGAGCTTAAAATGTCCCCTGAAACAATAATTGCTTTAGCATCAACTATTTATTTCCGTACAAAGTGGAAAAATGAATTCTTACCTGAAGATACCAAGGATAAAATATTCCATTCAGAAAATAAAGACATAGAATGTAGCTTTATAAATCAAAAACAAAACCAAAATTATTATAAGGGAAAGAATTTTACTGCTGTATCACTTGCTCTTAGCGATGACAGTAATATGTGGTTTATTCTTCCAAACAGTGGTTTAAAGCCTGAAGAGCTTGTAAAGGATAATCAAATAACAGAATTTTTACAAACTAAAGATAACTGGAATGATAAGAAATATTTAAGTGTTAATCTATCAATCCCAAAATTTGATATTATTTCAAATATTGATTTAATCTCTGATTTAAAAGAAATGGGAGTTACAGATGTCTTTGACAGTAAAGTTTCTAATTTTACTCCACTTACAACTGACAAAAAAGAAATCTATGTTTCAAAAGCTAATCATGCTACAAGAGTAAAAATTAATGAAGAGGGTGTTGAGGCCACTGCTTATACTGTTATGATGCTTGAGGTAGGAAGTGCCGCTGTTCAAAATAATGAAATTGACTTTACATTAGATAGACCATTTATTTTTGCTATTACAAATCATGATAATTTACCACTATTTTTAGGCATAATAAACCAACCACAAGGCAAATAATCTTTCTTAGCTTTTCTTAATAGGAGCTGTTACAAACTAGTTTTG
>CALALP010000039.1 GCA_937925515.1 uncultured Lachnoanaerobaculum sp. | reverse complement strand
CCAACTATATTAAATAGAGTTTTTCCACAAGCACATCGCATAACTGCTCCATTAACTAAATACTCAACACTTAAACCTCTTCCAAGATTATTTCTCCAATATTTCTCCATTTTATCTATTATTATTTTTCTTTCTTCATCGCTTATTTCTCTTATTGAACCTTTATTATTACTATTAATATCTAAAAATGATAATAACCATTCATTTTGTGAACTATATACCGTATCATCTTGTGTTTTAGTTTCATCTTCCCTAGTTTCATTTACTTTATCTATTTCTTCCTTAGCCTCTTTTGCTAATGCTCCCCCCAAAGTTGATCCTACTCCATTAACCTGATTATTGCCTTCACTAGACTTATTTTGAGAGCCAAAACTTCTTCCATCTCCAGTAGAATGACTCTTATTTTTCTCTTCTACTTTATTCTCAGCTTCTCTTGCTAACGTTCCTCCTAATCTAGCTCCATTTGATGAATTTCCACCATTGGATTTATTATTTACACTAGATACATCTTTATTTTGGGAGCCAAAACTTCTTCCACTTCCATTATAATTATTTTTATTTGACTTTCTCTTTCCAATAGTTTTATCAACTTGTTTTGACGAACTTTTATCACCTTTTAAACTATATCCCTGATATCCTGCCATTTTAATTCTCCTTCCCTAAATTCTCCTACCATGAAAACTGCCTACCACATAGTGCTATATACAAAAACTCACTATCTCCCATTGTTATTACATCATAAGTTTCAAGTCTTGTAGGCATATATACACCTTTTCCATTTACTTTTATTATGTTACTTTAATAATACTTCCAATATTAATTAACCTTTATATTATCTGTTTCCTTTCCTAAATCAAGTACTAGACTTACATCATTTCCATTCTTATTCATTTTGTATATTCTGAAAGGTCTACTTAATCTATATTCACAAAGAAATACCCAGTTATCTGTAACCTCTATCTTTACTTCTGAAATTTCATCTACATCTTTTGTACACATAGTTTCTTTAGTATTATCTTTAAGATTTATTTTAGATATACAATATTTTTTCTGCTTAGAAATTTTTGTTTCTTCATTATTATTCTCCTCAAGCACATATACATATCCATTATTTATCTGAAAATCTGTTATGCTATAATCATTCTCTCCTAAATAAACAATATCATAGTTTATATTGTCGCCTAGATTTTCATAACACTTTGAAGTATCAACCTTAATTAAAAAGTCAAGCTTTTCATTATAAATTTTTTTATCGGAAGTTTCACTGGAGCCTTTCACATAGTCAAGTTCAGGTCTAGCTTTAATATAGAGAAAGCCTCCATATTCCCTGTAATTGTTCACTTTTGAAATTTTTATCTTTTTTAGTTCATAACCTTCAAGGCTATCACTGATATTATATTTTTTAGCTTTTTCTTCTAAGATTTTTATAGTATCATCAGGAATGCTATATTTGCTTTCAAAACCTAGCTTATTATAAGTATATCTGATAATATTTTTATTAAATCTATAATAATAAGGTATAAGAAAACCTATGCTATCCTCTTCATTATATAAAATATCCTGACCAAGAATATAATCATAATATACTGGTGGAGTCCTAAAAGGAGCAGCAACCTCCGAAATAAGCTTTCCATTAAAATTATACCTTTTTATATCATTATCAAATCCAAGACAGCAAATTTCCTTACCTTCAACAAAATAATTATTAAAAGAATTGTTATCTATTATTCGTGTAGCCTTTCCATCAGAATATCTATAAATTTTGCCTAAACTTATTATAAATATTTCATTATCAAGCACTATTATCTTTTCAATATAATTATTATGGCTATAAATTTCTTTTATATCTTTACCATTTTCTGACATGTACATGAGCTTATTCTGCTTAGTGAAATAAACCCCTGTATTTCCTTGCCCTATATGAGTAGCCTCTTTAATATGTTGTTCTGGGTTATGTGAGCTTGTTATTTCTATGTTACCTGTCTTCCTATTTGGAAGATACATATTCCAATACTCTTGTAAATGAAAGTATAGTATTAAAGTAGTGAGTATAAGTATTAAAACTAATAAAACCATTATAGTTATTTTGATATATCTTTTCTTTTTTACTATGTCCATATATAAACCTTTCTACCTAAAATATACTTACAAATAGTAAATCTTTAAAAATAATCTCCAAAAGCCTTATTTACTTTAATTTCAATATAATTATTATCTATATTTCTCCTGTAGCATCTTATCTCTTTTGTATTACTTCCTCCAGTGTTTACGGTTAAATATCCCAATAGTTGTATAAAATCTATTCCATCCATTGTTCCAATGTTTTCATAGCCATTTATATAAAAGTCTGTTTCTTGTATATAACTACAACATAAACTTTGTATTATTCTATTCATTTTAAACTCAAAGGTTCCTTCAAAATTTCTATCTAATCCCAATACACTTGTTGCAGATATATAATCATCTTCATTTCCATTATCCATATAATCAATATATACATCACTTATATTTCTCATAAATTTACTTATAAGCTCTTCTGTATCTTTGCTTGGATAAAGTGCATATACATTATGTGAAAGCTTATTGACTTTACCTTCATATAATATATTAAGTTTCATTTAATATATTAAGTTTCATTTTACTTTGTATCTCATCTATACTTGCCTTAGATAAATCATACTTATGATTTGTATAATTAATATATCCGTCTTTAATAGTATTTTTTGATTTCATTTTATAAACAAATAAACTAATGCAAATGATACATTCAGCAAAAACAATAAGCATAAGGACTAAAAGAAATATATGGTATATTTTTAATGTCTCTTTCATTAGCTACCTCCACTTACTACATAATACTACTTAAAATACGAATCAAATTCTTTATTACTTTTAACTTCAATATGTTACCTATGCTTTTCTATTTGTACTATTCCATAAAGATTATTGTATAGTCGTAATTTTACTCAAAATATTCTTTCATAGTCATACGAGTTTCTAACTCTATATAGTTGTCATCTTTATTTTTTCTATAGCATTTTATAGTTTTACATTTATCAGTATTTGTATTTATTCTAACCAATAAACTTCCTATAGCATGCAGAAATTTATACCCACATATAGAATTAATTTCATCACCATTTACATAATAATCTCTTTCCTTTATGTACTTAAAAGCTAAACTCTGTATTATTCTATTAATTTTAAACTCCAAATCTCCTTCAAAATTTTTGTCTAGCCCCAATATAGTAATCAATGGTTTATAGTTTTCTTCATTTCCATCATCCATATAGTCAATATATATTTCACTTATATTCTTTATAAATTTATCAATCTGCTCTTTAGTTGAAAGACTGGGTAATATTGAATAATGTAAAACATCATATACATCATTATCATTTTGTTCTAATTTTAAACCTAACATCACCTCATTCATATAAACTTTTTCTAACTCATACTGATATTTAAGTTGATGATTTCTTTCTTTTTTAAGTTCACTATCATATTTATTTCCTTCTACTTTAATTAGACCAAAAAGAAGATAGCTGTATAATAGTATTGCTAAAATCATTAAATTTATAATTAAACTGCGTTCTTTCAAATTTTTCATTGTAGTTTCCACCTTATAGTTAATTAAAATACTCTTTAACTTTCTTAGTTTCCTCAATTTTGATATATCGATTTTTGATTTTTACATAACATCCTATTTCTTTATTATTCCCATCTTTTTTGCGTACTGTCAGCCTTCCAATTTCTTCTAGCAACTCAAGCCCACATAGTGAAACTTTATTTTCATCACCATTTACATAATAATCTCTTTCTTTTATATAATTAAAAGCTAGGCTTTGTAGTATTCTATTAACTTTAAACTCCAAATCTCCTTCAAAGTTTTTATCTAATCCCAATATAGTGATTAGTGACTTATAACCTGTCTCATTTCCATCATCCCTATAGTCAATATATATTTCAGCTATATTCTTTATAAATTTATCAACTCTCTCTTTAGTTGAAGTACTAAATAGTATTGAGTACTGTGAAATATTATATATATTACCATTTTGGCTTAATTCTAAATCTAAATCTAACATTGCCTCATTCATATAGACTTTTGATAGTTCATAATTATATCTAAGTTCATGACATCTTTCTTTTTTTAATTCTACGTCATACTCTTTTTCACTTAATTTAACTATAAAGAAACAAAAGTAGATATATAACAACATTGCAAAAAATATTAAACCTATGATTAAGATATATTTTTTTAAAGTTTTCATTATAATTTCCACCTTATAACTAATTATTTAAAGTATTCTTCAACTTTCTTAGTTTCCTCAATTTTGATATATTGGCCTTTATTTTTCACATAACATCCTATTTCTTTATTGTTTCCATCTCTTTTTTGTACTGTTAATTTCCCAATTCCTTTTAATAATGCAAGTCCACATATTGGAACTTTACTTTCATCTCCATTTACATAATAATCTCTCTCTTTTATATAATTTGTACTTAATAACTGTACTAATTTATTTACTTTATAATGTATATCACCTTGAAGTCCATTGTCTAATTTCAATATACTTAACAGAGATTTATATTCGTTTTCCATTTCCCTATCCATATAATCAATATATATATTTTCTATATTTTTCATAAAATTGGAAATTAAACTTTCTGTATTGCTATTTGGAAACATCATATATGAAAAACTAGTATAATCATCTGCAATATGGCTATACATAACATTTAAGTTCAAATAATTAATAGCATCTAATAAATATGGTCTACTTTGTGTATATTTATATTGCTCGTACTTTTCCTTTTCCCCTTGTGCTTTGACCTCTGGATATACATTACTTACAACAGTCCAAATAATTGAAATAGTGGCGGAAACCTCTTCTGCTAGAGGAAGTACTATTAATACTATAGTTGCTGCCATATTTACTGCGAACATTGTAATAAAAAAAACATCATCTCCAACTGTTCCAAAATAATCCCAGAGGCTATCTATTAAACTTCTTTGATCTACTCCTAAATCAGATATATAAATATTTCTAGGTACAATACTTGTTCCTTGGGGTGCAACCTGACCAGACTCAAGAAGGATATCTTGTGCAAATGACTTTAATATTGTACTCTTTAATGTAGTCGTACTATATCTTAATACTAAACCATTATCATAATATTCTTCTATTCCTGTTGCATTTACTGGTACCTCTACTGCTCTATTTATAGGATTAGTATCAGAACGCTTATCAGTAATTGTCATCATTTGTTCTTGACTAATTCTAAGTACAGTCATATAATTTCTTCCTGATATGGCCAATATATCCTTTTTCCATAAACCTAATTCTTCTAATATCTCTTTATTACCATAATTCTTAACTATAATATCAAAGCATCTTTTCATTTCTTTAAATACATCTGTAAATCGCTCTGATAAATTACATTCCTTTTCTATAGGAATCACTCCTTGTTTAGGAATTTCATAGAATGCATTCATTATTTTTATAAATGTATTGGTGTCTCTACACCCAACCAAATATCTACCTATATACCTTAACCATAAATTTTCATACTTATTCATACTAGAACGTATCGCTAGCTTTTTTATAACTATTATATCTATGTTATCTGATTTTACATCTATAAATTTATACTTATCCCAATAATCTATGTCAAAATAACTATGATCATCTTCCTTTATAAATTTAGGGTATATAAACAATTTAGAACTTATAGTAAATTCCTGTCCTGATGTTACAGGTCTTATAATTTTAGGCATTTTTCTCTTTTCAGAATCAATGTATTTAGCAGCATTACTATCATTTGCTAAAGGTACTTCTGAAACATTACATATCATGTAAGAGTTCATAGTAAGTGCATAACTAGCATTACCATCCTCTCTCTTTCCCACTTCAACAGAAGATTTATTTTCCCATTGTAAACCAATAAGTTCACATGGTTTTCCTGTCTTTGCACATATTCCAAGATTATAACTTAAAGTAGTATCAGTATCATTTAACAATGTCAAATTTTCACTGCTATCTGTATATACTCCATGATCTATCCCATTAATTCTTGATAGTACAGTTCCACAAGCACAATTTACCACTGCTCCATTAACCAAAAATTCAAGGCTAAGTTCTTTTCCTGTATTATTCTTCCAATATTTCTCCATTTCACCTATTATTATTTTTCTCTCTTCATCGCTTATCTTTCTTATTGAAACTTTATTTTTACCAGCACCAGCTAAAAATGATAACAACCACTCATCTTGTGAACTATATACTTTCTCATTTTCCAGCTTTTTCTTCTTAGTTTCTTCCTCTTCTTTATTTTCTACTGCCTGTATTTCCTGTCTTCTTTTTTCTTCATCTGTTACCTCTTCTTTATTTTCTCCTAGTTTTTTTGGTTTTTCTATCTCATTCTGCTGTTTCTCTTCTTTTATTTTTTTCCTTTCTTCCTCTTCTTTCTTTTTCTTTTCTTCTTTTTCCTCTCCTCCTTTCCCAAAAATAAAATCTTTAGTAACATCTGCTACTTTTTTTGCAAAATTTTCATTCGATGAATTTCCATTATTAGCCCCACTTTTATTTTGAGAACCAAACTTTCTTCCACTTCCATTATAATTATTTTTATTTGACTTTCTATTTCCACTGGTTGTATCAACTTGTTTTAATGAACTTCCATCACTCTCTAAACTATATCCCTGATATCCTGCCATTTTAATTATCCTTCCCTAAATTCTCCTACCATGAAAACTGCCTACCACATAGTGCTATATACAAAAACTCACTATCTCCCATTGTTATTACATCATAGGTTTCAAGTCTTGTAGGCATATATACACCTTTTCCATTTACATAGGTAATCCCTCCACCTTCTCCACATACAAGTATTGAGGCATTCTCTTTTTCATCAAATGAAATCATCACATGATTTTCCTGCATGATTTTATTATCCCCTACTATCTGTATATCCATTCGATCTGTTCTTCCTACATAATTTTTACCACTTACTATTCGGTAATCTTTCCCATATCTAGCTCCCTTTATACATACAAGCCATGCACATACCGGCTTTACTTTTACATTGTAAAGACTCTCCTCTAATTCCATATCATTAAAAGATTCCTCAGCCTCTTTTCTATCTGACATATCCATATTGCAGTAGGGGCATATATTGCCATACCTTCTTTTAGAAAACATATGTCCATTTCTACATCTAATTAAATTCCCCATAGTAATTCCCCTACCTTATCTGTAATTTATTTAATCCTATGTATATATAATCGCCACTACTTAGCTTACTTTGTCCGTCTTTTATATTGTAAAGTTTATCACTGTCTTTTTCACTTATCTGAGTTCCGTTTTTACTATCCAAATCTTCTATATACCAGTTACTATCTACACAGTTTAATATGGCATGGTTTTCCTCCACCATTCCTGCAAACAGTGAATCGCTAAGATCTATATCTACTGCTCCTTTTTCTCTTCCTATAAGTAAAGAAGTTTTTCCCATAATATCCCAGCTCTTTATTTCCTTGTTTTCTTCATTTAGTAAAATTATCTCTGATATAGATCTTTCATCTTCTAAATTAATAACTTCTCTTCTATAATCCCTAAAAGAAAAAAATGTAAATATTAAAATCAAAACTATGGCTGTAATTAATAAAATCAAACCTATCTTCCAACTTTTCCCATAAACTATTGTTATAACACCACCAGCCAAAGCTGTTATCATACCGAATAAATCAAGTGCAAACTCTTTATTCATACTGTTATTTCCCTTATTTAAGCGTATTTAATTTTTTATACATCTCTATATGTATATGTTTTAAAATCTACATAAATATTTGTAATGAGCCTTAAATCTATAAATTTTTATATTTTAAAAGGTCAGACTGAAAAGCACAACTAAATGCTAAACAGCCTGACCTTACTTAGGCTGGTTTATACCGCAGCATATCCGCCTTCTACTACTACACCTGCCATTTTATCTTTTTTCTGTTTAATTACCAATTCAAAAGTTCCTACGCCCTCTTCATCTCCATGACGCTCTTTATAGGAAACTACAAAGGCATTTGGAAATACATACTTTCTTTTTGTTATACCTGCCACTATCTGTTCTGTGGTTACTTTTCTATAACAATCCCTGTTTTGTGCAGGTACTAATGACCAAAGTCCCATTTTTCTTGTTGAATCAAACGTATCTCCATCTAGGGCTGTAAGTATCTTTCCTTTTATTATCATTGTTGCACCTGCGTCATTAGTTCTTGCATTTGAATCAATAGGTATATCTGTAGAAAGTGCTACGCTTGTTATACATTCCTTAGCTATCTCAAATGGTTCACTTCCTTCAACTCTTACTTTGTATGCCATCTTTCATCTCCTCCTTTTCCTATTCTCCACTATATCCGCCTTCAACTAATACACTTTGGTTCTGGTCTTTCTTCTGTCTGATATGAATATAGAATTCTCCTGTACCTTTTACATCATCTGCATTCTCACTATATTCAACTACAAAAGCATTTGGTATTACATATTTTCTTACTACCTGCCCTGCTGATACTACTGTTATCTCAGCACTTCTATAACAGTCTGCATTTTCAGACGGAATCTGAGACCACTTTGCAAGTTTTAATACATCATCAGAATCTGAACCTACTGTATACAAAACTTTTCCCCATACTTTAACTCCAAGCCCATAATCTGTGGCTTTAGCATTTGAGTCCTTTGGAGATTCTGAAAGAAATTCCATATTTGTAATGCTTCTTTCATCAAATGTTGCTGTTTCCGAACCAACGACAGTAAACCTTATTCCCATCTACTTTTACCTCCATTTTTTTTTAAAATTATTTATACTCTAAAACCATTTTAGATAGTAGTTTGGTCTTACATTTATAATTAGTCGAATAAATATATAAAAACAAGAAACTCCGACAAATCATTTAGATGTTATCTTACATAAATTTGTATACAAAATATCATTAGCAAATAAGCCTGCACCTATGATTTTAATAATTAATGTCTACTAAACTACTACTTTTGGTTTTTAGTTACCTAATTACTTGTCGTCTTATTAATAGGTACTTCTATTTCTTTTATGCTTCCATTAAAGGAAAGCTCTATGGTACATAGACCGGCTAATTTGTCTATGTTGTAGGTTATTTCATCTCCACTTGCAATAATGGCATTTACACAATCTTTCTTTGCTAGCCACCTGCTTTTTGTACTTGACGGATTAGTAGAAAAGAATTTTTCTATATTCTCCTCTTTAAAATCTCCTGTTGCATGTCTAAGTACTCTTTCTATATAGTTGGCAGTCTGAGTCTTATATATAGGTTCATAGTTTCCATTAAGAAGTTTTAGATTTCTAGCTTTATATACCATTATATGGTTTATATGCTCTCCATTAAATACAGCATTCTCAGAAGAAAATACAAAGCCGAAACCTCTCCTGTTAATGTCATCTTTTACACTGTTTGTAAATCCTGTAATCTCCTTTGACATTGTAGTATGTACAATAAGCGAATTATTTTTTAATTCAATGTCAAACCTCACTCCCGGAAAATCTGTATCAACATTCTTTTTAAAGTTTTCTTTTAAGTATTCAGGGGACTGACAAGCCGCCACAAACCCTGCTCCTACATAAGCTCCACCTATGTAAATACCGTCAATCCAAAGTTTCATTATGTCTTCTTTTTCCTTAGAAAGTTGGGCTGCATCATTTTCATTTATAAACATCTTATTATCTAATGTTACGCCGGATTTATCCTTAGGTATAACTGTAAAATTAGGTACACAAGGGATAAGATACTCTGAATAAGGTTTTCCACTTAAAGATGCACATCTATCATCAAAAAATCCTACTCCGGTAGTTGCCATACTGTTAAATGTAGTCTTATCTCCTGTTTCATAACTAAAGAAACACTGCACACCAAACTTCTTAAAACTTTCTGCAACTCTTGTGAGTGATTCCACACTTGTAGCATCACTTTTTATGACATTTACATTTCCCTTAAATCTCTCCCTTTTTACCTCCATTTTTGACTTTTCATCAAGTGAAACTGAAGGAACTATTGCATACCATACTGTATTTGTATAATCATTTTTCTCATTTACTGTATTAAGATAGGTTTCAAGTTTAGGAAGATTAATACTATTGGCTGCAAACTCATTTTTTACATTTGCTATTAAAAGCTCAGGTCGCATTCCTTTTATATACTTAGGATACTGCTCAAAAAATGCCCATACTCCAAGTATTTTTTCTGCTAAAGGCTTTACAACTTTTATAAAATCATCTTTTGCATTTTTATAAAACTCTAAGTATGTGTTGTAGTTATCAACCTCTCTTTTCACATCTATCTGTGTCTGTACAGTACCACTAAGTGGACAAAATGTTCTTACTACAAGTTGCTTAACATAAATACACTTAAATGCTCATAATGATTTTTTAAAAATGCTTATGACTTTGGTTGAAACTAAAAGAAGTCAAGGTATAATAAATGCTGATTTCAAGTTTGAAAAACTTACTGATATGATTTCACCAAGCAAAGTTATGGAAGATATTAAGCAGGTAAGAAAAGAATTACAGTATACTTATGGAGAGTATGCAAAACTTGATGACGGAGATCCTCATAAGCTTGACTTGGGAGATAAACTTAATTCGATGTTTGAAGAGGCAAGTTCCAATTATCAAAACTTAATGGCAATGATACCACTTGCTATATCAGATATAAAAACAAGACTACTACTTGGAGAAAGTAAGGATAACAGCAATCAAGAGGCAATAGCACTTGGAATGCTTACAATGTCAGATACAGGAGAACTTAAGGTAATAGAAGCTCCTAAGCAGGAGTTAGCTCCTCTTAAAAGTCTTGCTGAAAATACCAATGCCGGACTTATAGAAGCTTTGGAAGATGATTATGATGCCCTAAATGATGACGGAAATAGTTATCTTAGCATACCCTCAGGCACTCCGGCAGGCTTTTCTTTTGCATAAACTATTTTTTGTGTAGTTGCATTGAAAAATTAATATACTGTCGGATCAAACTTAACTAAAAAATCATCAAAACTCTTTACTAATAGTGCCTCATTTATTTCCTTAATCTTGTCATCACTTAAACTGTCATTACCTCTGACATCTCCTACAAGTGTCAGTAAATTCAGTTTCTCAGGATTTATCTCTTCTAAAATTATGGTTCGGTTAGTCTGTCTTATTACATCTTCTGCCATTTCTGCCTCCAACATTATTTTTTATAAGTAAAACCTGTTAAGGTTTTATTATCTAATATATTCTATGTCTTAAAACTTTGAAACTGCAATCTATTGTAAAAAAACTTATAATTATCTTTATTGATACCATTAAAATATATAATGAATATCATACTCATAACTATTACCACAAAGTAAAACTGAAAACTTGGCTTTTAAAGCTATATTAAATTCTCTATCAGTAACTTTTTCATCATCTATAAAAATGTCAGCACTTCCCTTGTTTGAAATAACTAACTCTTTATTTTCTGATACAGTAAAGATAATGCCTTTAGCTGCTAATACAAATCTTTCATTCTTTCCTTTTATATCTGACCTTGCTTCTAAAATTTCAAAAAAGGAAATACCATTTCTAATATCTATTCCTGAAAGTAGGAAAGTTATAGGTGTATATAAATTCTCTTTTTCCTTAATCACATATATCTTAAGTTTTCCTAAGTTATCTACATTTTTATCTTCAATCAAGATTCTATTCTTATCAACACCACTTTTAGGATTAATCTTTTTTTCTAATTTCTTTCCATTCTTCTTATATATGATAAATATAATTATACTTATTAAGATAAGTGTAATTAACACAATGTAAAAAAATAACCTTTGAATTGTAATACTTTTCTTTGCTAACTTCTTTTTTCTCTTGAACTTCTTTTTCCGTTTCAGACTTTTCATTATTATAAGGTATAAGACTTATATTTTTTTCATTATCTTTTATGTTATACAAACTTTTCTTATTCTCAGGTGGCACTAAGTTTATACTGTAAACTTCATCAGCATGGTCTATTTCTATTTCTGTCCTTAGCTCTCCATTTAAATATTCTGCCTTATACTCTTTTCCTGATATATTAAACTTCCAATCACTGTAATCATTTGCTATATCTGATAGTACATTCTTATTTTCATCATCTATAAGTTCAGCTTCTATACTTAGTTTACTACTAGTTTCATTATATGAAACTTTTACTTTAAGCTTTACTTCATAAGTAAGAGATTTTAGTATTTCCTCTTGCATTTGGGTATTGGTATATTCTGAGCTAAACAGTAAGAACCCTTTAGTTTCACTACTTGCAGAATATAATAAAGCCTCACTTTTTTCTTTTTCAAAAGAACATATATTTATCTCTATCCCAAGCTCTTTTGCTTTTAACAGTGCCTCATTAAATTTATTTTTAGAAGTTTCTATCTCTTCACTGCTTTTCATATCTATCTCGCCGTCGCAAAACCAAAAAATCTTCCATCCCTGTGGGAGTAAATTAAGTGCCTCACTAAGCCCTGCTCCGGCATTTGAATATCCAAAATAACTACTTGCTTCTAGTTTTTCTCTTATGCTATCCCTATCTTCACTAATTTCCTTAACATCTATTATGTCAGTATTATAAGAAATATATCCTATTTTTATCTCTTTAGGTACTGAACTTAGTAAATCATTTATTAATGATTTCACCCTTCCACTAACTTCAGGTTCACCCATTGAAACACTTGAATCAAATAGGAAAACTGTTTCGCTAACTTTTTTCACGCTACTTGCTCTTACAGGTATATAAATCAAAAACAAAAATAATATTGCAAAAAATATAACTTTGCTTTTCATATGTGTACCCCTCATCTATTGTCAATAGTAGCACAATTTTTAGATTTTTTCAACACTTTTTTTATAACTTTTATAGTTAATCTATGTTTGATTTAAATATAGATAATTTTATATCTAACATAAATGTTACTTGTATTACTATAATTATTGGTGAATAATCAACTTACTAATTTTTACCATACTAGTGGTGGGAATAAATAGCAAGCACAGTAAGTGCATATACACTTACGAAAAAAATGGACGAATACAACTATCAAGAAGATGTTTTGTTTCGTCCATTTTGCTTGTTGGGGAATATCCCCAAACCCCTGATTTTTTTATTGTATACCATTGAACTTATATCTTAAAAATGATAAAATAGCTTTGTATTCAGATAAACATTTTATCTCTTAACAGGAGATTTCTAACAAGAAATATAGCAAACAAAAACCTGTAAATTAAGTTCTGAGAGCTTATTTTGCAGGTTTTTTCTTTATTATAATTATAAATTTAGAAAATAGATTGGAGGTTTTATATGGCAAACAGAACAAGAAATAATGGCATTTACTTGATGCTTTCAGATGATGAACTTAAAGTTTTAGAAAAAAAATATAAGCTATCAAATTGTAAAAGCCTGCGTCAGTTTATTATGAAGTGTATCTTGGAAAGGCACATTTTTGTACTAGATATGAGTATGTTTAGAAAAATGTCTGCAAGTATTGGAAGAATAACAGGCAACATTAATCAGATTGCAAAAAGAATAAATCAGACAGGTGTTATCTATAAAGATGACATAAATGATATTAGAAAGCTACTTATAGAGCAAGGAAAAGCTATCTACTCTCTGCGTAAAAATTTTTATAAATTAAGTAACATAGGCACACTAAATCCGGAGAAAGTATAATGGCTGTTACTAAGATTCACCCTATCGAAAAGACATTATATTTGGCTCTGGATTACATTATGAATGAAGATAAAACTGATGAACAAATCCTAATTTCTTCATTTGCTTGTAATCCTAAAACAGCTCATCTTGAGTTCGAACAGACAAAAAGAGAGTGTAATTCTAAAGCAGAAATCTTAGCAAGACATCTAATTCAAGCATTTGCTCCAAAAGAAACTACTCCCCAAACGGCACATCAGATAGGCCTAGATTTAAGTGAGAGAGTCTTACAAGGAAAGTATGAATATGTGCTTACCACTCATATAGGTAAAGGTCATGTACACAATCATATTATATTTAATAATGTAAGCTTTGAAACAGGAAAAGCCTATCAGAGTAATAAAAGAACTTATCATAAAATTAGAAAAATAAGTGATGATTTATGCAGGGAAAATGGGCTTAGTGTCATAGATGAAAATTATAAAAGATTTAAAAATCGCTACTTTAGGAATGGAAAAAACTATAAGGAATATGCTGAATTTAAGGAAGGAAATTCTTGGAAAAATAAGCTTCAAATAGCTATTGATAAAGCTATACTTAAAGCAAATACCTTTGATGAATTTCTAAAAGCTATGGAAGATTTTGGTTATGAAATAAAAATCGGTAAATATCTTTCTTTCAGACATAAGGATAAAAAAGATAGCGGCAGATTTACACGCACAAAGGAAAATGTACTTGGAAAAGACTATACAAAAGAAAGAATTATAGAAAGGATTAGTGATTCCAATAAGAAAACACTTAAGCCTTTATCAACCAACTATAAGAAGATTTCCTATAAAAATATTA
>CALALP010000038.1 GCA_937925515.1 uncultured Lachnoanaerobaculum sp. | reverse complement strand
TTTGTTTGATGTCTTTTATTTTTTTATACTGACACTTTATTTTACAACTTATAACTGATTTTACAACTAACTGATTTTAAATAAAAAACAACTATACTTTTTCTGTTCTCTGTATAGACTAATTCCCCACATAAAAAAAAGCCGATACTTTTTACTATATCGACTTTTTTATATGATATTTTTAGTTAAATTACCAAACTACTAATCTAGTCCTTGCATAAACTCGTTTGCTTTTCTGATACTCTTATCAACTTCAATTCTATTTACTTCATCTACTTCTCCCTTATTTACATCACCTTTTTTTACAAGACCTACTTTACACATATAGTATAATAACGAAACTGCATTACCTGTAATGTTAAATATTAACATTTCATTTTCATTAAATAACCTATAATCTCTCTTATTACCTTTATAAACTATATTATTTAATTTATCTATATACCTATTATATAGTTTATTTATTGATTCTAATACTGTCTTGTAGTGATTAGACACATTACTTAAGTCCTCTAAGTAATCACATGCTTTATCTATTTCTTTTTCAGCTTTAAGCATTTGAGAATAAGCCTCATCTGCTTTATCAGATAGTCCCTTTCCTACAACATTGAATATAAGTCCACCTGCAAGTAGTCCTACTCCGAGTGTAGATGCTCCAAGTACAGCTGTTCCAAGTGCTATTCCACCACCACCGGCAGCTATCGCACCACCTCCAAGTGCTGCAAGTGCCGCATTTGTAGCAGCTGCTCCACTTAAACTAGCAATAGCTGTACCTGTACTTGCTGTTCCAAGTGCTGTAATTGCTGTCATAGCAGCTCCTCCTGCAGCTCCTGCCCCCAATGCTCCTGCACCTAATCCTCCTATTCCACCAAGTACTATACCTGCTCCAACAGCAACTTCTTCAATTTCTTTTCTCTCATATTGCGGTATAGACTCATCTTTATTAATTTTTGCAAATGACGCAGGCTTATTTGCTATTTTATCTGTGAGAGTACCAAAATCTTTTAAGCTATGTAAAATTTCAAATTCAAACTTTCCAAGGCTATCCATGTCTTTTTTAGTTTGTTTTTCTTGATTTTCAAATCTTTCTACATTCCTTTCATGTCTTCTTTTTGCTCTCTCCATGGTGTCGTTTGCCTCTTTCATTTTTACAGCACCGTTTACTCCTCCTATAAGTCCTGCACCTCCTGCAATAGCTGCTCCTATTCCTAATATAATTGGTAATGGCATTTCTTACTCCTCCTTAATATTTTCTTTTTCTTTTAATATTTTACACGCATTATAATTCTGCGAATAATACTCTTCCTTAGTCATAATTTTACTAAAATATAAATTATATGCTTTATCTACATTACATATATCAGGTCTATTTTCATATATTGAACATAAGTTTCCTACTAGATATTTGCATACTCCATCCCCTCTGTCTAATTCCTTATAGATTTCTGATAAATATAAATTCCTACAACATGCTCCACAACAATCACACTTAAACATTATTTAAACTCAAATATTGTATTTTCATCAGCTAAAAATGCCTCAAAGCTGTCATGGTTTGCCCAAGGTGTAGTTATATTTAATTTTTTAATAGTCTTTTCTAAGAGCATATTTAGGGTTTTATCATCTTTAGCTGACATTAATTCATTTACTGAGGTACTATACACTTCTACTGTTTTCTTGAATTGCTCAATGTCTAATTCCATTAATTTTGCAGCATAAGCTCTGAAATACTCAGTTTGTTGTTTATAGTATTCTAATGCTCTTGCAGTAGGGTCGATACTATTAAGAAATTCTCTTAAAGACTTAACTAATGGGTTTCTATCAAGTATATAAACAAATGTAACACTCAAAGTTCCTGTAACAAAGGCACTTACAAATGAAGTTACTATATCTTGTAAAATAGGAGGTATTATAGGATAATTTGCTAAGACGCCTCTTACTGCTGTTCCTAAAATTTGCCCTGCCACAACGCTTGCACCTACTGCAATAGTTTTAGTAGCAGCAAAGATTCTATCTCCCATTGCATAATTTTGTGGGTTTATAAATAATATTTCCATTGCCTCTGTTATAGACGCCCAAGACTGTTGGATAATCCTTACTGTACTTTTAGCAGTAGTAAAAAATATATTGCATAGAGTAGTTGTTATATCTCCTAGAAAGCCTGCTATTGCTCCGGAGGCAAACTTATTTAATAGTTGTGAAAATTTAGCCTTTGCTGATTCAAAGCCTTTTCTTATTCCTCTTGCAACTGCCTCAAAAAATGATGTTAGCTCAAAACCAACTGTTTTTCTAACTATTTCAAGTTCTTCTTTTACTGAAAACCACATTTCTGCAAAAACTAAACCAAGCACTTGTCTTGCTCCCATGGCAATTCCTGTTTTTAGTGCAGAAGTTGATAATTCTTTCATAAATTTTGGACTTGTATAGTACTCATTTAATTTTCTATTATAGGCTTTTCTAGCCTCTCTATCAGCCTCTCTCATTCTTTCGGCATCGACAGCTGAAGTTTTTTGTAAATGTCTTAGTTCCTCTTCTTCCCTACCTGATAGACCTGATTTACCTTGCTTTTGTTTTAATTCATTTATCCTTTTTTCTCTTTGTTCCCACCTTTCAAGATATTCTTCCATTGTACTGTCTTTTTTAGAGCGATTAATACTTTCATTTGTATAAGCAAAGTTATCATCTGAATTTGCAAGTTCTTTACCGTCTTTTCCTGCCAACACTCTACCCGGGTCGTCATGTATTTCTTTTGCTGATATAATATGGTCTAAGTCAGCTCTATCATGTTCTCCAAGTTTTTTACCTGTGTAATCATCAACTGCATTTCCCTCTTTTCTTCTTTGCTTATATTCATTTTTCTTATCTAAGTAAGGCTTATCAGTATGATATTCATGCGAATCATAAGCACCTCTATTTTCATAAGCTGCTTTATTTTCAGCACTCTTATAAGTTAATTTAGAATCTTTTCCAATGTTTCTAACATTATGAATTGTGTCAACATTTCCACCATGTTGCTTATCTGTTATAAAAATATCTAGTCCGAAAGAAGTTATAATGCTTTCTACTAAAACTCTTTCATATTCTTTTAGTAGACCTCTTATTCCGTCATTTTCATCGCTATCAAGACCATTTCCTGCTGCTAAAACATAATTGCTCATAGTTCTTCCCCTTATTTTTTCTCTAATACTTTTACATTTTTCCCTTGAGTACCAAGCCACATCTCAAGCCCGGCTCCAAAAACCTCAGCCGTGATTGTGTATACTCCGTCTTTCACACTATCTACTTTTGCCGTTGGCAATCTATCAAGTATGGGATTGACATCTGCACCATAATATTCAAATTTAATTTTTGTAAGTTTACCACCATACATAAATTGTATTTTCTTTCTAAACTCTCCCTCCTCAAACCTGCTGGCATAAGGTATGTAATAAGTTTCATTTAAAATTCTAAGTTCCTGTACTCTATCCACTCTGTATATAGTAGGGTTTGAATCATTTATATTTTCAAATCTATTTCTTATTTTTTCATCATCTATAAATGCAACAAAATAGAAATAAAAGTCAGAAAACATTATTGCAAGTGGCTTTAAACGTCTTGTAACTAATTCATTACCTTTTATTCTTTTGTATTCTATTTCTATAATATTTGCTTTATTTATAGCTTGACCCAATTTCCATAGCGTATCCAAATATCTTACCTTATGTCTAAGCTCTATATAATGTTCCATTTCATTTCTTATTAGCTTATCAACTATTTCTTGATTGTCCTTTGGAACGCAAGAAGATATTAGTCTTTTTAGAATATCTGCCATATCTTCTTTTACAAATGCACGGCTATCTAATAGTATCTTACATACTGCCAAGACTTCACTATTTGTTAGTTTTATGTTATAGATATTATCTAGTCTATAAGCTTTTTTCTCTTTATCATATATAACATCACTATCAATACTATTGTAAATGATATCTTCTTCGAGGTAATTCCTTATATCATTAATATCTCTTTGTATAGTTTTTTCACTTACATTATACTTAATAGCATCTTCCTGTTTGTTTATAAGTTTTCCTGCTATAAGCTTTGCGTATAAATCTAATATTCTAGTATTCTTATTCATATTTCCCCCAAGTGTTTAATACTTGATTTAATAGATATACACTAAAACTTAAAAAGCAAATATTCTAATGCAATATAGTTTGGTTAATATTTCTATAATCTAATATTATATATATATATGAAATC
>CALALP010000037.1 GCA_937925515.1 uncultured Lachnoanaerobaculum sp. | reverse complement strand
GTAAGTATGCAGGCATAAGATGTTTTCTATATTCTTTTCTTTGTTCATCTGAAAGCTTATAACTCTTCACGAATCTCCTTTCTAAGCTTATACATAGCTTTTAGTGATTTTCTAATACTAACTTTTAACTGCTCCTGCTGTAATACCTTTTACTACCTGTTCTTGGAAAATAATATATATAATTACTACAGGTATAATCATAATCATAAGTCCTGCAGATATTAGTCCATAGCGTTGCACATACAAACCTCTAAGATTAAAACATGCAAGGTTTAAAGTCTTAAGCATAGGGCTTGAAGTAAGCACAAGTGCAAGTAATAAATCATTCCAAGAATTTATAAATGCAAAAGTGCCTATTGTTGCAAGTCCCGGTTTTGAGATAGGCATTATTATCTGGAAAAATGTCCTTATTCTTGAACTTCCGTCTATTTGGGCCGCCTCCTCTATTTCTCTTGGAATAGTTTTCATAAAAGCTACAAGAACAAATATACTAAAAGATAGTTCAGCCACTGTATAGGCTATTATTATTCCTGGGCGAGTATTTACAAGTGCAAGCTTTCTAAATATTATAAGCATTGGAATTATAACTGCATGAATAGGTATCATAATTCCTATTGCAAAAAAATTGTAAAGTAATTTATTTGTCCATACCCTTGCAATTATGTATGATGCCATAGCTGCAACAAGTATAAGTAATGCAACTGATGCAAAGGAATAAAATAAACTATTAAAAAAACTTACAGCGACTTGTGCTCCTTTCCAAGCCTCAACATAATTACTCCAAATCCATTCTTTTGGAAGTCCAAAAGAATTTCCATAAACCTCACTATCAGACTTTACAGAACTTAAAACTACCCATAAAAATGGTATAAGGCAAGTTATTGTGGCAGATATTAAAATAAAATATTTAAATACTTTCTTCATACAAAGTTTCCCCTAATATTCAACATTTTCTTGACCACTAAATTTATTAAAAATAACAGTAAATAAAATTGAAAATACAAGCATTGTTATTGCTATAGCTGTTCCCTCTCCAAGTTTATTATCTGTAAATGCTCTCTGATACATGCGTATTGCTAAATACGATGATTTTACCCCCGGACCTCCACCTGTCATTACATAGGCTTGATCAAATGCTTTTACACTTCCTGTAAAGCAAAGCACTATACAAACACAAATCAGATTTTTAAGCATAGGTACTATAATCTTAAAAAATATATGAAATGAGCTTGCACCGTCTATTCTTGCACTCTCAAGTATATCTTCCGGTATTGACTGTATTCCTGCTAAAAATATTACTACATAATGTCCTATATACTGCCATATCATAGGCATCATTACTGCATATAAAACAGTTCTATTATCAGAAAGCCAATTATGTTTAAATATCGAAAGGCCTATTTTTTCCAACATTTGATTTAGAGGTCCTAAATCTCCATTAAAGAAAATCAAAAACATTGTACCTATTGCAGCCGGAGAAATGACTGTAGGTAAAAAATATATTGAACGGAAAAATCTATAACCTCGTTTTGTAGCACTTAATAAATAAGCAAATATCATACCTAGTGGTAGTTGCAAAAGTAGTGAAAAAAATATACATTGTAATGTATTTAAAAAACAAGTCCAATAGTCTTTATCTGTAAATATCTTATTAAAGTTACGAATACCTGTAAAAACCGGTAATCCTGTGCCTGACCACTTTGTCATTGAATAATATATTGACATCATTATCGGAAAAATAACAAAACCTACATAAAGTAACATTGCCGGAGAAAGGAAAAATGCTGATATAAAAGTATTCTTTCTTTTTATTTTTGAACTTAGCATAAAATTCTCCTTATTGGTTACTGTTCTGCCTTAGCCTCATCTAATGATTTCTGACAGCCATTAACAAATTCTTCCGGTGTCATTGAACCTGCAAAAAGTTCATCAAGTTTTTCAGCAAAGTAATTAAATGGTTCTCCGTCAGGATATGCAAGCCAATGGCAAGACATTTTTTCCCTACCTTTAGCATTATCCATTATAGAAAACAATATAGGTACTTCCATTTTTGACTTATCTATATTCTTCATATTTTTTGAACTCATCATTCCTGTTTTATAGAACATAGTTTCTACCCATTCATCAGAAGTAATAACATCGGCAAGTTCAATAAGTATCTTTCTTTTAGCCGGATCTGCAAAAGATTTTGCATTAAAAACTAATCCGTAAGTACTGTTACTACTTACTATTGTAGATGGGTCAACTGTACTTCCCGGCATTTTAGGAACATCTATTTGTACTGATTTTGCCTCTATTTCAGGCTTTAGTGAATTTAGTTGCCAAGTCATGGTGTAAACCATGGCAGCTTTTTCCTCATTATATAATGCAAAACTTGGACCCCAATCTCCATTTGCTACTGTATCGGCAGGAAATACATTATTCTTTTTCATATCTGCAATTAGGTCTATAACTTTACGAAAGTTCTCATTATCTATCTTCCAATCATTTGTAAGCTTTGCAAAATTATCTACTGCCCCATCATATTGGCAAAATAGCTCACTAACAAAGAAATGTGCAGGATTACCTGCTTTACTTCCCATTGCAAGAGGTACTATACCATTTTCATTAAATACTTTTGATACTTCCAAAAGTTCCTCATAAGTTTTAGGATATTCTAAGTTATATTTTTCAAATAGCTCTTTATTACAAAACCAATATCCCATATAAGATTCCGTAGGTATTCCATATATTTTGTCATTAAATCTAAATGAATCAAACATTACTTCAGGATAATCACTTCTCTTTGTTTTTTCAGACTCCTCAAAATACTCACTCATATCAGCTAAAAGTCCCGATTTTATAAGATTACCACTATCTGCCATTGAGCCCCAATACATCCAGGCATCAGGCAAGTTATTTCCTGCTATATCAACTTTAATCTTTGTAAGCATTTCATCTCCTGCCACTACTTCTTCTACAAGGTTTACACTATCTTTATGCTCATTTGCAAATTTTGTTACAAATTCTGCTGCTACTGCTGTATCCCCTGACTGCGACCAACCATGTGCAAATCTAATAGTAACAGGGGCGTTTGTATTACTCTCTGCACTTTTATTTGTTTCTGTTTTGCTTTGATTTGGAGAACAAGCTGTAAAAATAAAACTTAATCCTAAAACTACTGCTGATAATCTTTTTATACCTTTTAACATATTTCCCTCCTTAATTTTTCCATATTAATATAATATTAACTTCTCATTATACTTCTTCCCTTAAGTAAAGCATTTTTATAATATTAGTTACTTCTTTTTTGAAATACTCTATTGATGCCACACAAAGTTCATGATATACAGGTTTATTATTACTTCTTACTGCAACCTTTGATAAATGTTCCCAAAGTCCTAGTGTAATATTAGTATAAAAATGTATATTGCTTATGCCTGCATCTATACTTTTACTATACTGCTCATATACAAGTCCTGAACCTCCATGCATAGTAAGTGGAATATCTGTAAGCTTTGCTATTTCTTCTACCAATGCATAATTTAACTTAGGTTCAGCATTATATTTTCCATGAAAATTACCAAATGAAACTGCAAGAGAGTCAATTTTTGTTTTATCAATAAACTCCAAAACTAAATTAGGGTCTGTATATAGACTCTCTTTTTTATCTACATCTGAAAGTGCCGAGCCTCCCACGCAACCAAGTTCTGCCTCAACATCAGCTCCAAAAGCATGTGCCATTTTTACAATTTCCCTTGTTTTTCTTACATTTTCTTCAAAAGCTAAGTCTGAACCGTCAAACATTACAGACTTCATTCCAAGCGATATTGCTTTTGCAATAGTTTCATAATCTGCACCATGTTCAAGCTGTACTGCAACAGGTACTTTTGCTCTCTTTGCTGCTCCTACAATCATTGGGAGTGCATATTCCATAGGTATCATATAAAATACTTCAGGTGCAAATCCAAGTGCAATAGGAGAATTGCTTTCTTCTGCGGCAGAAATCGCTGCAATAGTCATCTCTATATTTGAGCCTAAAACATGTGGTATAGCATAACCTCCTTTCCTTGCTTTTTTTTGAAGTTCTGATAAAGCTACAATACTCATAAAACTTCTCCTCTCTTAACAATGTCTGCTAAACTTGCAAAATCATTTTTAACATTTTTATAAAGACTCTTAAATAAGTTAAAATACTCCATATACAAGTGATGATTTTTCTCTATTGGTTCTATTCTTTCTATATACTCCACTCTCTCTTTTGAAATTGAGTAATCTTTAAAAACCTTGCTTGAAACTCCGGCTAAAATAGCATCTCCATAAGGTGCTCCTGCTCTACTTTTTACAAGTACAGTAGGTACATTAAATACATCTGTTATTATTCTTCTCCAAACTTTGCTTGCCGCTCCACCCTCATTTAAAACTATTGGATAATCTAATTTTTTCCCTGAAGATTTGATGATGCAAAAAGAATCATAAAGTGCATAGGCAACTGCCTCCATCATAGCTCTTATTATATGTGCTTTATTATGGTTAAAAGATAAACCAAATATTACACCTCTTGCATTATTATCCCAAAGAGGAGTTCTCTCTCCCATAAGATAAGGAAGTATTAAAAGCCCCTCACTTCCTGCCGGAATTTTTTCAGCCTCCATATCCATAAGTGTATAAGCATTTACACCTGTAAGCTTTTCTACACTCATTTCAGAATCAGCAAAATTATCTCTAAGGTAACGTATAGCCCCACCACCTGTTGTAGTTGTAGGTATAGTTATATATGTATTTTTTCTTGTAAATGCACAAGCAATCATAGAATCCATAAATTCCTTATCTTTATGAATAATTCCAAAGTTTCCACAAGTTCCAAGATTCATATTTACTTCACCCTCTTTTATGACTCCTGCTGCTATACAACCTGCATTAAAATCACATTGTCCGGCACATACCAAAGTTCCCTCAAAAAGCCCTGTCTGACTTGCTGCCTCTTTTGTAACTTCTCCTATAATCTCCTCACAATCAAAGACTTCAGGCATAAAATTAGAATCTAATCCTATTTCTTCTAAAAGTTCCTTATCAAAATAATTTTGCCTTATATCATAAGCACCTAAAAATGTGGCACAAGAATAATTTGTAGTATGTTTTCCTGTAAGTTTAAAACGTATATAACCGTCGATTGTATCTACTTTTATTATTTTCTTATAATCTTCTACTCTATTATTTTTTTCCCAAAGTAGATTTACTATTGACGGATGATCTTCAAGCCTATTTCCTGAAAGTCTAAAAATTCTTTCCTCTCCTATATACTCCTTTAGCCATTGCATTTCTTTTCCTGCACGCCTATCCATAAGGTTATAAGCATTATTTATAGGTTCTCCAAATTTATCTATCATTACTAAACAAGGAAGTGCAGATGAAGTTCCTATTGCAACTATATCTTTTGAATTTATATTTGCCTTTTTTATACATTCACTTATCAAATCACAAGCAACTTTCCAATATAATTTTGGATTATGTTCTGACCAACTAGGTTGATTTACCATAATAGGATATTCTCTATATGAGTAAGAAAGAAGTTTTACACTCTCATCAATAATACAAGCTTTTGCACCCCCTGTACCATAATCAAGACCTAATAAATATTTCATAATATCTCCTTAAACATGTTGATAAACTTCCCACCCTAAATATTTCTCAAAAGCCTCTTTAAGTACATTAGATGTCTTTGAACGATTCATGGCTACATGATGCTCAAAACCATTATTACAAAGATACTTAAGTAAACTTTGCATTCTTTCTATCTGCACCATTCCCGGACCTCCGGGAGTAGATATATCACTATCTATGAATTTCCCCTCTCCTACATAAGCCTTTATTTTTCCTTTAAAATCATCTGTTGATATTTTTGAAAACGTAATATCTCCTGAGGCTATAACTCCTTTACAAGCTCCAAAACAATTTTCTGCTCCAAGTGCAAGTGAAAGTATATCAAGATTTCCTATTTCAGGTTCTCTCCCCATAAAACTTTTAGGATAATTAGCACAATGAATCATAACACATTTATTTCTATCTTCTGCAAAGCCATTATTCCAATCAAGATAACCTGATGGCACTCCTGAGGCAAGACTTAATGCATACATTGAAACAGCTCCCATAATGTCCATTTCACATGCACTAGGCATGCCCTTTTCTCCCATCATACTCATTGCAAGGCAAGAGGCTATACCATAGTTTTTTTCTAATGAATCCCAACATTGTATTGCACTTGCTTGACATTCATTTTCCTCAAGCCAGTCATTTACTGCAAGATAAAAACCTGCCTGCCTTATAAGTTTCTCATTTTCAGTATCTGCTGCAACTCTGCCATAATGTTTTATCTCATTTATTACATCTTTAACTCTTTCATCTTTTGTCTTTTTCTTTGCATCTGCTATAATTTCTGATAAGTCAGCAGTAACTACTGTTATACCTGTAAGTTGTAAAAGTTTTTCAGAATATCTAACTGTTCTAAATGCTGAGGGTCTTGCTCCTATCGCCCCTATTCTCATATTTCTAATGCCCTTTACAACCCTACAAATTTTTGCAAAATCTTCTATATCTCTAGTAAATTCATCACTCATAATGCTACAACTATGTTGCATTGTTAATGTAAACTTAATTCCATTTTGATATAGATTATTACACACCGAAAGTTTTCCACAAAAAGCATCTCGTCTATGTGATAAATCCATATTTAACAAATCATCATCTGAGGCTTGAATAAGTATTGGTACATTAAGTCCTGAAAGCTTTATAGCATCACTTACAGCTGCCTCATCTCCAAAATTCGGTAAAATAATTATAATTCCGTCAATCTCTTTTTTCTTTTCTGCAAACAAAGCAGCACATTTTTTTGCGTCAGAATAAGTTTCTACTACTCCAAGTTTAGTGTCATTTTCAGATAAAATAGTATATTCAAAACCAAGTTGCTCAAGCTTTTTTAATATATCTTTACGTCCTTTGTCTGCAAGACTTATAGGAAAAAAATTTCTACTACTTACTATTACACCAAAATTTATTTTGCCCATATAGTCTTATCCTCCAACTGTTTAATTCTAGCTACTTTAGGAGTTGAGCCTCCTCCCTCAAAACTACTTTCAAGCCAAGTATTTACCAAACACTTTGCAAGTTCAGGTGCTATAATTCTTGCACCAAGACACATAATTTGAGCATCATTACTTTTCCTTGCTCTTTGAGTTGAGTAAACATCATGACAAACTGCCGCTCTTATCCCCGGAACTTTATTTGCTGTTATAGACATTCCTATACCTGTGCCACAAATAAGTATAGCTTGTTCACATTCTCCTCTCAAAACGGCATTTGCTGTTGTAAAAGCAATGTCCGGATATAATACTGTTTCTCCCTCTTTACAACCAAAATCAATAACTTCTATTTTCTTTTCTTCTAAATAAGACTTTAAAATTAATTTTAAATTATATGCAGCCTCATCACATCCTATTCCTATTTTCATTAAATTTCCTCCAAAACTATGTTAATTAAATGATAGTTTTTTATACATAAATAAACAATAGAACAATTTTTAGATTATTTGTACTTTTTTAGGGATATACTTATCACATCAGATTTCCAAGAGTTATTTTGATTAATATTAGAATTATTAGATGATAACTTTTATAAATTATATACAAATAGATTAAACTATAAAATAAAAAGATACAGAAATTTATGTCATTTTAACCTTATACTTCTGTATCTTTCTAATTTATCTTTTCTTATTTTTTTGATGTTTTGACGGTACATATCCATAATACTTTTTAAAAACTCTGTTAAAATAGCTAACATCCCTAAAACCTAATATATGAGCTATTTCCACTACCTTAAAACGTTCTTCATCAAGTAATTTTATAGCTTTTTCCATTCTAAGCTTATTTACATAACTGATAAAACTTCGTCCGAGTTCTTTTTTAAATAATGCTGAAAAATAAGATGAATTCATAAATACAGCACCTGCTGTATCTTCAAGTGTTATATCAGTGGAATAATTTTCATGTATATAGAATAATGCTTTTTTTATCTGCTCATTTTCTATATCTATATCCAAACTTTCATTATCCTTTTGTTTCCAACTATTTTTAAACTTTTTAATTTCATTTTCCATTCTTCTTTTATTAGTTTTCTCTTTATAACTTTTTTTAAGGGTATTTTTTACCTTTTTAAGTTCTTCATTAAGAAGTTCCTCATCTAAAGGCTTTAATAAATAACCTACTGCTCCCTGCCTCATTGCCTCTTGTGCATAAGAAAAATATCCATAACCACTTATAATAATAGTTTGTACAGAGGGTAAAATGTCTTTAAGCTTTCCTATCATCTCAAGCCCTCCCATAACCGGCATTCTTATATCGGCAAATACAACATCAGGAACTAATTCCTTACAAAGTTCTATACCACTTTCTCCGTCAGTAGCCTCTCCTACTACCTCAAAGTCTTTATCACTCTTTTCTATCATATACTTTATCAAATATCTTATATCTTCTTCATCATCAACAATAACTGCTTTATACATAATATTTACATCCTTAATTATTGTAATGTGATAGGAATTTTAAAATAAACTTTTGTTCCTATATCATAATCACTTTCTATACTCAAACTGCAATTTTCACCATAGTAAAGTTTTAATCTTGAATTTACATTTATAAGACCTATACTCTTATTTATTTTCCTATCTATACTATTTTCAAGATTTTTTCTAAGTTCTTCTAAATCTTGCTTTTTTATACCTATTCCATTATCACTAACTGAAATAAGAACTTTATCTTCAAACTTACTACATTCTATACAAAGCTTTCCTGCCTCTTTTTTCATATCTATCCCATGGTATATTGCATTTTCAACCAATGGCTGAATTACAAGTTTTATAATTTTATAGTTTAATAAACTCTCATCTATATTAAACTCTACATTAAGCCTTTCCTTATATCTTATTTTTTGTATATTAATATAGTTTTTTACATGTTTAAGTTCATCTTTTAAAATAACTTCCTCTTTTGTACTATCCACACTATATCTAAAAATATCAGCCATGGACTTTGCCATATCAGCAATACTTTCTACTTGATTTCTTATTGCAATACTTCTTATAGTTTCAAGTGTATTATAAAGAAAATGTGGATTTATTTGAGCTTGAAGTGCTAGAAATCTAGCATTTGCACTTTCATAATCTTTTTTTCTAAGGTTATCCATAAGCTGTTTTATATGATATGACATTTTATTAAATCCGTCTGATAAAACTTGTATATCTCTATTTTCTACTTCATCAACCCTTGCATTAAAATCTCCTTTTGATAAATCCTGCATTCTTAACACAAGTTGATTTATAGGTTTTGTAATCTTCTTTGCTAAAATATATGAAAGAACTATTGAAAATACAACTGTTATTATTACTATTAAGACAAATGTATTAAGTACACTTCCAAACTTAGAATATAGACTTGCTTTTGAAACTATTACTTCTACTTTCCAGCCATATTTTTTAGTTTCATATTTGTAAGTTGAAATACTTTTCTTTGTAAGTTCCATTTTCCCTCTATATTCTTCAGCTTTTGAAAAATCTAAACTATATGAGTTTGCAATCATACCATTATCTTCATTCCTAAGTAATATTAAATTTTTATCATCAAATTCAGAGCTCTTTAACTCATTTACAAGTGTTGAATAATCAATATCAAGCATTATAACCCCTATTATTGTTTTAGCATCTTTTGGACTTATAACTTTTTTTACTACTGAAATTACTACCGGTCCATCTCCATATATAGACTGATAATCTGCATTGTGAGGTATTGTTGTTACAGTATTCTTTTCTTCTATAAGTGCCTCTTTATACCAACTCTTTTCAATAAGCATATCACTGTCAAAATAATTACTTGAAGTATAATTTCCCTTATCACAAACCATAAAAATATTATTGATACATGTACTTGTCCTCCTTATGACCCTAAGCATATCATCTATACTTTGTAAATAAATTTCATTATTTATACTGTTCCTACTTCCTGTACCCTTTTGAAAAAGTTCATGTTCAATCGCTATTCCTGTTAGTATTCTTTCTACTGAATCTATACTTTCTGTATAGGAATCAAGTTTTTCATATACCTGCTTTATATTTTGTTCTTGATAAAATTTTATTTGACTATTAATGTATTTCCCCAAATTATTAAATGTGTAAATTCCAAGTATTGTACTTGTAAAAAATATCACTAATATAAATGAAATTGTCATTTCAAAAAGTATAGTTTTCTTTCTATTCATGGCTAAATTCCTGTAAAATTAATTAGTAAAAATTATATCATATAGTTATGTTTGTTTCAAATAAGTTGGGGGATTTTCTCGCCGACGGCGAGAAAATCCCCCTTAATAACATTATCAATAACTATTTTTTCCCAAGTTCTACTTTTATTCTGTGAAAAAATACACTATCCCAATCAAATTCAAATATTGTTATTTTTCCGGTAAACTCCTTATAATACTTCTCCATAAACTCTGCAAACCAAATTTTAAGTTTATCAAAAATATATTCTCTATCAGTTTTATAATTTTCTCTAAGCCTATAAGGATTATAATCTTTTATAGCTTTAGCATACTTGACATAATCAGGAGTTAGATTTGCTTGACATTTCCAATCAGCTAATACAAAACCAAGTTTAAAGCTCTCACTTAGTAGCTCTTTTTTCTCATTATTTTCAAAACAACTATAATAAGAAGAAATCACTGTATGAGCAAGTACTACACCGATTGTATTTTGTGCTGTATTCCAACCTCCAAAAGCCTGTATTTTCCTTAGTGTATTTGTTTTTAACAACAGTTCCATAAAGTTATTTTCACAACCATTACAACAACTTACCTCGGCTATTCCTGCTGCCTTTTTATATCTATCTTTGTAGTATGAAATATATCTTAAAAACTCAGGAATATTCATACTTACCTTAAAGGCTTGGTCTATTTGCTCACTTTGTGTTGCTGCCTCTACTTGATTTGTGCCTGAAATATTAACACCTAATAAACAATCTGAGTCATTTTCTAAATCAGTTATTATCCCACCTACTGAAAAAATTTGCCATTTTATACTTTCATTTATGGCTCTGTCTTCATATTTAGGTATTGTAAATGCTCCCTTTGTAGATGAATATTTTAAATAAACTTTTGGTATATAATTCTTACTTTCACAAAAAACTCTTGCAAGCATTACACTTCCGACTTCATCAGCTCCAGGGTGAATAAGTACTTTTTCTAAAACATCATATTCACTTATCTTTTTTAAGATAATTTCAGAGTCCATAGTTGCCATTCCATATTCAGAAGTATCATCTTTAGGTATAGTAAGTAACTCAAATATATTTTCTGATAGCAACTTAACTGAAGAAATATTTACAAATCTATCTATTTCTCTCCTATTAAAAAAGTCCTCTAAATACATCTTTGGAATACTTTGCTTTAATTTTTCAAACTCATTTTTTTCAAGTTCGCTTATATGCCCTCTGCTCTCTCTATCTAAAAGATAAGTATATTTCCAAATGTCATATCCATATTCATTCCAATACTTTGGATCTTCAAAATTATTATTATACGCTGCTACTCTTGCAATAAGATTAAAGGCATGTATTTTTAAATCTGGATACTTATTTTTTAAACTTCTAAAATTTTCTAATCTACTTTCACATTGCTCTTTTGAAAGATTATGTATTCTTGAATTTATAAGATTACCGTAGACTAAAGTATCCACTGATAATATTGCATACTTACACTCTGAGGCATTTTCAAATATCCATTCCCAAATTTTTTCCACATCTGCAGGGGTTTTTAAAAAGCCCATTATTTCTTTTGGTGGACGCAAAAGCGAAATATTATCTGTTAGCTCTGCAAGTGAATTTGGAAATTCATAGTTACAAGCTCTATCATCTAAAGGCACATATATTACATTCATATAATCACCCCTTTAATCCTGATGTAGAAATTCCCTCTACAAACTGTTTTTGTCCTATTAAAAATATGATAAGTATAGGTATCATAAATATTGTTGCCGCTGCCATTAGAGAAGTCCAATTTATTGTATGTTCATTCATAAAAGAGTATAGTCCTAATGATAATGTATAAAGTTCTCCTTTATTTGCATATAGTAATGGACCTAAGAAGTCTGAAAATGTATACATAAATGAAAATATTGTTATGGTAGCAATTCCCGGTCTTACAAGTGGCAATGCTACAAGACAAAATCTTTGCCAAGCATTGCAGCCGTCTATACGAGATGCCTCAAGCAATTCGTCCGGTATCCCAAGCATAAACTGTCTTAATATTATTATATAAAGTGGATGACCAAAAAATGCAGGAATTATAAGAGGCCAAAATGTTCCAACGAGTCCAACTTTTACCCACATTCTATATAATGGTATCATTATTGCAGTGTATGGTATCATCATAGTTGCAGTAATGATTGCAAAAATAATACTTCTACCTGCCCAGCGTATTTTTGATAATGAATACGCAATCATCGGTGTTACTAAAATAGTTCCAAATACATTCATTAATGTAATCCACATTGTATTTCCAAAATACTTCATAAATGGAATTGTATTAAATACATCTATATAATTTCCAAGGTATAAACTCTTAGGAAAAATGCCTATACTAGGGTCAAATGCCTCATTATACGTTTTAAATGAGGTCGTAACCATAACTATTAGAGGAAAAATATAAATAACTGCAAATAATGAAATAATTATTATACTAAAAATCTTATATAACTTTCCTTTTGAAATAATCATTAATCGCTCCTTTCCTCGCCTTAACTATTTTCTACCCATTTTTTAGATACTTTTATCAGTATAAATGTTATAGCACAAACCACTATAAATAAAATCCAAGACATAGCAGCTGCCTTTCCCATTTTTAAACCTGAAAAAGCATTATAATAAAGATATAGTGGATACATCATAAGTGAATCTCTTGGACCACCATTTATACCTTGTGAAATGTTTCCACTTTGGGCTCTTATGATAATGTAAACTTGCGTAAAATATTGGAAACCATTAATCATAACAAGCACAATTTGATATAACACTACATGAGCAATACTTGGAAGTGTAATGTTTATAAACTTTGCAACAGGACCTGCTCCGTCCATTCCTGCAGACTCATAAAGTTCTTTCGGAACATCTTGCATGGCTGCTAAAAAAATAACCATACTTGAACCTATTCCCCAAAGAGTTATTATAATTACACTTGTCATAGTCCAAGACGGATCTCCTAACCAATTTATAGTAAAGATACCAAACTTACCTAGTATTTTATTCATGTAGCCATTAATAGGGTCAAATATCCAAACCCATATCATAGTAGATGCTACCACAGGTACTACTGAGGGTAAAAAGAAGATAGACCTAAATACAGTTCTACCTTTCCACTTTCCATTTAATAATGATGCTATTATAAGTGCTAGAGCTATACTACAAGTTACAGAAAAAAATACATATACTAATGTATTTTTCATACTTTTATAAAAAAGAGGATCTATAAAGAGCGATTTATAATTCTCTAATCCTACAAAACTTGGGTCTTTAATTGCACTAAAATCAGTAAAACTATAATATGCTGACATAATAATTGGATATAAACTAAATAGTAAAAATCCTATTATCCATGGAAGTACAAATAAAAAACCCTCTATATTACTTTTCTTAGCCATCTGACTATTTGATAACGGCTTATTTTTCAAATATACCACCTCTTTAAAATATTTTAATTTAGCTTATTAGATATTTTAATAACAATTTAGCTATAATTTTTTATATGGTATTTCCCTCGCCATTAGCAAGAAAAATACCATATAAATAGTAAATATTATCAACCTAAGCTTTAATCTACTTTAATCCCTTTACTGCATCTTTTAAGTCAGTAATTGCCTTATCAACTGAATCTCCAAGCATTACATTATCTACTGCATTTCTTATTGCTTTGCTATATTCAGCTGTTTGTAAGAAAGACGGAAGTCCACGGAGATTATTTTTTGCAATTATATCCATATAAACTTTATAAGACGGAGATTTTGCCATTATATCTTTATCACTAAGTAAAGCTTTTGTTGGAGGTAAATCGCCTTTTAAAGTACAAAATAGCTTACTTCCCTCGCCCATACACATATACTTCATAAAGTCCCAAGCTCCGTCTTTATTCTTACTTGTAGACGGAATATATAACATAGAAGTATCTATTGTTGACCAACCGTCGCTATTTACTTCTTTTGAACCCGGCATAGGCATAATGTCGAAATTAATTCCTGCGTCCTTAGACATTTTATAAAACCATGGTCCGTCTATACGAAATACTTGTGTTCCATTTAAAAATGGATCTTGTGGTGTATTTAGATTAGCAGTTCCTGAAGTAATAAAATTACCCATAGCATCTTTGCCAAATTTATTTACTTGACTTTCCATAAAACCAAGTGCTTTCTTAAAGCCCTCATTATCAGGTTTTAAATTATCTGCTGTACCAAAATTATCTCCAAAAGCATAAGTAAAAACTGACGGCCAATAGTTTGAGGCTACAAATGGAGAACCAAGTTGCTTAATTGCTCCACCCTCTTCTATTGTAGTCTGCTCACTTATTTCCATTAATTCCTCTAAGGTCTTAGGTAACTCAGTTACTCCTGCCTTATCAAGTAGGTCTTTATTATAATAAAGTGCAAATACATTTACACTTATCGGAAGTGAATAAATACTACCATTGTAGCGTTGTTGTTCAAGTGCTGCATCTACAAATACTGAAGTATCCAAATTATCCTTTTTTATAAACTCATCTAAGTTTTGAGCTATATTCTCATTTGCATACTTAGGTACACTTCCTCCAAAATCATCTGTAATGTCAGGCCCTTGTCCACCTGATATAGCTGTTATAATTACCTGCTGATCAGGTGTACTTGTTCCCACAACCTCATATTTGTCTTGGCTTGAGTTGTATGAGGCTATCATCTGCTCAATGAGCTTTGCCTCCTCTCCACCCCATAAATACCAAAACTCAACTTTTTCACGTCCGGAATTAGAACTAGCTTTGCTCTCCTTATTTTCCTCTGAACTTGCCACCTTTGATTCAGAATTAGCTTTACTTGTTTGTGTATCAGTAGTTTGCTTTGTACAACCAAATAGCATACTGCTTATAATACCAACAGAAAGTGCTAATAAAAGTTTACTTTTTTTCATAATGTACTCCTTTCAATTTCTACATGAAATTATCATTTGACTTAGTTTCCAAGTAATTACTTACTAAAAGTATTATTATTTATCTTTTATAATATATTAATTCCATAATTTAAAACTATATAAAAAATAGTACCTTATAAGTTTTAACCAAAAACCATGATAACTGCTGTAATAAGGTCATTCTATCATTAATAAAAATAATTTCAATAATTAGCCTATATTTGGAAAGTTCTTTCTTAAGATAATGTCAAAATTAATATTTTTATATATCTATTTTTGTATTATTTGCATATATTCCAACTATACATAGAAACAATTTTCAGATTAGTAAGTCAAATGTACAAATAAGTAGGAGTATTTTGATAAATAAACATTAATCCTACAAAAGGAACATTAATTCAATATTACAAGCCTTTAACTAATATTTCCTCAAGTAAACCTTACTCAAGCATATTTATATTCATTATATAGTCTATATGCTCAAATGCCTCTCTAAGAGGGTGTTTAGCAGTAAGCCAGCCTTCGCCGTCTGTTATCCAAATAAAACCTGTTCTTTTATTTTTTACTAATCCAAATAAATTACCAAACTCTCCTGCTACAGATTTTAGTTTAGAGCCTCCATTTCCATAATAATTTACTTCCATAAGATATAATTTGCTGCCTGTATCAATAGCAAAATCAAAATGTCTATCTGCTTTATCTGTATTAACTTCTTTGCCAAATTCAGCTCTAATCTTATTTTCAGTAGCTTGTGCCAAATATTTATAGCCATATTTACTACAAATAGCACTTACATAGCCCTCAGCTAAATTTTCCATTGTAATACCACTACGATTTTTGCGTGCGTTTGTATCAAGTCCTACCTCAACTCCAACTGCATAGTCTACGAGATTTTTAATATTTTTATCTGATAGCATTTTTAATAGTCCACATTTCTTAGCGAAATATACAATCTTATCAATTTCTTCCTCACTATATTCCTTAGACTTAGAAAAAGAATATTCTATATCTCCACCAACACCGGCAATTTTAATATCATTTCCACGCACTGCAATTAAAAACGGAATGACAGGTACAACCTCATGATATTCTTTAATTAAAGATTTAAGTACATTTTCAATATCTTCTTTTCCTATCAAAGTATTAAGTATATTTAATGCAACCTCAATTTTACCTACATTTCCCAATACTTTCCCCCATGCTACAAAAAAATCATAAGTACGAATTGTACTTTTAAAATTTGATATTAGGTACTCAAATACCTCATCTGTTGAAGATAGGTTCATATTTTTATAAGTCTCAATATAGTTCATTTTACATTTCTCCTTTTTAATAATTTTTAATAAGTAACTCCGTTATACTTCCACGTCCACTTCCATTAGAGTTTATACTTCTTTTTGCATTTACTCTTGTAATATTATAATTAATGTAAACATTTTCAAAAAAATCATCTTCATCATTATAGTTTTTAGGGTCTGAATTGCTTATAAGAATTTTTGCTCCAAGTTTTGACATTCTATCAGCAAAAGTTCCTAGTGCTTTCTGCTTGTCATCATCAAAACTAATTTCAGAATAAGAGGTAAAGCTTGAAGTCTTACTAATCGGGCGATATGGTGGGTCTATATAAACAAATGTATCCTTATCAATGAAATCAGCACAAGTGTCATACTCTCCTGTAATAATCTTTACATTTTGTAGTGCAAGACTAACTTCTACTAAGTTCTCATTATCACATATAAGAGGCTTTTTATACACTCCCATTGGAACATTAAATAAGCCTTTACTATTTACCCTAAATAAGCCATTAAAACAAGTTTTATTTAAAAATATAAATAATGCTGCTTTTTCACATTCTAAATCTAAGTTAGCCTTTACCTTTAAATAGTTAAATCTATCACGCTTTTCATAATAATAAACTTTTCTCTCATCTATATTCAAATCCCAATAGGTATTTTGCATTGTTTCAAGTTCTTTAAGTAAACTTTTTAGATTGGACTTTATTTGTGAATATGTATTTATAAGTTCTTTATTTATATCATTTATTAAAACTTCCTCAAATTTATATTTTGAAATTATATCAAATAGAACTGCTCCTCCTCCAACAAATGGTTCACAATATTTCTTTATACTTCCTCCAAGTTCTAATGGATAATTTTCTCTAATCTCATTTAATAACTGTTTCTTACCACCTGCCCATTTAACAAAAGGTTTCATAACTTCTCACTTTCTTCATTACTACTTATAACCTCTTTAAGTTCCTCAATATAATCTCTTGCCTGCTTACTTAAGCTATTATATTTATGCTTTATCCAACCTACTTCTATATAATCATCGACTAAAAGTGGAACTGCTATTATATCATCTCCATTTAATTCACTGCTTACAATACCGGTAGAAATAGTATAGCCGTTTAATCCTATCATAAGATTAAAAATAGTTGCTCTATCTCCTACCCTTATATCTTTGGCTGCGTATTCAGTGCTTAGTATTTCCTCTGAAAAATAAAATGAGTTTTGATCTCCTTGTTCAAATGAAAGTCTTGGATAATCTCTTAAATCATTTAGAGTTACAGTTTCCTTTTTTGAAAGTGGGTTACCTCTACTTATAAATATATGTGGTTTAGCTGTAAATAAATGATTAAACTCTAAGCCATGTTTATATAATAATTTTTCTATAACCTGTCTATTATAATTATTCATATAAAGTATTCCTACTTCACTCCTTAATGTTGCTACATCTTTCACAATCTCATAAGTTCTTGCCTCTCTTAGCGTATATTCATACTCCTCTCCCCCTGTTTTTTTTACCATATTTACAAAGGCATTTACAGCAAACGCATAATGTTGAGTTGAAATAGAGCATAACTTTCTTGACGGCTTTTTATCTTTCCACCTCTGCTCCAAAAGCTCCATTTGTTCAATTACCTGTCTTGCATATCCTAAAAATTCAACTCCGTCTTGTGTAGGAGATATTCCTTTAGGGGTTCTAATTAAAAGTTCTGTTTCAAGTTCTACTTCAAGGTCTTTTAGTGCATTTGAAAGACTTGGTTGAGTTATAAAAAGTTTTTCAGAGGCTCTATTTATTGAACCTGAATTTACTGTTTCGATAAAATATCTTAACTGCTGAATAGTCATAATATTCTCCAAATATTGTTATAATTTATAGTATAACTTTTAGCCGTTATGTTAGCAATAATGAAATTTTACTGTAATAGTTTTTAGTAGGTTTTTCCTTGCCAATGACTAAAAAATCCCACATTAGTATTGATAAAAACTTAATCTTATCTACTTTTCAATAACCTCTTATTTATAGTTTATATTTTTTTAATTTTTACAATAATACTTACTTTCTTTTTACTATTTTTATGCTATAATCTATTAGCTAAAAAAAATTTTACAGGAGATTAATAATGAAAATAGTTGCCTTTGGTGTAAGACCGGATGAGAAAAATGCTTTTGAAAAAATTTCAAATGAACTTAATCTTGAAGTAGCAATCCATTCAGAAAGCCCTAGTATTGAAAACTTAGACTATGTTAAGGGCTATGAGGCTGTTTCATTTATAGGTTTAAGTGAAGTGGATTCAAAACTTTTAGATGAATGGCATAAACTTGGAGTAAAATATATATCAACTAGAACAATCGGATATAATCATATAGATTTAGTACATGCAAAGAAATTAGGGATAAGGGCTTGTAATGCAATATACGCTCCAAATGGAGTTTCAGAGTTTACTGTGATGATGATGCTTATGTGTTTAAGACAATATAAGGCATCTCTTTGGCTTTCCAATGTAAATGATTTCTCCCTTGACGGTATACAAGGAAAAGAGTTAAAAGACCTAACTGTTGGTATTTTAGGTACAGGCAATATAGGTGCTCAAGTAATAAAAAATCTAACAGGTTTCGGTTGTAAGATACTTACCTATGATGTAAATGTAAATAAAGATATACTTCCTTATGCTGAATATGTGAGTTTAGAAGATATATATGAAAAATGTGATCTTATTTCATTGCATCTTCCTTTGCTTGAAAGTACAAAACATATAATAAATGATGAGAGCATAAGTAAAATGAAAGATAATGTTATAATTGTAAATTGTGCTAGAGGTGGACTTTGTGATACTAAAGCACTTATAAGAGGTATTGAAAGTGGTAAGATAGGAGCATTAGGTCTTGATACTATGGAAAATGAAGAAAGCTTTGTTCATTCTAATCACAAAAACGATATTATAGTGAATAAGGATTTATTCTATCTACGCCAATTCAGAAATGTTACAATCACACCTCATATCGCTTTCTATACTGATTCAGCTGTTTTTAGTATGGTCAAATATTCTCTTGAGGGACTTAAAAATATGGCTGAGGGCAAGAAATGCGTTACTGAACTTTAGTATTTATTATGTACTAGGTTATAATATCAATAATATAGCACCTATTGAGTTCTAAAACTTGATTTTATTATTAATTTTATATATAATAAAGTCAAGGATGTGGATTATGGCACAAGCAACATTTAGTATTCGCATGGAGGAAAGTTTAAAACGACAGTTTGATGAATTATGTGCTGATTTTGGAATGAATTCAACAACCGCATTTAATATATTTGCAAGAGCAGTTGTTAGAGAAAGAAAAATTCCATTTGAAATTCAAGCACCTAATAAAATAACTCATTCCATAGGACTTGAGGCTTTTATGGCTCTTAGAGAAGAGGCAAAACAGAATAATATACAAGATATGTCATTAGATGAGATTAATGAAGAAATAAAACAGGCAAGACAGGAAAAATCTAGTTGAACCATTTCCAACTAATACAATTCTAACTGATATGAAAGACTTGCCTTTTTATGAAATTATTTTAGAAAGACGAGATAATAGAACTTATCTTATAACCGGAAATATAAAATACTTTCCTAAGGATAATTTCATCGTAACACCAAGAGAATTTTTAGATGTTATAAATTAATCAGCTAAGAGGGACTGCCTGCAAAAGTAGATAAAACCTACCATTGCAGCAGCCCCTTTTACTATTTAACCTATTGTACTCTCTGTATATCAAGTACCTTATATTGTTCAATGCCTGCCGGAGTTTCAATATCTACTACATCTCCAACTCTCCTATTTAGTAATGCCCTACCCACAGGGGATTCATTACTAATTTTGCCCTCCATTGAATTTGCCTCAGTAGAACCCACTATCCTATATAATATCTCCTCATCAAATTCCATATCATGTAGCTTAACTTGGCAGCCTATTCCTACAACATCTAAGTCTACTTCTTCTTCCAAAACTACAACTGCGTTTTTTAGCAAGTTTTCAAGTTGCTCTATTCTTGCCTCAATATCTCTCTGTTCATCTTTTGCTGCATCATATTCGGCATTTTCAGACAAATCGCCTTGTTCTCTTGCCTCTTTTATCTTTCCGGCAATTTCCTTTCTTTTATTAACTTTAAGGTCATGGAGTTCATCTTCACGTTTCTTAAGTTCTCCATATGTAAGTATATGCTTTTTCTCTATCATTTATTCATACCTCCTAAAGAATAACCAATATCATTTTACCATTATTCTTAAGATTTTTAAAGTAAAATGTTACTATCGTAGCATTATACATTTACAAAGCTTATATGTCAAGGAAGTAAAAAAATAATTGAGCAAAAAAAACATTACAATATAAATACGAATTCTTACAAAATTTCTACGTTTTTTAGGAAGTTATTATATATTAGTGGCTGCGTACTTAAGTAAAGTATTCTCAAGTTCCTTATAGCTCTCAATATGATTTATTCTATCTCTTAAACTTGATGCCCCTCTCTTGCCATGCGTATACCAAGCAACATGACCTCTCATTTGCTTTATTGCCAAATCTTCGCCGGACTTTTCAATCTGCATTTTAGTATGTCTTAATATCATTTTTATTACATTATTCAAACTCGGCTTTTCAAGCATTATGCCGTCTTCAAGATAAGCTCTAATTTCTTTAAAAATCCATGGATTTCCTCTTGCTGCCCTAGCAATCATAATTCCGTCGCAACCTGTTTTCTCATATAGTAATTTTGCACTTTCGCCGTCTTTGACATCTCCATTTCCTATAATAGGAATCTTTACAGCTTTTTTTACTTTTGAAATAATTTCCCAGTCTGCAACTCCACTATAATATTGCTCTCTTGTTCTACCATGTACAGCAATCGCAGATACTCCTGCAGCCTCACAAGCTTTTGCAACCTCTACTGCATTTACATTTTCATCATCAAAGCCTTTTCTTATCTTTACAGTTACAGGTTTCTTTATAGCATTTACCATTGAATAAAGAATTTTATAAGCTAAATCCGGATTTTTCATAATTGCACTGCCCTCGCCATTATTCACAATTTTCGGCATAGGGCAGCCCATATTAAGGTCTATAAAGTCCCAATCTCCTCCCTCAATCTTTTTACAAACTTCTGCTAAAATTTCAGGTTCTGAACCAAAAAGTTGAAGTCCTAAGGGACGCTCACTCTTAGTTGTTTCCATTAGCTCATAAGTTTTTTTATTATCATAGGAGATAGCTTTTGCACTTACCATTTCAGTATAAACTAAAGAACAGCCCTGCTCCATACACAAAATACGAAAGGGTAAGTCTGTAACTCCTGCCATAGGACCAAGACAAAGCCCACCATCAATGCAAGTATCGCCGATTTTAAAACTCAATTTCATCTATTGTTTGCCCTAGAAATACTGTTTTATAATATAATTCTATACCTTTTAAGGTTTCCTCTCTTTCTTTTTGTACTCTGCTTATTTGTATTCCTGCCTCAATATCATCAAATAAATAATCTTTATCATCAACTCTTACTTTAAACAAGAGATTTCCAAGTTCATCAAACTCAAGTGTTAGTATACCTCCTGCCTCCTCAGTAAATGTAATACAGATTATTTTTAACTCATCTTGAACTTCCTTTGGTAAGCTTAAAAATGTTTCATTAAAATAATATTTTTGCTCATAGGAATTTGCTCCACAAAGTACTACTGTTTCCTCATCTTTCATGATATTACCTAAGTAATAAATTAGCTATATTGTACTGATCCTCAGGTAAGGTCTTAGTCATTTTCAATGCCTCTTGAATATCAAAATCGCAGTAAGCACCATTTTTATAAGCCACAACTCTATTTGATTTACCCTCAATAAGAAGTTGAACTGCCTTTGCTCCCATAATTGAGGCATAAACTCTATCTTTACAAGTTGGAGTACCACCTCTTTGCATGTGTCCGAGTATAGTAGCTCTTGTTTCCATTTCAGTAGCCGCCTCTATTCTCTTTGCCATAGAAGATGAATGTCCTATCCCCTCTGCATTTATTATAATATGATGTTTCTTTCCTGAACGTCTAGTTTCAAGTATCTTTTTTATAATGCCCTCTTCATTATAGTTATGCTTTTCAGGAAGTAGTACATCTTCAGCACCATTTGCTATGGCACACCAAAGTGCAATGTATCCTGCACTTCTACCCATAACTTCTATAATAGAACATCTCTCATGAGATGTTGAAGTATCTCTTACCTTATCAATAGCCTCCATGGCTGTATTTACTGCTGTATCAAAACCTATTGTGTAGTCTGTACAGGCAATATCAAGGTCTATTGTTCCCGGAACTCCTACTGTATTTATACCATTTTCTGAAAGTCTTGCAGCACCTTGGAAAGAGCCGTCGCCACCTATTACAACCACGCCGTCAATGTCATGCTCTCTACATATCTCTGCACCCTTTCTCTGATACTCAGGTTCTTTAAACTCAAGACATCTTGCAGTATAAAGTATAGTTCCACCTCTATGTATTATATCTGAAACACTATGGCTTTCCATATCAATAATTTCGCCGTTTAAAAGTCCTGCAAATCCTCTTTGAATACCCTTGACTTTTAATCCACTATGTATTGCTGTACGAACAACAGCTCTTATAGCTGCATTCATTCCCGGAGCATCACCACCACTTGTAAGCACACCTATTGTTTTTATTTTCTTAGACATCTATATCCTCCTTAGCTATTAAGCACCTTATATATTCTTTTACATTTTAAATGATTTTATTTAGCTTTTCAATATCTTTGTAACTACCTTTACATTATCTTCGCCCATTTTTCGTGATAAATAAGAAATTATGTCCTGATTGACATTTATACCTTTATCAAGCACCTTTTTAAGCCTTGATTCTCTTATAAATATTATAGCTTTGTCATCTCCTTTATTTAAAGATAAGAACTCAAGGAGCTTTATTTTATCTTCCTCAAAGTCTTCAAGACTTTGATATTGTAACCAAAGCTCATTTACTTTTCTATCAAATGCTTTTACAGAATCAGCAAGTATTTTGCCATTTCCGTCATCACCAAGCTGTACCTTACCCATTATATATACTTTTTCATTTTCATTCAAAAGCTTTTTATATTTTTCATAAATTTTAGGAAACACCACTACTTCTACATTTCCATATAAATCTTCTAAATTTACAAATGCCATAGTGTCATTATTTCTAGTAGTTTTTATTGAAATTGAAGAAACAATTCCACCTATGGTAACATTTGACTTATCAATCACTACCGGCTCTTCCTCGTCTCTTGCAAAAAAGTCAACAGTTTTGGCTGTAATATTTTTTAAAATTTCCTCTGCGTACTCATCTAATGGGTGTCCACTTATATACATTCCTATAACTTCTTTTTCAAAAGACAAAAGCTCACTTTTACTAAATTCCTCTACATTTGGAAGTTTAATCTGATAAATTTCTTTTGCCTTTGGAGTCATTATCTCAAAAAGATTCATCTGACCTGCAATCTTATTTTTAGAAGTTTTACTCTTATTTTCAAGAAGTACTTCCATTCCTTTTAGTTTTTGATGCCTATTTCCACTAAATGAATCAAATGCACCTGCTTTTATAAAACTTTCAAGTGTTCTCCTATTTACTTCTTTACTACTCATTCTTTCTACAAAATCTTCTAAATTCTTAAATTTTCCGAGTGCAGTTCTATTTTTAACAACCTCATCTGTTACAGTATTACCTAAGCCCTTTATAGCTGAAAGCCCAAATCTTATTCCATTTTTTGACACAGAAAAACCACTTTCCCCCTCATTTACATCAGGGGGAAGTATTGCAATTCCCATTTGTTTACATTCTAAAATATATTCATTAACCTTTGAGGTATTATACATAACAGCTGTAAGAAGTGCCGCCATATACTCCTTAGGATAATAACATTTTAGCCAAGCCGTTTGATAAGCCACCACTGCATAACAGGCAGCATGTGATTTATTAAATGCGTATTTTGCAAAGTCTGACATTTCATCAAATATCTTATTTGCTATATTTTCACTTATACCATTTTCTATACAGCCCTTTATTCCCTCGGAAATGTTGCCATATACAAAATTTTTTCTCTCCTTTTCCATAATTGAGGCTTTCTTCTTACTCATGGCTCGCCTTACAAGATCACTTCTACCCAAAGTATAGCCTGCCAAATCTCTAACTATCTGCATAACCTGCTCTTGATAAACTATACAACCATAAGTTGGAGAAAGTATCGGCTTTAGCTGCTCACAATCATAGCTTATATTTCCCTTTTCATTCTTTCCCTTTATATATTTCGGAATAAAATCCATAGGTCCTGGTCTATAAAGTGAGATGCCTGCTATTATATCCTCTATACAATCAGGTTTCAACTCTTTCATAAAGCTTTTCATTCCTGAACTTTCTATTTGGAAAATGCCCTCTGTTTTTCCTGTACTTATTAAATCATAAACTTTTTTATCTGCAAAATCTATATTTAATATGTCAATGTCTAGGCCATAATTTTTCTTAATCTGTACTACTGCATTTTTTATAATTGTAAGAGTTCTAAGCCCTAAAAAATCCATTTTTAAAAGCCCTAACTCCTCCAATGTAGTCATAGTAAATTGTGTAGTTATAGAGCCGTCTGATGCCTTTGAAAGTGGTACATACTCATCAAGTGCTTTCTTTGAAATAACCACTCCTGCTGCATGCACAGAGGAATGTCTTGGAAGTCCCTCAAGTTTAATAGCCATGTCAACCAAATTTTTAATTTCATCGTCAGCATCATAATTAGCACGAAATTCTCTATTTTGTAATGCCTTTTCTAGGGTAATGTCAAGTTTATTAGGTACTGACTTTGCCACCATATCACATTTTGCATAGGAAATGTCCATAGCCCTGCCTACATCTCTTATAACACCCTTAGCTGCCATAGTACCAAATGTTATTATTTGGCAAACTCTATCCTTACCATACTTTTGTACTACATAATCTATTACCTCTTGTCGTCTTTCTCCACAAAAATCAATATCTATATCAGGCATTGATACTCTTTCCGGATTTAAAAATCTTTCAAAAAGTAATTGATACTTTATAGGGTCTACGTCAGTAATACCAAGACAGTATGACACAATACTTCCTGCTGCCGACCCTCTTCCGGGGCCTACAGGTATATCATTTGATTTTGCATAATTTATAAAGTCCCATACTATTAGAAAATAGTCCACATAGCCCATGTTATTTATAACTTCAAGTTCATAATGTAGTCTTTCTTCTAATTCCTTTGTAACCTCTTTGTATCTTTTATAAATTCCCTCTTCACAAAGTTTTTTAAGATACTCTCTTGCAGTATAATCCTTTGGAACTTCATATTCAGGTAACTTCGTTACACCAAACTCAAAATCAACATTACACATATCTGCAACTTTTTGAGTATTATCTATTGCCTCAGGAATATATGAAAAGAGTTCTCTCATTTCTTCTTCAGATCTTAAATAAAATTCTCCTTCCATATACTTCATTCTATTTTCATCATGGACTTTTTTAGCTGTTTGTATACAGAGTAAAATGTCATGTGCCTCCCAATCCTCGCTATGGATATAATGCACATCATTTGTAGCAACAAGTTCAATCCCTGTTTCTCTCGACATTCTTATAAGCTCTTTATTTACATGTGCCTGCTCAAATATTCCATGGTCTTGAAGTTCTAAAAAATAATTTCCTTTTCCAAAAGTTCTCTCATATTTTAGTGCTGTTTCTTTTGCCTCTTCATACTTGCCTTTCATTATAAGCGTCGGTATTTCCCCTCCAAGACAAGCTGAAAGCACTACAAGCCCCTCTGAAAACTTTTCAAGCACTTCAAAATCAACTCTAGGTTTATAGTAAAATCCGTCTGTAAACCCCCTTGAAACTATTTTAATAAGATTATTATAACCTATATTGTTCTTTGCGAGAATTATTAGATGATAATATCTTTCTTCTCCACTGACCTTTTCTCTGTCAAATCTTGAACCGGGAGCAACATATACCTCACAACCTATAATAGGCTTTATCCCTGCCTCTTTTGCAACCTTATAAAACTCTATAACTCCATACATAACACCATGGTCTGTAATGGCTAATGAGTTCATTCCTAGCTCTTTGGCATAATTAACTAGTTCCCTTATTTTACTCGAACCGTCTAAAAGTGAATATCCTGTATGTACATGTAAATGTGTAAATGCCATTTTATCTCCATTTCCTAAACCTACTATGAACGAATTTAAGCGACATAGCAATATGCCACGCCGCTTAAACCATAAATACTACTTACAACTATAATCAAAAATTTACTCGCTGAAGTAAAAACCTCATTATGATTGATTCGCAAGATATTTCTCAATACCACCAATGGCAGCAGCCTCATCAGAACCCTCAGCAGTTATCATTATTTCCTCGCCTAGAGGAAATACTAAAGACATCATTCCCATAATACTTTTTGCATTAATACGTTTTGTGCTGGTTTCAAGGTAAATAGTACTGTCGAAATTGCTTGCTAGTTGCACCAACATTGCAATAGGTCTAGTTTCAAAACCCTTTTCAAGTTCTACTGTAATTGTTTTTCTAATCATAATTTTTCTCCCTGTAACTTTCATTTCTTAACTTTGTAGCAAATTCTGACAACTTACGAAGTCTATGGTTCACTCCACTTTTTCCTACCGGAGGACTCAATCTGTTCCCTAAATCCTTTAAAGAAATATCCTTATACTCTAGCCTTATCTTTGCAATATCTCTTAAATTTTCAGGTAAATTATCAAGCCCTACTTTTTTTGAAATATATTCTATATCCTCTACCTGCTTAACTGCTGCAATAATAGTTCTATTTATATTAGCAGTTTCACAATTTACCTGCCTATTAACATTGTTTCTCATTTCTTTTAAAATACGAATATTCTCCATTTCCATGAGAAGTTTAGGAGCTTGCATTATCCCAAGTATAGAAATAATATCTTCGCTGTCTTTTAAGTATACAACATAATTTTTCTTTCTCAAAATAATTTTAGATTCAAGTCCAAAACTGTTAATAATGTTCTTTATATCCTCAGCCTTAGATAATGATTTAGTGCTTATTTCAAAGTGGTAACCTTTCTCAGGATTAGAAAGTGAACCGGCAGATAAAAAAGCACCTCTCAAATATGCTCTTTTGCAACAGCTTTTGCTTAAAACCATACTGTTACAAACAGAATAATCTTCTGCTATATTACCATAAACATCTAATAACTTTATGCTTTCCAGTATCTTTTTTACTTCAATATCATCTTCAAGACATACTTTATATGAATGTTTATTGCCTAAGAGCATACTCTGACTGATTATAAAATTAATTCCTATATTATACGTTTTTTTCAACAATGTAAAGTATTTTCTTGCAGTTGCAGAATGCTCGGTAGAAATAGATAACTTAAATCTATTATCTTCTGAAATCTTTATATATCCTAACATATTTATAAAAGCTGTAATTTCTGCAATCTGACAATGTCTTGACCTTGGAAAAATCCTTGCCAGCTCATCTTTAACCTTTGATGAAAATGACATTAACTTATCCTCTTAATATTTCTATCACAATCTATATGCTCAAGCTTTAAACCTATGTTATGATTATTTAAAATCTTTTTTGCAAGTTCATCTGCCACTGCTACTGACCTATGTTGTCCACCTGTACAGCCTATACATATAACAAGCTGATTTTTACCCTCAGCAATATATAGTGGAATAAGAAAGTTTATCATATCTTCAAGCTTATCTAAAAAAATACCTGCATTTTTATCTGAAAATACATATTCCTTAACTTCCTTTTCCTCTCCACTCTTAAGTCTTAAATCTTTAATATAATATGGATTAGGTAAAAATCTTACATCAAATAGCAAATCAGCGTCCTTAGGTAATCCGTACATAAAGCCAAAAGAACGAATATTTACATACATATTTTTAAAATCTCTACCATCTGCAAATATTCCTACTAATTCTTTTTTTAGCTCCTTTGCTAAAATATTACTTGTGTCAATTATAAAATCAGCTTTTTCTCTTAGAAACCTAAGTTCTTCTCTTTCTATTTTTATTGCATCTGCTATATCATTTTCCATTGCAAGTGGGTGAAGTCGCCTTGTTTCCTTATATCTTTTTATTATTGTTTCATCACTTGCATCTAAAAATAACACTTTAAAAGAAACATTTTTATCTTGAATTTCTTTTAATACACTACTTATATTTTTTAAACCCTTACCAATGCGAATATCTATACCTAAGACTACTTTTTTTATCTTTTCAGTTTCTTCTTTTGTCTTTTGATATAAATCTACAAAATCAGGCACAAGCTCCACAGGTAGATTATCAACACAATAATATCCTATGTCCTCTAAAATCTTTAGAGCATTTGTTTTGCCTGAACCACTCATTCCTGTTAAAATAACAAATTTCATTAGAATTCTCCTAAAAGTTTTACCTCTGTAAGAAGTTCAACATTAAATTTCTCTTTTACAGTTTTCTGTACCTTAAGAATAAGATTATAAATATCGCTAGATGTAGCATTTCCCATATTTATAATAAAACCACAATGTTTATCTGAAACTTTAGCTCCACCAATACTATAACCTCTAAGTCCTGCATTGTCTATAAGTTGACCTGCAAAATGTCCTTCGGGTCTTTTAAAAGTAGAACCTGCACTAGGAAACTCTAAAGGTTGTTTTTCCTCTCGTCTACTTCTAAAATCCTCCATTTTCATAAAGATTTCTTCTTTATTTCCTTTTGAAAGCTTAAGTCTTACTGCAACTGCCACTCTATTTAGTTTGGCAATATTACTATATCTATACCCAAGGTCAAGATCTGATACTCCAACCCACCTTACTATATTATCATCTTCAATTACCTTTACTTCAAGTATTATGTCCTTTGACTCACCTCCATAAGCTCCTGCATTCATGTATACAGCTCCTCCCATACTTCCCGGTATTCCTGAGGCAAACTCCATACCTGTAAGCAGATTATCAAGTGCAAATTTGGAAACTTCAGAAACAGTTGCCCCTACTCCTGCCTCGATAACATCTTCTGAAATCAACTCTATGTAATCGATTTTAGTTGTGGACACAATAACCCCCCTATAACCTTTATCGCTTATAAGTAGATCACTTCCTCTGCCTAAAATAAAATATTCTTGTCTTTCTTTCTTACATAGTTTTATGATTTCAAAAAGCTGTTCTTCAGTTTCAGGTTCAACAAAAATATCTGCATTTCCTCCTGTTTTAAAAGTAGTATGAAATTTCATAGGTTCGTCCCTTTTTAAATAAGACTCCCCTGTTATTTCCTTAATGCGATTAAATATGTCAAACATTTCTATCTCCCTAGTGTGTATTTAGCTTTATTCTTTCCATAAGCACATCAGCTGAATTATAGCCCATTTTTTTAGCTTTATGATTTACTGCCGCCGCCTCACATATTATAGCAAGATTTCTTCCCGGTCTTATAGGAAGTTCATGACATACAACTTTATTTCCCATAAAATCTTTATAATTTGAAGTCATACCTGTTCTATCATAATTTTTTCCGGGTACAAACTCTTCAAGCTGTATAACCATATCTATTTGTTGAGTGTCCTTTACAGACTCCACGCCAAATAATGCCTTAATATCTATAATGCCAATGCCTCTTAACTCTAAGAAATGCTTTGTAATACTAGGTGCTGTCCCAATCAATGTGTCATCAGATACTTTCCTAAGTTCAACTACATCATCAGTTACAAGCCTATGACCTCTTTTGATAAGTTCAATAGCAGCCTCGCTCTTTCCAATTCCACTATCTCCCATTATCAAGACTCCCTCTCCAAATACATCTACAAGCACGCCATGTATTGTAATCATAGGGGCAAGCTTTACTTTAAGCCACCTAATTATTTCTGCCATAACATCTGAAGTTGAACGCTCTGATTTAAGACAAGGTATATTGTGGAACGTACAACAGTCAATCATTTCCTCATCCGGATTTTTATTTGCTGCATACACTATACAAGGAATCTTATAAGCAAGTAGTTGATCATAAACTTCTTGTCTTCTCTCCCTAGAAAGCGAATTTATGTATTCACATTCTACATTTCCTATTATCTGTACTCTTTCATTATCAAAATGGTCAAAAAACCCTGTAAGTTGTAATGCAGGTCTATTCACTTCAGGGTGATAAAGAAAAATAGTATCTGTATCAATATTAGGCGTAAGATTCTCTAATTTATGTTTTTCTATTAATTCAGTAATTGATACTCCCAATTATTTTCTCCTTTGTCTTTTTTCGTAGCATAACATATTTTTAAGCGTATGTGAACTAAAAAAATAAGTAAAAATCTAAATTTTATTTTATACATTAGACAAAAGTGTTAAATAGCCTATAAGTTCAAATTCAATCAAAGCAAGGTATCTAGTAAAAAGGACAAAAAATGTGTATAATAGCAGAGAATAAAGTTTTAGTACAACAAAATAGCAATTTAGCTATAAGGAGGAAATGTAAATGCAACAAAGAAAAATTCCAAAACAAGGGGAATTGTATAGACATTTTAAAGATAAAATTTATCAAATTATATGTATTGCAAAACATTCAGAAAGTGAAGAAGAACTTGTAATATATCAAGCACTATATGGTAACTTCAAATCCTATGCAAGACCCCTTGAAATGTTTATGAGTGAAGTTGATAGGGAAAAATATCCTGATGTAGAACAAAAATATAGGTTTGAGCAAATCTTTATAGATGAGGACGGCGAAATATATTTAGCCAAACATTTAGATGAGCAAGTTTCTGAGGAATTAGATATTGAAGATATTGATAAAGCAGAAGACTCAAAAAGGAACTTAGAAGAACAATTCAACGAGTGGATCGAAAGTAAGTTCGACTCCACCAAAAAGCCGAGCTTTATAAGTAGAGCTGAGGAAAGAGTGCATTATCAAAATAATGAAAATTTCAACTATAAGTCAGAATATATTGACTATCAAACAGATAATAAGAATATTGTAGAAAAACAACCGGTAGCAAGAAAACCTAAAATTTTTAGACCTAGCCAAAGTAAAAATGAAAGTGAAAAAGTTACAGTTCAAACACCTGCTGATAATAAGAGTAAGGTAGCAGTTCAGTCAAACTCTTCAAGCCAAGCAAGTAATTTAACAGCTAGTGAAAAGAGATATACTCAAGTTGACAATAATCATCTTATGCAGTTTTTAGATGCCTCAAATTATGCTGATAAGAAATCAATACTATTATTTAATAAAAATAAATTTACACAAGCAGATTTAGACTGCATCTATATAGCATTAGATTTGCAAAGATTTGCAGGAAATGAAGTTCAACAATTACTTGGTATAGTAAGATTTTTAGACATGCAAGAAGAGTATGAGGGCAATAGGTTAAGAAGTAATCAAGGAGATAGATAATGGCATTTGTCATTGAAGATGAATTAAAAAAACTTCCTCGCTCTCCGGGAGTTTATATAATGCATGATAAAAATGATGAAATCATCTATGTAGGAAAAGCTATTTCACTTAGAAACAGAGTAAGACAGTATTTCCAATCCTCAAAGGATAAATCAGCTAAGATACAGCAGATGATTTCAAAGATAGACAGATTTGAATATATAGTTACAGATTCTGAACTTGAGGCCTTAGTTTTAGAAAATAACCTAATTAAAGAAAACAGACCAAGATACAACACTATGCTAAGGGACGATAAAACCTACCCTTACATAAAGATTACAATAAAAGAAGATTTTCCAAGAATATTTATGACAAGAGAAATAAAAAAAGATAAAGCTAAATACTTTGGCCCATTTTCAAGTTCACTTGCAGTAAAGGATACCTTAGATTTAATATATAAAATTTTTAAAATAAGAACCTGTAACCGTGTTTTGCCTAGAGATATAGGACTTCAAAGACCTTGTTTAGACTACTACATTCATCAGTGCGATGCCCCTTGTTATGGATACATTTCCAAAGAAGATTATCAAAAAAATGTTGAGGGAGCAATTCGCTTTTTAAATGGAAAACATGATGAGATAATAGAAAATTTAAGAGAAAAAATGAATGCAGCCTCTTTAAACTATGAATATGAAGAGGCTCTAAAATATAGAGATTTAATAAACTCAATCCTACATATTACACAAAAGCAAAAAATAACCTCAGAAAGTATGCAAGACAGAGATATAGTTGCACTTGCTAAAAGTGAAAATGATGCCGTCATTCAAATCTTTTTCATAAGAGAGGGGAAAATCGTAGGACGTGAACATCATTATATACACATTTCCGTTGATGATGACAATAGTCAAATTTTAGAAAGTTTTATAAAACAATTTTATGCCGGAACTCCATTTTTACCTAAGGAAATCTGGCTACAACAAGAAATTGAGGATACAAAAATTATAACAGATTGGCTTACTGAAAAAAGGGGAGATAAAGTTAAGATTGTAGTTCCTAAAAAAGGAGATAAAGAAAAATTAGTTGAACTTGCAATTAAAAATGCTAAATTAGTCCTAGATAAAGATATTTCCAAGTTAAAAAAAGAAGAAACTAAAAGTATCGGTGCAGTTAAAGAGCTTGAAGAACTTATCGGACTTAAGAATATAGTCAGAATGGAGGCATTTGACATATCTAATATAAGTGGAGTGGAATCAGTAGGCTCAATGGTAGTTTATGAACTTGGAAAGCCTAAAAAAAGCGATTACAGAAAATTTCGTATAAAAACAGTAATCGGCCCTAATGACTATGCCTCAATGGAAGAAGTATTAACAAGAAGATTTACACATGATATAAATAATCCTGAAAAAAGCTCAAGTTTCTCAAAACTTCCTGATTTAATTTTAATGGACGGTGGAAAAGGTCAGGTAAATATAGCATTGGAAGTTTTAAATAAATTAAACTTAAATATTCCTGTTTGTGGTATGGTAAAGGACGATAACCATAGAACTAGGGGGCTTTTCTTTAACAATGTAGAACTGCCAATAAACACTCATAGCGAAAGTTTTCACTTAATCACTAGAATACAAGATGAGGCACATAGATTTGCAATAGAATATCATAGAAGTCTTAGAAGTAAAGGACAGGTAAAATCAATTTTAGATGATATACAAGGCGTAGGCCCTAAGCGTAGACGTGCCTTAGTAAAACATTTTAAGAGCCTTGATAATATAAAAACAGCAACTATCGAGGATATAAAAACAGTTGAGTCTATGGACTTACGCTCGGCAACCTCAGTCTATGAGTTTTTTCATAAAGATGAAAATGTAAAATGATTTAGGACTAGCTTTTACAAATAGTGCTGTTGTCCTCTATTGTAAAATAAAAGGTTTATTTACTCATTGTTAGAGGGGTGAAGTAATAGTTTCTTAAAATCAACCTAAATACACAAAAATTAGCTATAATTTGTGTGTTTGATATTGACGAAATATCAAATATATGTTTATATTATAGTTACAAGAAACTTTCTGTATATAACGATATTATATCCTAGAGAATATAGTCGCTCCCTGTACAGAATAGGTTTTGAGTAATATGTTTAGTGAGATTGATTTAGTGAGATAACGAAAGTTATTGAGGTTGAAATATCATAAAACAGGGATAACCGTAAGTCCTTAAGAATTATTATTCTTTAAAATTAATCTTTTAAAATTATGAAAGTCAAATTTAGTGCTTTTGTATATTTTAAGAGTTACGGTTGACAAATTATTTGTTAATGTTTTTTTTATAGGGGGGTTCTTCGCCGACGGCGAGGAACCCCCCCTAATTAAATAGTGAT
>CALALP010000036.1 GCA_937925515.1 uncultured Lachnoanaerobaculum sp. | reverse complement strand
TTATATCAATCCATTGACTTGGGTCTTCTACAAACTTAGCATAAAGTGTAAGTGGGGTTGTGCTTGTTTCAAATGTATCTGAGTCATTTACAGGTTGTGTAGCTGCACTATCTTTATACCAACCCTCAAACATATAGTATCTATTTGCTGTAGGTGTAGGTATATAGCCGTCTGCTTTTAACTTACTAAAGTTATAAGCATTTGTATTTCCTGCAGCTGTTCCGTCATTTGCAAGGAAACTTGTTGGTGCATCTGCAGGTAGTGGATTGATACTTCCATTTTCATAAGGAGCATTTGCTACTGCAAAATTTATATCTCTCCACTTTTCATTTCTACTTAATTTATAGTCTGCTCTTACACCATTTCCTGTAAGCGGCATTGCTCCTGTTAGCTGACCACTTGTAGGATTTATACTTGCTGCTGTTGGTGGCACTACTATTGCACTTGAATTTAAATCCCAAAAGTAGCCATAAAGTTTATCTCCTGTAATACTTCCTGATGTAGGTATTCCTACATTTATCAAACTTCCCGGAGCTACTTTATTTACCTGTGTAGCAACTATCTTATCTGTGATTCTATCAAAAAATCTTCTTACAATATTGCTTTCTCCGTCTGACTCATATTTAAAAACTACTGTAACATTTTGATTTGGCATCTTTGCTTGGAAAGTACCTGATGCAGTATCATTTGTTATCATTAAGTTTTCATTATCAAGACCTACTATATAATGTCTTGAGTTTGTAGCATTATCTGAATCATACCCCTCATCTATTGTAAAAGTATTATATATATAGCCAACTAATGAGGTTTCAGGCATTGCATTTATATCTTGCTCTGCTCTTCTTTGAGTTATAACCGGATTTATTAAATCATTTCCACCAAAATCTTGATGCTTTACTGTATAAGTAAATGTCCGATTTGGATCTACTGAATAACCATAATTTAAGTTAATTCCTACTGCCGGCATATTTACATCAAACTGACCGGTTGTAGTATTTAATGTTCCATACTGTACAGGTGTTCTAGTTGCATTATTATATCTATATCCGGGGATATTTTCATGATTTTTTGTAACTGCACTTGCTATTGTATGCTCTGAAGTATCTATACCCAAAGTAAGAGGTAGAGCTACATTTGTATTTCTATGAGTTATTTGCAATGGATACTTTGTTGTTCCGGGAGTCCATACTGCATATAAATTAACTATTTTTGCAGTACTTGGTGCAGGGAAATTGTCTTCTGCATGTGCAAAGAATCCATTATCGGTTTCTCCTGTATCAAATGTTTTATTACCATTTGTATCATCATAACTATTCCACTGTACAAAATCATATCCAAGTCTTGTTGGAGTAGGGAACTTACCAAGTGTTGAAGAGCCTAATGTAACTCCCTCAAACTTATCTTGTATCTCAACTCCACCTTTTACATCAAACTTATATCTAACTTCATTTTTCTTAAGCTTAACAGTTATATCTGTATTACTTGTAGGCAATGTACCTGTGATATTACCTGTACTATCTATACTTATACTATTTGGCAGTGGGTCAGGATTTGTAGTTTTGAAAATGTATCCTGCCACAATCGGCATCTTGTAATTAAGTTCTGTACCACCTGCCAATGTCTTTGTAAATGGATTTGCATCTACATGTTCGTTTGGTGCTGAACCTGAAAAATCAAGATTTGCAAATGGAATTGCTGCATCATTTTCATCAACATAAACAATGCTAAAATCATACTGTGTTGCATATAGATATGCTACTTTATCAATCTGATTAGTTTCATTATTAAATGCAGTATGTTCTGTAATAGGATTTGAAGATATTCCTTGCTTTATTAATTGTCCCATTTTATCAGCACTAAAGTTTACTGCTGAAAATGGAAGTAATGAGTTTGAAGTTCTACCCTCAAAATCAACTATTGCAGTTCCCTCTTCATTGGTCTTAGGTAATCTATCTGTTTTAACATTTACACCTATATTACCTGTAAATTCACTACCTTTCTTAAGCCAAAGATATTTGTTATAAAGATATACATTTGCCTTGCCTGAATCATTTGCAGTATTTGATTCAATAGTTACATCTTTATTGATAGACATTGGGTGTGTAGCCGTTGCATCTTTTAAGCTTATAGCTGAGCTTTCTTCTCCTGAAATGTTATTTGCTACTACAACACCATTATCACTTCCTGATGCACTAGCTCCAAGTTTTGAATCCATACTAAGTAATGTATCTCCTACTACATTTATAGCGGCAGGAATATCTTTAGTATTTTCTGATGTAGTAGTTTCAGCAATTTGATTATTTTGTAAAACAGTATTATTTCTAATATTAACCTTATTACCACTACCCCCTGTTTTTATAAGAGGTGCTTTTGCCTTTACCAAACTTCCATTACCGTCAACAACTATGTCGGTAAGTGTAAGTGTTGAATTAGTTCCTGTTATATTAAATAATTCCCCTGTATATGCCGGATTTGAGGCTGTTCCGTCCCCTGCGTATCTTTTAATAGTCTTTGAAGAACTTGTATATCTTGTTAATGAACCTACATCATTATATTCATCTGAATAATTTGTTGCCCCCGGAGAGTTAAAGTCAGTAGTCTGAATAGTTAAGTTTAATCCATTTGGTACTGTTATAGCAGACTTTTGTTCTACATCTCCCATTAAGTAGATATAGGCTCTTTGTGGTGCAGAAGTTTCCTCTGTATCTCTTGTTCTAACACCTGCTCTATAAGGGTGATTACCTGCTATGGCATTTACTGCCTCTTGTATTGTCCTAAATGGTCTGGTTATATAGCCATTTGATGAGCCGTTTGCATCATTATAACTTGGGTCTACATAGTAAACGGAAGTTTTCATACTTATGTAAAATGTTGCCGTATCTACTTCTCCTGCATTTAAGTTAAAATGTGCTGAAAAAGCCGCTGCTGAATCAAGCCCTTGTAAGAATACATCTCTTTGTTTTGCAAATGTCCAAAATGTACTACTTAAACCTGCTGTTGAATCCCATTCTCCTGCCCAAACTCTTACATCGCTGCCCTCAGCCTTTACATCAAAGGTTGAAAACTCATAAGTGTTTCCTGCATTAGCAATCATATGAAGTCTATCACTGCCATTTACTATAATTGGAGAACCGTCATGATTATAAAGCATGGTATCTGATTCATTTCCAATCATAAAGTCTACATTTGAAGTACCGGCATTATATACAGTATACTGAACTAAAATACTTTCGCCGTCATCAGAGGGCTTTACTTCCTGTCTAACTTCTACTTTCTTAGTTCCGTCAACTAGAGTTTCTACTGAACCATTTGCAGAGGGCTTATATAACTTAAGCTTACTTCCTGTTGTTGCAGGGGAAGGATTATAGTCAGAACCACCATAAATAGTAGCAGTATCAGGTTTCTTACCTGTATATGTAACAACTCCCGGGTCTAGTGCATTTGGTTCACTTCCTGCTGCTACCGGATTATTTACCCCATAGTCAGCCCTAGGCTTTCCAAAACCATAGTAAGTATTCCAAGAGTTAAATGCTCCCCAAGAATTAAAACCTGAAATATAACCCTGATCATAAGCTGTTTTAACCTTAGACCCCACTACTCTACCTGAAGTATAATTATTTTCCAAATATCCCTTAGTATTATTTTCTCTATCTGAGTCCTTTAGAACTGCCGCAATATTAAAGGTCTTAAATGTACTGTGATTATTCCATTCAAATATATATTGATTAGGTCTATCAGCTCTATAATAATAAGCATTTGTAGCACTTTCTCCGGGGCCAAATGTATAAGCAGTAGCATCTGTACTTCCAAAAGTGTAATCCCCTACCTTGGACACTGTATCACTTGCTGTATTTAAGCTTGTATTTGGTGTCAATACAGTCGCCCTTGTCATAAGTCCCCCTGTAGGTACTCCTGTAATTACAAAACCTAATGTAAGTAAAACCGAAGTTATCTTCCTAACTCCTTTCATTAAACCATTTTTCCTCATAATTTTCACCTCTTTACTCTAACTCTCTTTTAATATGTCTATAAAACTATTGATAAGATTTCCTCGCCGTAGGTGAGGGAATCTTATCAATAGACTTATAGCCCCTTTTAATAATACAACTGTCAATTTATTAAAACTAAATTAATACAAAAACACTAAATTAATTAAGATTATACTATTTTTATTCTTTTTTTTCAATATGTGAGGTTTCAAAAATGTTTTAAATTCTATTGAAAATATTGGTAAAAATCATTTTCATAATAAAATCCATAAGATATAGAATTAAATCCCAAGTTTTACAAAGTAGCTAAAAAAGCCAATTCTAACCATATAACTTACATTTAATACCATAGTCTACAAATTATTGTTAGGGGGGTGTTTTCTTAACAAATCTAAATTCAAAGTTGCATAACACTATTTATTTGTGATAATTGTTAAATAGTAATATGATTGGGGGGTTTTCCTCGCCGACGGCGAGGAAAACC
>CALALP010000035.1 GCA_937925515.1 uncultured Lachnoanaerobaculum sp. | reverse complement strand
TGCTATATCAAGGTTAAATGCAGAAGAAAGGGACATCATAGAGCGTTTGTATTTTTATGATGAAACTCTTTCAAGCATTGCAAGAAAAAAGAAAGTAAGTTACCAAGCTGTACAATGGCGTAAGAACAGCATACTGAAGAAACTGAAGTTGCTGTTGGAAGAAATTTTGAAGTAATCGCCTTGTAGATAAGGGCAGATTTTCCTTTATAAAGTAGAGGAAGATCTGTCCTTTTATTTTTGCCAAGAAGGAGCTTGACATCAAATAATAAAAAGGAGTCTTTCTTAAAAGCCGTTAGGCATTTGCTCTTTGACAACTGAATAGACCAAGGTAGGACTTTATCTGCTTGTGGAGGATTATGACTTACGCCAAGACCTTTCTGCTGAGAGATTTCGGCTTTATGAATACTGGCTAAACTAAGAAAATTTTGACAAGAGCAGATAGCGAAGTCAATGAAAAATGGAGGAGAATGAGGATGTTGTTTTGATAAGGGAAAAGCTGATAGCGGAAGCAAAAATCTTGAAATAGTATGTGCGAATATGAAAGGTTTTTTCCGGTTTGTTTTTTACAATTAGATTGGAAATTTTTAAGAAAGGGGCAGAGCATGAATACGGCAGATCGCAGAGTTGAGATAATCAGCATTTTGCTGGCAAAACGTCATATTACAGCAAAAGAGCTGGCAGTAGAATTTAATGTCACAGTGCGTACAATACATAACGATATACAGGCTTTGTCCTTTGGATTTCCAATATATACAAAGCAGGGGAGTGAAGGTGGAATTTTTATAGGGGAAGATTATAAGCCATATATGAATACATTGACACCTTATGAGTTAAAAGTTTTAAAAGAAATGTATGAGCAGGCAGATGGGATACATAAGAGAATCCTGTTCCAGATTTTACATAAATACGGACCGGAGAATTTGGTTCTGTAATTTTGTCATTCTTATAAAGCACATAATCAATGAAAGGTTGTTCATAGCAGACAGGAGTGTAATTGTGTGCTTTTCGGATTGATAAATCAAGAACAGATTTTATCCAAAACTGGACGGAGTGATCAGTCCATTGTTCCTTGATAACTAAATATGTAAATACGTACAGGACGTGTGGAATATGTGGAGCCACTATGCGGGCACGCCAAGAGAAACCTGCTTTCTTCTATATTAGTAGGAAGTGTAAGCGATGTAATACTGAAATAGTGTGTTGAAGTAAGGTGGGGAGCGATAGATGTCTGGCAAAATATACAGCAGTTGTGTGAGGCGAAGATATATATTTTTAATAATGATACTTCCGGATATGTCCGGTCACTTGAATGACGGTGTAATACCGATGTGGGCAGAGTAATGACCTGCCACCTGTATTGTATGTTTATCTGCCTATGAGAGCCGGCAAGGGGATTGTAGGTTGTCATTGGCAGATAAAGTGCTGCTATTTTGAAAATTTGGAGGTGTACATAATGGATAAAGTAGGAACAGGAATAAAAGGAAATACGGTTCCAATTTGGGAAAAATATATGCTAACGGTTGATGAGGCTGCTCAATATTTTGGAATCGGAGAAAAGAAAATAAGAATGTTGATTGCTGAAAATGCTGAGTCTGATTATTGTTTTACTGTTCAGGTAGGAAATAAATCGTTAGTCAACAGACAAAAATTTGAAAAATTTCTTAATCAGACAACAGCTTTATAGGAAAATAAAAAACTTTGTCGCTTTAAAGTGGCAAACAAAGTCTTAGTATGGTATAATAAACTTATCGTGCTAGGACTTCTTCGTAGAAAGGAGCAAGATGTTTGAGCGAAAAAAATCGCAATAAGAAAAGACGTGATAAAAAAGGGCGTATTTTACGAAACGGAGAAAGCCAGCGAGCGGATGGAAGATATGCATTTGTTTATACAGACTGCTTTGGGAAACAGAAATTCATTTACAGTTGGAAGCTAGAACCGACAGATTTCCTGCCGGCAGGAAGAAGAACATGCCAATCACTTAGAGAAAAGGAAAAAGCCATATTAAGAGATATAAATGATGGCATTACTCCTTATGGTGATAATTTGACAGTTCTTGAGTTGGTAAAAAAGTATATTGCTCAGAAGACGGGAGTTCGTCATAACACAGCAGCAAATTATAACTTTGTTATCAACATAATTAAGAAAGAAAAATTTGGGACAACAAGGATTGACAAAGTGAAGCTGTCAGATGCAAAAGCATGGTTGATTAAACTTCAGGCAGATGGAAGGGGGTATAGTACCATTCACTCAGTGCGTGGAGTTGTAAGACCTGCTTTTCAAATGGCTGTAGATGATGATTTGATTCGCAAGAATCCGTTCGAGTTTCAATTATGTACAGTGGTTGTAAACAATAGTGCAACCAGAGAAGCTATAACCAGAAAACAAGAGAGAAAGTTCTTGGAATTTATTAGGAATGATGAACATTACAAACGATACTATGATGGCATGTTTATTTTTTTTAAAACAGGGCTTCGTATTTCGGAGTTCTGTGGACTGACACTTTCTGACATTGATTTTGAAGAAAAGCAAATCAATGTAACTCATCAGCTTCAAAGAACCAGAGACATGAAGTATGTTATTGAAGATACTAAAACATTAAGTGGAACTAGAATCATTCCTATGACTGAGGAAGTGTATGCATGTTTTAAGCGTATTGTTGAAAACCGTAAAAAGCCCAAGAAAGAGCCTGTTATTGATGGATACAAGGGATTTCTGTTTTTAGATAAGAAGGATATGCCGGAAGTTGCTTTGCATTGGGAAAAGCATTTTAAATGGGCATTGGCTAAATATAATCGAATCTTTAAAGAACAGTTGCCCAAAATCACACCGCATGTTTGCAGGCATACCTATTGTAGCAATATGGCGAAAAGCGGTATGAATCCGAAAACGCTTCAGTATCTTATGGGACATGCTGATATCGGGGTTACGTTAAATACATATACGCATCTGGGAGTAGAGGATGCCAAGGAAGAACTTGGCAAATATGTTAAGATGGCTTAAATATTAAGAAATTGAGACAACTAAAAGAAAACCTAAGTGAAAAAAGTCTTTAGTAAAATGAAAAATTGAAACATTTTACTAAGATTTTTACTAAATTTGGATGACAAAATATACGAATTTATGCCACAATATGCGACAAAAATGCATAAAACACTCTATCAGGACAAACCTTAAAAAGTGGCATAAAATCAGGTAAAATCAGTATTTTCAAGGAGTTTTGAAGGTATGATAAAAATACTTTTCGTGTGCCACGGCAATATTTGTCGCTCTACTATGGCAGAGTCGGTTATGACACACTTAGTAAATGAAAGAAATTTAGCCGATAAGTATTATATAAATTCTGCCGCTACAAGCACAGAGGAAATCGGAAGTGAGGTACATTTTGGAACAAAAAATGTACTCAAGAGACATGGAATGGTATCAATTCCACATAGAGCAGTTCAGCTTAAAAAATCAGATTATGATAATTATGATTTGATAATAGGCATGGACAATGCTAATATAAGAAACATTTTAAAAATAGTTGGTGGTGATGATAAAAACAAGGTTCATATGATGCTCGAATACACAAATGAACATAGAGAAGTTGCAGACCCTTGGTATACAGGAGATTTTGATAAGACATTTGAAGATGTTTTAAAGGGCTGTAAAGGCTTATTAGAAAAATTAGAGGAAGTAAATCAGTATTAGATTAGAGAGGATATAGATATGTTTAAAATTAATGAAGATTTTACAAAGTTACCCGGAAGTTATCTGTTTTCAGGTATAGCAAAGAAGATTAAGGCATATAGTGAGGCAAATCCGGATAAGAAAATTATAAGACTTGGTATAGGAGATGTTACACAACCACTTGTTCCAAGTATTATAAAAGCACTTCATAGTGCAGTTGATGAAATGGCAGATGCTAAGACATTTAGAGGTTATTCACCTGACTTAGGTTATGAGTTTTTAAGAGAGAAGATAGCAAAAGAGGATTATCAAAAGAGGGGCTGTGAAATATCAGCCGATGAGATATTTATATCTGACGGTGCTAAGTCTGATTGTGGAAATATTCAAGAGATTTTTGCTAAAGATTCAAAGATAGCAGTGTGTGATCCTGTTTACCCCGTGTATGTAGATTCAAATGTTATGGCAGGAAGATGTGGGGATTATGATGAAAAAACAGGCAAATGGAGTAATGTTATTTATATGCCTTGTGTGGCTGAAAATAACTTTGTACCTGAACTTCCAAAAGAAGTGCCTGATTTAATTTATCTTTGCTTACCGAATAATCCTACGGGAACTACACTTACAAAAGAACAGTTAAAGGTTTGGGTAGACTACGCTAATGAAAATAAGTCTATTATTTTATACGATGCCGCTTATGAGGCTTATATATCAGAAGAAAATGTTGCACATTCTATATTTGAGATAGAGGGAGCAATTAATTGTGCTATTGAACTTAGGTCATTTTCAAAAAATGCAGGTTTTACAGGGGTAAGACTTGGTTTTACAGTAATTCCTAAGGGCATCAAAAAGGACGGAGTAAGTTTACATAGTCTTTGGGCAAGAAGACATGGAACTAAATTTAATGGAGCACCTTATATTATTCAAAGAGCAGGCGAGGCAGTATATTCTGATGAGGGAAAAAAAGAATTAAAAGAACAGATTGCTTATTATATGAGAAATGCCTCTGTTATTTACAATGGTTTAAAAAATGCAGGTTATGAAGTATATGGTGGTGTCAATGCTCCATATATATGGCTTAAAGTTCCGGACGGAATGGGTAGTTGGGACTTTTTTGATTATCTTCTTGAAGATGCCAATGTAGTAGGAACTCCGGGGGCAGGCTTTGGACCTAGTGGAGAGGGATATTTTAGACTTACAGCATTCGGCACTTATGAAAATACCTTGGAGGCAGTAGAAAGAATAGTAAAGCTTAGAGAAATCCAAAAGATAGCCGTGTAATTGTGATAAAACTTTTTTAAAAGGGAGAGTATTTTGGAAAAGATAAAGGAAAAAAAGGTTGCTTTACTTGAGTTATTTTATGATTTAATTTACGTTTACTCCATATCTAAGCTGACCTCAATAATACATCACCCACATGAGGGAGCAGTTTCAGGGGTTACATTTTATAAATATATTATAGTGGCATTGATAATTTTACAAGCTTGGTATTTTAAGGTTGAAAATTTTGGCATTAACAGTATCATAGCATTTGGAATAATTGTACTATTGTTTGGTTGCTACGTTGTAAATAACCACAATATGGTAAATTCTCATCAAAGTACAAGGGGGCTTGTATGGATGTATAGCCATTTTGCAATTATAATAAGTATTAACTTACTGACAGTTGCAGTTGATTTTGCAGTGAAAAATGATGTTAATTTCATTTTCCTTGTAAAGCTTATTATAGTTTCAATGCTTGTTTACTATGCTGCACTGTTTTCAGATTCAATATATTATTATAAGAATATTAAGCTTAGTAAAAATGATATTTTATTATCTTTACTAATGATTGTTATAGGTATTGCAGTCATAATTATTGGCAGTGGAAATAATAGTTTCACACTGCTTGGAATGTTTATTACAGTATGTGGGAATTTTGTTTTACTTACTAAAAAGTATTATAGTGTAAAACATTTTTGCAATAAAGCTTAGTAACCACTGCTTGTGTATTTTTTAAACATTTATCCCATATTACAAAACTTAGAATAAAGAAAATTATAGCTATAAATATTGTAAGTATGAGCAGTATTACATTTTCCAAGGTAATACCATGTAAAAATATAAGACTTGGATAATATGCAGTAAAGCCTATTGGTAGAAAAACAGTAAAGATTACTTTAAGAGCTGTACTATATATGCTTAGTGGATATTTTGAAAAACTATTTAGCTCCATAGTTAAATCTGTAAGGTCTGTATTGTCAACTGTAAAAAATGATACAGTTGAAAGCAGAGTTGATATTCCTGCGTATACAAGGCAACCTGCAATCCATATTATAGGCAAAACTAAGATAAGTGGAGTGTATAATTTTAATCTTATTATTGAAATTATACTTATTACAATACCAAATATAAGCTCTCCCCAACCGTCCTCATCAAAACATTCTATTAGAATTAAAAAAAGTGGATGATAGGGGAGAGTTAAAAAACGGTCAAATTCTCCTCTTCTGATATAATAAGGAATAGTTATAGTTTCTATAAAAAAGCAGTGCCAAAGAGAAAATGAGGTTGTACTGATTCCATATAGAAATAACATTTCATTAAAAGTCCACCCCTTTATATTGGTTATTACATTAAATAGAATAAGTATCATTGAGAAGTTTATAACTGTTTTTATAATCATCGCAATGATACCAAGGATAAAGTCCATATCATAAATCATCAGGGATTTAACATTGATTTTAAACATAGTTTTATAAATTTTTATATAGTCATTAATTTTACTCATCTTAACCACCTTGTATAGTAAGTCTTTTTATTGTCTTAGCAAAAGATATTTTGTATATCAAAAATATAATTATAAGGTTTATTCCTAGTAAGAAAAGCATACCCCAAAAGTTTGAAAACTTTCCTAAAAGTATTGAAATAGGTACATTGTACATATATTTAAATGGAAGTAAATTAAGTATCTTTAAGATACTTTGTGGATAGAAATTAAGTGGCATTAGTCGCCCTGAAAAAAGTACTATGATTACATATTTAAAACTATTTAAGCCCCAACTGCTCTTAGTGTAAAATGATAATATACCAAACAAAAGTTCAAACACAAAGTAAAAAAAGTAGCTAAACATAAGTATCAATATAAATTTAAGTACATTTAAGACCGAAACATTTACCCCTATAAAAATCAGATACATTACATATAATGGTATATTTGTAATAAGTAATTTAAAAAGACTTGTTCCTACATTTTCAAAGAAAAGCTGTTCTATAAATGAAAATGGATTTAATAATGTAAGCGAAATATCCCCTGTTCTCACAAGTTGCCCTATACGTCGGCTTACATTTACAGGATAAATATTCCCTATTAGTTGTGCTAAAATTATGTAAGAAAACATTTCCTTAAAAGAATACATATCCATAGAGTTAGTTTCATAAACAGCTTTCCACATATAATACTGCATGATTATAAATAAAAAATTAGTTAGTACATTGACTAAAATTGCCTCTTTATATATCTGATTGGTTAAAAAGCCTATCTTTATGAGTCTTTTTCCTATTTTATACTTCATTTTTATCCCCCATAAGACTTTCATTTAGAAAATATTTTAAGGAGTCCTTGAAACTAGGCTTAGTTACCTGCACATAATCTATTAAGTCCTCATACCTGTCATAAATATTTTTTATAAGCTCTGATTTTGATTTGACATTTGACAAGTCAATTCTCATAATATTATCTTCTAACTGATAATTATAGTCTTTAAAATCCAGCTTATTTTTAAGTTTGTCAACATTATTAAATACAATCTCAAGTAATTTTTTATCATATATTTTGGAAATGTCTTTTGCAGGACTGTCATGGATAATATTTCCCTCATGCAACACTATAACCCTATCACAAATCTTTTCAATATCCTCAAAGTCATGTGTAGTAAGTATAATAGTAGAATTGCCTTTGATAGAATCAAGAAATTCATAGATAGAGTCCTTTGTAAGTATGTCAAGACCGATAGTAGGCTCATCTAAGAAGATTATTTCAGGATTATATAAAAATGCACCTGCAAGTTCAGCTTTCATTTTCTGACCTAAACTTAGTGTTCTGACAGGTTTATTTATTATGTTTTCAAGTTTTAATACTAAGGATAACTGCTCTATTCTTTCATTAAAGTCCTTATCACTTACATTGTACATATCTTTGATAAGATAGTAGGACTCCATTGCTGAAATATCCCACCTTAGCTTACATCTTTGCCCAAAAACAGTTGAAATTTTTCTATTATTTATAAGCCTTGAGCTAAAAGGTTCATTTCCAAGTATTTTTATTTCGCCTGAAGTCGGTGCAAGTATACCTGTCATCATTTTTATAAGTGTGCTTTTTCCTACACCATTTAGACCGATTAGACCTACTGTTTCTCCCTTGTTTACTTCAAATGATACATTCTTTACGGATTTTATAACCTTTTTGTTCTTTTTAAAACTAAAGTAGTCTTTAAATGTTTTATGCTCATTTATGTAAAATTCTTTACTTAGGTCTTTAATGTTGATTACATTCATGTAGTACCTCGAATTTGGCTAGTATTTTGATAAAATTCTAACATATATTAATGAATAGTACTAGGGGAATGTAAGTTTTTATACAAGGTAAAAAATAGCTTGATTTTGACTACATTTTTGTTAAAATACGGAATACTTGATAAAGTAATTAAAATAATTCATATTTGATAATATTTATAGATTGTGCTACAATGATCATATCAATATAAGGAGGTGTACATTATGGAGAAAACTTTAGTTGTAGCTAAGTTTTTAAATGATTTATTTAAAAATGAAAATGGAACAGATGTAGACCAAATGAAGATGCATAAACTTATGTATTTTGCTCAAAGAGAATCTCTTATGTATAATAAAGAGCCTCTTTTTGATTCAGAGTTTGAGGGTTGGAAATATGGTCCTGTTCTAGTTGAAGTAAGAGATGCATATAAAAATAATGATGAAGTATTGTTTTCATCAGCTTTAGGAAAAGTATCAGAAGATACAGAAAATCTTTTGAGGTCAGTATACAAAAGATATGGTAAAGTGTCTTCATGGAATCTCAGTGGTTTATCACATGCAGAGTTATCTTGGAAGTCTGCTAGAAAAGGCTTAAAGGCTAATGAAAATGGAAGTAATAAGCTTGTGCTAGGTTGTATGCGTTTAGATGCAGAAAGAGAACTTCGTTGGAGAAGACAAGTAGAGTCAGGCTTAAGGAAAGAAGGTGATTTAAATTAATATTAAAGAGCAGAGAGAATACTTAAGAAATCGTTTTGAGTTAGTTCTTATGAACTCCGATAGTATACATAAATCACTTTTAGAAAAATTTAAAGCAAATGACAATGGTAGTAGTCTTGAATATTATATCAAGAAAACAGCATGGGAAGAAGACAGTAATCATATCACAAAGATATATCTTGTAAAAGATTGTGAAACTAATGATATTGTCTTCTTTTTTGGATTAAAAACAGGAATTTTATATGATTTAGAAGTTAATAGACAAAACATTTTTAATGATAATGAAAATGAGATATATGTAACATGTATTGATATGTTAAAGACAGGCAAGCATAAATCAGTAGATGATGCATTAGAGGAAGTTTTGAGTTGGTTTGAAGATATAGATATTAACAAGGAAAATTTGAGAAATATTATAGAACAAGATTATAAAAATAAATTAAAAGTCAGTGAAGATAAAGATAGAACAAAAGAGGGGGATAATGTAATAAGAGCAAGAAAGACTTATTCCGGAATAGAACTTTCGCATGTTTGTAAAAATAAAAACTATAAATGTCCAATAGAGATAAGTTTTCCACTTGGTTTCTTTGTATTTTGGGAGATAATTGTGCCTAAGGTTTTAGATATATGTTCGCAGATTGGGTGTGAATATCTTTATTTATTTGCTGCTGATAATACACCTGAAAAAAATTTGACAGAACCTGTTAATTATTCTAAAGAGTTTTACCAAGATATTGAATCAAATGCTAAAAGAGATATAGTAATGATTGCAGGTTGGTATTTTGAGGAAATTACTTCTGTAAAAGAAAATCATTTTATAAATTATAAGGTTAATAATTCATTTCCAAAAGTCAAACAAGACTATACCCAAATACAGTTTAAAGAGCTTTCTGATAAAGAGATACAAGTTACTTGGATTATAGAAATAGAAGTACCTACTCCAATATTTAAAAGTTTTTTGACAAATGCAGGAGCAAATATGGCAGCCAAATTATATGGTTCAATTCTGAAAGTAGCAAAAAAGGAGCTTGAAAAATGAAATTTAATAAAAGCATAGAGCAGGCTGCTTATGTACTTATAATGTTAGCATTACAAAAAAATCATACACCTGTCAAGAGTCAAACATTAAGTAAAATTTTAAATGTATCTGATTCTTATCTAAAAAAGATTTTAATGAAGTTGTCAAAAGTAAATTTAATTTCATCTACTGCAAGTAAAACAGGGGGCTATGTATTAAATAAATCTGTTGAAGAAATTAGCTTAATGGAAGTTATGCAGGCTTTAGAAAATGATAAACAAGAGGTTGAAATTCATCATTTAGGATATAGCATTTTCACTGATTATGAGCATGTTAAAGAGGGAGAGGAGAAAATAAAAAAAATATTTTCAGAGGCTATTTTGGCCTATAATGAAAAAATAAATCAGTTCAAATTGTCTGAGTTACTACATGAAGATACTTATAAAAATGGCGAAATTGATTGGGAAGAGATGGTGCAAAGTAAATAATTAAAATATATTGTTTTTGTATTAAAATTTATCAAATTAAGGATTGCTATTTTATAGAAAGCAGAGTAATGCAGAAAACATTTGACTTAAACTTATGAATTAAATATAAAAAATAATGTAGAAATTGATGTTATTTTGTATATTTACACTTATAATAATTCATCATTTTATAAAAGAACTAAAAAATAGGTATTGACATAAAAAAAGATTAAGTGTAAGATATGGCTAAACCATTGATTGGGAGATAAAACATATTAGTTACTTACAGAGAGTCGGCGTTGCTGAGAGTCCGATAGAGATTACGGTATGTAAATGGACCCATGAGGGCTTGATGAAAGTATATTATCTAGTATATTAGTATCTCAAGACGGTGCTACCGTTACATAGCAGAGGATGTGATGGCATCTTCATGGAGAGAGTGATTATTCACTAATAAAGGTGGTACCGCAGGCAGATAACAGCTTGTCCTTTGTATATACAAGGGGCAGGCTTTTTTTTATCGATTAGGTTTGCACTTTTATAAAACAAGATGTCATACAAATATTATTTATTGTTTTTAATCAAGGAGGAGAAAGAAATGAAAAAGATATTTGGAGTTAAAGCTATAATGAGTGCAATGTTAATTATGTCAATGCTTGCAGGTTGTACACCGGCAGATAATACAAAGAAGGCAAGCGAAACTACTCAGGCACAACAAGCAAGTAGTGAGGAAACTAAAAAAGAAAGTGAAAAAGAAACCACAAAGGAAAGTGAAACAACTAAGGCGGCAAATGATACTGCAGATAGTGGAAAGAAAAAAATTGCAGTTGTACAGTTACTAGAGCATACTTCTTTAAATATAATTCATGATGCTCTTATGGACGAATTAAAGAATTTAGGCTATATAGACGGCGAAAATGTTATAATAGATTATAAGAACGCACAAGGAGAACTTTCAAACTTACCAAGTATTATGCAGGTATATGAGGGAAATAAGCAAGATGTAGTAGTTGCTATTGCTACTCCGGTTGCTCAAGCTGCTATGGGAATTGCAAAAACTACCCCTGTTGTATTTACAGCTATTACAGACCCTATAGGAGCAGGTGTTGTATCAGCTCTCGATAAGACTGATAAGGGAATGACAGGTACTTCTGATGCAGTTCAAGTAGGTAAGATTATGGAGCTTGCATTAAAAATAACACCTGATGCAAAAACATTTGGATATATCTATAACCCTGGAGAAAATAACTCAGTACATAACCTTGAATTACTTAAAGAGTTTGCAAAAGAGCATGATTTAACTATTGTAGAATCAAGTATTTCATCAGCATCTGAACTTCAGACAGCTGCATCTACTCTTCTTAGCAATGTAGACGCACTCTTTGTTGCAAATGATAATACAGTAGCCTCAGCTATGCCTGTACTTATGCAGGAAGTTATAAAGGCTAAGAAACCTATCTATGTAGGTGCAGACTCAATGGTAATGGACGGTGGTTTTGCAACTATGGGAATTGATTATGAGGACTTAGGTCGTGAAAGTGCAAGAATGGTTGACCAAGTTTTGAAAGGAAAAGATGTAAGTGAGATTCCTGTAAAAGTATTTAAAGATGATTTATTTATCTATGTAAATACAGATACAGCTAAGGCACTTGGAATTGAAATTCCTGATGAAATCAAAAATGACCCTAAGTTTGTTGAAATACATAATAAAACAAACTAAATAGGTAGCATAAATAAAATATAGTAAGGTCTAAGAGTGCGAAATATATATCTATGTGAGATTTGTCCCCCGTAGGGGGACAAATCTCACATAATAATGAATAAACTACTTGTTATCTAGCAGAGGACAATGAGATAGTAATATTCATAAAATTAGTTTTGTAAGAAATTGATAAATACTAGGGGGGAAATAATGTCTTTAATAACTTTTATTGGAACTATTGAGCAAGGTCTGATTTTTGCAATACTTGGAATAGGTTTGTTTATTGCTTTTAGAATACTCAACCTACCTGACCTAACAGTTGACGGAAGTTTTGTAACAGGACTTGCTTATAGCTGTGTATGGACAGTGGCAGGAAATCCTGTAATGGGTATAGTTATGGGCTGTATTGGTGGAATTGTTGCAGGAATTGTAACAGGAATACTTCATACAAAACTTAAGATACATGAGATTTTAGCAGGAATAATAACTATGATTGGGCTGTATTCTATAAACTTAATGATAATGAAAAATCAGCCAAGTATATTCCTATTTGATATGCAGACCATTTTTACATTTATACAGAATAAATTTAGTATACAAGGTATATTTTTAGGGAAAATGATATTGCTATTTATAATTGTAGCAATCTTAGTAGGATTAATATTTATATTTTTAAAGACACAAATAGGACTCTCCCTTAGAGCCACCGGAGATAATGAGGCAATGGTAAGAAGTTCAAGCATAAATACAGATGCTATGAAGATTTTAGGTTTTGCACTCTGTAACGGAATAGTGGCATTATCAGGTGCAATTTATGCACAATACAATGAATCAGGAAACCATGATGTGGGTACAGGAATGTTGGTGCTTGCACTTGCAAGTATTATAATCGGAGAAACAGTTGTCGGTAAGAGAGGAATGTTAAGACATCTAATTGCAGTAGTTATAGGTTCAATTATTTATAGATTTATGATTACATTTGCATTCCAATTAGGACTACCTGCTACAAATTTAAAACTATTTACTTCAACAGTTGTTGTAACTGCACTTGCAATACCTCATATTAAGTCTTATATTCAGAAATGGAGAAAACGCTATGCTAGAAATTAAAAATCTAAAAGTAGTATTTAATAAGGACACTATCAATGAAAAAATTGCAATAAATGATTTGAATTTAAGGCTTGAGGACGGCGATTTTGTAACCGTAATCGGAAGTAATGGAGCAGGCAAGAGTACACTTTTAAACTCCATAGCCGGAAATATAGAAGTTGAATCAGGTAAGATTCTTAGTAATGGTAGAGATATTACCTATGAGAAAGAATATAAAAGAGCAAGGTATATCGGTAGATTATATCAAGATCCACTAAAAGGAACAGCCCCTCATATGACTATTGAGGAAAACTTAGGGCTTGCATATAGCAGAGGAAAGAAAATGCGTTTTGGCATAGGGGTTAGAAAGTCAGATAGAAAACTTTTTAGAGATGCATGTTCAAGACTTAATCTAGGGCTTGAACATAGATTAAAAAGTGAAGTCGGACTTCTTAGTGGTGGACAAAGACAGGCACTTACTTTACTTATGGCAACACTTGAAGTACCTGAACTTTTATTACTTGATGAGCATACAGCGGCACTTGACCCTAAGACAAGTAAGCAAATTCTTGAGATAACAAAGGATATAGTGGAAAAAAATAACATTACTACTTTGATGATAACACATAATATACAAAATGCCTTAGAGTTTGGCAATAAGACTTTGGTTATGAGTCAAGGTAGGATACTTAAGATACTTGAGGGCGAGGAAAGAAAAACTATAACCTTGCAAGATATAATGAAATTGTATTCAGGTACAGAAGAGAGCTTATCAGATAGGGCTATTTTATCAAATTAGATTATTAGAAAGTTGTTTTGGGGGTTTTCCTCGCCGAAGGCGAGGAAAACCCCCAAGTTAATATAAAGGCATAAAACATTTTCAATAATCAAAAAAGTAAAGTTTTAATACTATATCAATATACAATGTATCATTAAACAACATATAAATATTAGATGATGTTTAATATACGAAAATTACTCGAACAAAAATAAATAAATAATTAAAGTTATAGAAATATAGAATAAAATTGGTTATTATGGTATATAATGATTTGCTAGAAATAACTAAGGAGGAATAATAGTGAAGTTACTTAGTATAGCAGTTCCATGCTATAACTCTGCCGCATATATGGGAAAATGTATCGATTCACTTCTAAAAGGGGGAGAGGAAGTTGAGATACTTATAGTAAATGACGGCTCTTTTAAGGATAATACTGCCGAGATAGCAGATGAGTATGAAAAGAAATATCCAAGTATATGCAAGGCTGTACACAAGGAAAATGGTGGACATGGAGATGCAGTAAAAGAGGGACTTAAAAATGCAACCGGAAAGTTTTTTAAGGTTGTTGATTCAGATGATTGGGTAGATGAAGTTTCTTATATGAAAATACTTGAAACTCTTAGATTTTTTGCAAATGAGTCAGAAACTGAACTTGACATGCTTTTAAGCAATTTTGTATATGAAAAAGAGGGGCAAGAAAATAAAAAAGTAATGAATTATAGGAGAGTTATGCCTACTGAAAAACTAATTACTTGGGACGATGTAGGGCATTTCTTACCTGGGCAGTATATACTTATGCACTCGGTAATATATAGAAAGGAATTACTTGGAGAATGTGGACTTGATTTGCCTAAGCATACATTCTATGTTGATAACATTTTCGTATATCAACCACTTCCTTATGTAAGAACTATATATTATCTCGATGTAAACTTTTATAGATATTTTATAGGTAGAGATGATCAGTCTGTAAATGAAACTGTTATGATAGGTAGAATTGATCAGCAGATTAAAGTTACTAAAATGATGTTAGACTTCTATGACCCATATAAGATAGAAAATCGCAGACTTAGAAGATATATGATTTTATATCTTGAAATAATGATGGTTGTTTGTTCTATACTTGCAATAAAGTCAGGCAGTGAGGAAAACTTTGAGAAAAAGAAAGAAGTCTGGAAATATTTAAGAGAGCATAACTTAAGATTATTTATAAGAATAAGGTGGGGCTTTTTAGGTCAGAGCATGAATCTTCCAGGTAAGGGTGGTAGAGAAGTTTCTATCATGGGATATAAAATAACTCGTAAGTTTTATGGTTTTAATTAGACATAATATTCAACAATAAGATAAAGTTTAATTAAAAATCTCTTACAAATATAAAATTTTATTGCTTAAAGTTACTTTTAGATATATAATTAATTAAATGTTACAGAATGAGATTTTGTTGGAGAGTAATGGAGGGTTATGAAAGAGAAGTTAATTGAACTTATAAAGAAGTATAAGCATGGTTGGGCATTTTCGTATTTTTTAATTTATATACCTTGGTTTAGGTATCTTGAAAGGACAGTTACAACCTCTTATCATATTATGTATAGTGTAATTGACAGTTATATACCATTTAATGAATACTTTATAGTACCATATTATTTTTGGTTTATTTATATGACTGCTACACTTGTATATTTATTTCTTAAAGATGCAGGGGAGTTTTATAGATATATTTTATTTTTGGCAGCAGGAATGAGCTTTTGCTTATTTGTATGTCAGATTTATCCTAATGGAACAGATTTTCGACCTGTAGTTGATGAGAGTAAAAACTGGGCAACAAAACTTGTAGCTTTTATACATAAGGTGGATACCAATACAAATGTCTTCCCAAGTATTCATGTGTATAATTCAATAGGAACACATATAGCTATATGTAAGAGTAAATATCTATCACCTATCAAGTATATGAAAGCATTTTCTTTGATTTCACTGCTTTCAATTAGTGCCTCTACAGTCTTTTTGAAACAACATTCTATAATTGATGTAATAGGTGCAATTATAATTGGGTATATAGCATATATATTGATTTATAGTAAGGTTGGAGTACCTGTTTCTGAAAGCGAAAAGGCAATTATTCGTTAATAGAATTTCCTAGATTTTCAAATCTTGAATATACAATTTTGTGAATCTTTGAAATTATGATATTTGTTAGTGTTTGAATATGGACTCCTCGCCAACGGCGAGGAGTCCATATTGTATAATTTAAAGTTGTAAGTAGATTTAGTTAAGGGGGTTTTGTGAAAGGCTTATTAAAATTAAAATGGTTTTTTAAAGAGCGATTACTTCAAAATATTGTTGCTATTGTTTCAAATATATTATCCAATATATTTATAGTTGTTGCTCCTATAATTCTTGGAATGGCAACAGATGATATAGCAAATGGAAGTATTACAGTAAGTAAACTTATGTATTATGTGTTTATTTTAGCAGTACTTGCGATTGTCAATTATTTTATACTTATTCTTTGGGGTATTTTAGTATTTAGAAATCAGGCTATTATAGAGGCTAAGCTGCAAATTTCAATACTTAAAAAAATATTGTTTATGCCTAGGACATTTTTTGAAAAATTTAAATCAGGCGATTTAATAACAAGAATGAGTACCAATGTAGAGTCAATAGGCGACTTTGCAGGCTTTGGAATGATGTCTTTTTATGATAGTATGTTGTATTTACCTACTGTTATAGTGGCAATGGGTATAAGAGTATCTTGGAAACTTACTCTAGTATGTGTTATACCACTTTTGTTAGGAGCATTATTTAATTATTTCCTAGGGAAATATGTATATAAATATTATTTATTAAGGTCAAAAGTTACAGGCAGCATGAGTGATATGGTGCTTGAACATGTTTTAGGAATAAGAGTTATAAGGGCTTATTCTCTTGAAGAACAAAGTACTAAAGATTTTTATAAAAAGACTGAGGAAGTATTTGATGTTTCTGTTGATTGTGAGAAAGTATTTAATACATTTAGTCCTATTTCACATGTGTTTTTAGCATTTAGTTATGCACTGTCTATGATATATGGAGCTAAACTGCTTGGAGCAGGTTCTATAACTTTGGGAGATATGGTGGCATTTAACATTTTTCTTAGTTTTCTTACTTGGCCTATGTATGCAGTAGGAGAACTTTTTAATACAGCACAAAGGGCAAGTGCCTCATCAGATAGAGTTTATGAAGTGCTTGAAAGTCAAGATGATAGAAAAGTGGAAAATGTAAAAGAGATAAAAGTTTTATTTGGAGATATAGAATTTTCAGATTATAATTTTAAATATCCGTCATCTGAGGTTATAAATCTTTCTGATATAAATTTGAAAATAAAAGAGGGAGAAACTCTTGGAATTGCAGGAAAAACAGGAAGTGGCAAAAGTACGCTTATAAAGCAGATATTAGCACAATATCCTGTTGGAGAGGGCAAGTTTACAATTTCAGGAGTACCGTTTTTAGAAGTAGACAAGATAAATTTAATGAATGATATTGCCTATGTTTCTCAAGAAAATATATTATTTTCAAGGAGCATTAAAGAGAACATTTTATTTGGAAGTGATGAGAAAGTAAGTGATGAGGAACTTGAAAGTATCATAGAACTTGCAGATTTAAAGAGAGATATAAAGATATTTACAAATGGAGTTGATACACAAGTTGGAGAAAGAGGTATTGCAGTTTCAGGAGGTCAAAAGCAAAGAATTGCAATAGCTAGAGCAATTATAAAAAATGCAAAACTTTTGATACTGGATGATTCATTATCGGCAGTAGATGCAAGAACTGAGTCAAAGATAATAAGAAATATAAAAAAGAATAGACAGAATAAAACAACTATTATTATAAGTCATAGATTATCAGCTATAAGTCATGCAGATAATATCATAGTTTTGGACAATGGTAAGATTGTAGAACAAGGAACTCATGATGAACTTGTTTCAACCGATACTTGGTATTTACGACAGTATAATATCCAAAAGCTTGAGGAGGGAGAACATGAGTGATTTAGATAAAAGAGAAGAAAAACTTGATATAAATACTGCCAAAAGACTTATAAAATATGCTTTTTTCCATAAGAAAAGAATGTTTTTAGGCTTATTTTTACTTATACTTGCAATGTCGGCACAGTTTGCATCTCCATTTGCCATTGGAGAGATTATGGATAAGGAGATGACAAGGGCGAATATTATAATGCCTAATATATTAAAACTTTCAGGTATTTATGTATTACTTGTAATGTTGGATTCTTTCTTTTCATTTTTAAGTGGGCTTGAATTTAGAGTTGTCGCCATGAAGATTATAACAAGAATGAGAAATGAACTATATTCAAAAATTCAAAGTATGCCTATTTCTTATTTTGATAATGTTCCTGTAGGTAGTATTGTATCTAAGATAACAAATGATACTGATGCAGTGCAGGGGCTTTATATAAGAGTAATGGGACAGATTGTTATGAGTGTAGGCTATATCGTGGGGTTGTATATAGTTTTGTTTGTAATCAATCCTTTCTTTGGAGGAGTTATGCTTTTAATACTTCCTATCATTATTTTTGCAATAATTTTCTATTCAAAAAAAGCAAGTATTTATAATGATAAAATTAGAACTTTGCTTACACAGATAATGGGCTCATTAAATGAAATAGTACAGGGAATGCCTATTATACAGGCTTTTAACAGACAAAAACAGATTTTTGATGAATTTGAGGCTCTAGTCAAAGAAAGATGTTCATATGCTCTTAAAATGGTTGTTTTAGATGCAATGGGCACTTATAATATAATTGCAGTAATTAAAGATATATCACTTATCATACTTATATATTTTTTTGGGAAAATGTTTCTAAATGGAAGTTCTCTTGCGACAGTTGGAGGCATTTACATTTACATACAATATTTAAATATATTGTTTAATAACCTTACAAGAATTACAGAGCAACTTAGAGATATGCAAAAAGCAGGTGTTGCTGCAAAACATATTTTTGAAGTGCTTGATATGAAGAGTATAGAAAATGTTGGCAAGTCCGATGTAGAAGAATCTAGTATAAAGGGTGAGGTTATTTTTGAGAATGTAAGTTTTTATTACAAGGATGATGAATATGTACTTAATGATATAAATATAAAAGTCAAAAATGGTCAAAATATCGGCTTAGTAGGGCATACAGGCTCAGGGAAAAGCTCTATAATGAATTTACTTATGAAATTCTATGCTCCACAAAAAGGACGCATACTTATAGACGGCTTAGACTTAGTAGATTTATCAGATAAATTTATAAGAAAGCAAATGGGAATAGTTTTGCAAGAACCTTTTTTATTTTCAGGTACTATTTTATCAAACATTACATTAAATAATACAAATATAACTAGAGATGATGCAATAAATGCCTTAAAAATGGTAGGTGGAGAGGAATTGTTGTTAAGCCTAAAAAATGGCATAGATACACAAGTTGTAGAAAGAGGTGCTACACTTTCCTCCGGTCAAAGACAACTTATTTCTTTTGCCAGGGCTTTGGCACATAATCCTAAGATTTTGATTTTAGATGAGGCTACAAGCTCAATAGATTCTGAAACTGAGCAGATAATACAAAATGCAATGCAGGTGCTTATGAAAGGCAGAACTACATTTGTAATTGCACATAGATTATCTACAATTAAAAATGCTGATAGAATTTACCTTTTGGATAGAGGACGTATTCTTGAAGAGGGTAATCATGAGGAACTTATTGAGCTAAGAGGTAAATATTATAATATGTATCAAATGCAGGGAAGAGGTTAATATGTTAAGTGAAAAAGAAAAAATGTTAAGTGGCAAGTTATATGACCCAACTGATAGCGAACTTGCAAAGCTTAGACTTAAGGCACATAAGCTTAGTAAGGACTATAATGACACTTATGAGGACGAGGAGAAAAAGAGGTTTGAGATTTTAAAAGAGCTTTTAGGCGAGGTAAATGAGGGAGTTTATCTTCAAGGGCCTATTCAGTTTGATTATGGTGTATTTACAAAGTTTGGTAAAAATTTTTATGCTAATTTTAATTTTACTGTTTTAGATTGTTGTCCTGTAAATATTGGAGATGATGTATTTATTGGAGCAAATGTTTCTATTATGCCCCCAATACATTCAATGTTACCTGAAGAAAGAAATCTAAGAAAAAGAGAAAATGGAGAAGTGTACGACCTTGAATATGCAGCTCCGGTAAGTATAGGCAGTAATTGTTGGTTAGGTTCAAATGTAGTAGTTTGTGGTGGTGTAAATATAGGAGAGGGTTGTGTTATAGGAGCAGGCAGTGTGGTAACAAGG
>CALALP010000034.1 GCA_937925515.1 uncultured Lachnoanaerobaculum sp. | reverse complement strand
TTTTAGAATTATGAAAGTCAAATTTGGTACTTTTATATATTTTAAAAGTTACGGTTTTAAGATTCCATCCAAAATTATTAATGAGAAAGAAAAGATTTATTATAAGCATGAATTCATTAGAATTGTTGGAGCAGGTATTAGATTTAAAAAAATTACAATATTATGATTTTTGATTAGAATATTAATTCGTGCATTTGTCGTGTTTGTCAAGAACTTTTACTTGACAAACTTTTTGAATTAGATTATTATGTTTACGGTGATTGTATGGGTAAAGATATTAATTTAAATAATATACTTAATCAGGCACTTTTATTTGATTTTTATGGAGAACTTTTGACAGAGCATCAAAAAAGAATTTATGAAGAAGTCATTTTAAATGATTATTCTATATCAGAGGTGGCAAGAGAAGAGGGGACTTCAAGACAAAGTGTTTCTGAATTGATTAAGAGATGCGATAAAATATTAAATGAATATGAGGATAAGCTCGGTTTAGTAAAAAAGTTTCATAAAACAAAACTTTTAGTTGGAAAAATAAAGGAACTTACATTTAGATTTTTTAAAGATAAAGATGAAAAATGGATAAAGGAAATAGAGAGGTTATCAACTGAAATTGTAGATGAAACTTTTTAGAGTTAAATAAGAAAGGAAAGATGTATATACATCGAGAATGAATATGGCATTTGAGAATTTATCACAAAAACTGCAAAATGTGTTTAAAAATCTTCGAGGAAAGGGCAAACTTTCAGAGGAAGATGTTAAGGCTGCTCTGAAAGAGGTCAAGCTTGCACTTTTGGAGGCTGATGTAAGTTTTAAGGTTGTAAAGCAGTTTATCAGTTCCATACAAGAGCGTGCAGTAGGTAGTGAGGTATTGGAATCACTTACACCCGGACAGCAAGTTATTAAAATAGTACATGAAGAATTAATAAAGTTAATGGGGTCAGATACTACTGAGATAACTATTAAGCCGTCAGGAATAACTACTATTATGATGGTTGGACTTCAAGGTGCAGGTAAAACAACTACTATTGCAAAACTTGCAGGCAAATTTAGGTCAAAGGGGTATAAGCCTTTATTAGTAGCATGCGACATTTATCGTCCGGCAGCTATTGAACAGCTGAAAATAAATGGAGAAAAGCAGGAAGTTCCGGTATTTTCTATGGGGGATAATCATTCTCCGGTAGATATTGCAAAGGCAGCTTATGAGCATGCAAAAAAGAATAAGCAAAACGTAGTATTAATTGATACAGCAGGACGACTTCATATCGATGAAACTATGATGCAAGAACTTATTGATATACAAAGTCAACTAAATGTAGATTATACATTGCTTACAGTAGATGCAATGACCGGTCAAGATGCTGTAAATGTTGCAAATACTTTCAATGAAAAGCTTAATATAAATGGAGTGGTACTTACAAAGCTTGACGGCGATACTAGAGGTGGTGCAGCTCTTTCAATTAAGGCTGTTACAGGAAAACCGATACTTTATACAGGTATGGGAGAAAAGCTTTCAGACTTAGAACAGTTTTACCCTGATAGAATGGCAAGTAGAATACTTGGAATGGGTGATGTACTTACTCTTCTTGAAAAAGCACAAGCCGATATGGATGTAGAAAGGGCAAAGGAGCTTAGCCAAAAATTAAAAAAAGCAGAGTTTGACTTTAATGACTTTTTGGAGCAAATGCAGCAACTCAAGAAAATGGGAGGACTCAGTAGTATTATGAGTATGCTACCCGGGCTTGGAGGTGCAGCAATTCCTGATGTTGATGATAGCCAAATGAATAAAGTTGAGGCAATTATACTTAGTATGTCAAAAGAAGAAAGAGCTAATCCGTCTATTTTAAATGTTTCAAGAAAAAATAGAATTGCAAAAGGCTCAGGAATGAATATAAGCGAAGTAAATCGCATTGTAAAACAGTTTGAACAAATGAAGAAAATGATGAAGAGCATGCCGCAAATGATGAATGGTAAGAAAAGGGGTGGGCTTGGTAATCTTTTTGGAGGTAAGTTAAAATTACCCGGAGGAATGTTTTAGTAACACAACTCCACTTCTTAAGTGTGAGTAGTTAAATATAAAAATATAATTTTGAAATTGGGAGGCAATTTAAAATGGCAGTAAAGATGAGATTAAAAAGATTAGGACAAAAGAAAGCACCTTTTTACAGAATAGTTGTAGCTGATGCAAGATCACCAAGGGACGGAAAGTTCATTGAGGAAGTAGGTTATTATGACCCTAACCAAAATCCAAGTGTAATTAAGTTTAATGAAGAGGCTACCAAGAAATGGCTTGCAAATGGTGTACAGCCAACAGATAGAGTTGTAAAACTTTTAAAAAATGCAAATTTAATGTAGGATATTTAATAGCAAAAAAGGAGTTGTAGCATGAAAGAAGTAGTAGAAATAATAGCAAAAGCTCTAGTAGATAAGCCTGAAGAAGTAGTTGTAAATGAAACTCTCGAGGGAGAGGACACTATAATTGAATTAAGTGTTGCACAAGATGACGTAGGTAAGGTTATAGGCAAGTCTGGAAAGATAGCAAAGGCTATTCGCTCTTTAGTAAAGGCTGCTGCTTCAAAAGCAGGTAAAAGAGTTACAGTAGTTATAAATTAATTACATAGTTTTTGGGGGAGTTTCCTCGCCGACGGCGAGGAAACTCC
>CALALP010000033.1 GCA_937925515.1 uncultured Lachnoanaerobaculum sp. | reverse complement strand
CAATTCGTGGCTTAGCAGTCTGACAGAATCATCTTCCGGTATAACTTTCTCAAAATTTAATGGTAAAACTAATTGATAATATTCACCAAATTTGGTATAATCCTTTTGGTATTTTATTTTATTATTCATAAATCTATTATACCACAAGGGACGGATTCTTCGGAGTCCGTTTTTTAATTTTGTATAAAAAAAGAGGAACTATTGCTATAGTAGATTTTCATCTACTTTTGCAACAGCCCCAAACAAAAATAACAATATAGTTTAAAAACTCTTTTTCATAGCTTTTATTAAACAGTTATAAATCTATTAGTTTTTCTTTTTAAGTAAATCTCTTATTTCTGTGAGAAGAACCACATCTTCAGTAGGTTCTGCCGGCTTTTCTTCCTTTTTCTCCTCTTTCTTCTTAAGTGAATTCATAGCCTTTACCATAAGGAATATACAAAATGCTATAATCAAGAAATCAACTATATTTTGTATAAATGAACCATATAAGATTGCAGACTCAGGAATATCGCCACTTGCCGGCTTTATAACATATTTTAAATCTGTAAAGTTTACTCCATTAAGTAAAATTCCTATAATTGGCATAATAATATCATTTACAAGTGAAGTTACTATCTTTCCAAATGCACCACCTATAATAACACCAACTGCCAAATCAACTACATTTCCCTTTAATGCAAACTCTTTAAACTCTTTTAACATATACCTCTCCTTAAAATATGTGTTGATATTAACTTATTTTAACAAAAGAATTATACTATTAAAGGCTTAAATTGTCCACAACTAAGTTTACCAAAATCTAAGTATTAAAGTAAATTTAATATATATATTTTTATGTTTAACCTAGATATAAATATATTTAAAATAGAATATATTATAATTTTACCATTTTAATCTATGCAAGTTTCCCTTAAGTTCCATATCCTCATAACCAAGTTGCCTTAATGCCTCGTATAAAATAATTGCGACTGAACTTGCTAAGTTAAGGCTTCTTATATCTCCCCACATAGGTATCCTTACACAAAATTCTTGATTTTTCACTAATATTTCTTCAGGAATACCTGCACTTTCCTTTCCAAACATTATATAATCGCCATCTTTATATTCTACTTCACTATGAGTTTTTCTAGCCTTTGTGGTTGCCATATACATTTTATCTTTTGCACTAGGATTTTGCTCATAAAAATCTTCTAAATCACTATATATTTTTACATTTAACTTTTCCCAATAGTCAAGCCCTGACCTTTTGATTTCTTTTGAACTTATCTTAAAACCTAGTGGTCTTATCAAATGTAGGGCTGAGTTAGTAGCGACACAACTTCTACCTATATTGCCTGTATTTTGTGCAATTTCAGGTTCTAATAATACAATATTTATCATAAACTTTTTACAAATCTTTCTATTCTTTCAAGTGCCTCTCTAAGTTGCTTTAAAGAGTAAGCATAGGAAATTCTAAGAAAGCCCTCTCCACATTCTCCAAAAGCAGTTCCCGGAACTACTGCAACCTTTTCTTGCATAAGTAATTTAGTTGCAAATTCATCACTGCTCATGCCGAATTTTTTAATACAAGGAAATACATAAAATGCTCCCTCAGGCTCAAAACAAGTCATGCCCATTTCATTTAGCCTTGCAAGCAATAGTCTTCGCCTTTGATTATAAGATTCTCTCATTCTTGCTACTTCCTCATCGCCCTCTCTAAGTGCTAAAACTGCTGCATACTGACTTGTTGTAGGGGCACACATAATAGCAAACTGATGAATTTTAGTCATTTGACTTATTATAAGTTCAGCTCCACAAGCATAGCCAAGTCGCCAGCCTGTCATAGCATAAGATTTTGAAAAACCATTGATAAGAATAGTTCTATCTCTCATTCCCTCAATCTGAACTATTGAGGCATGCTTACCTTTATAAGTCAGCTCGCAATAAATTTCATCTGAAATAACATATATATCTTTTTCAATGCAAACTTTTGCAATAGGCTTTAATTCCTCAAGTGTCATAATAGAACCTGTTGGATTATTTGGAAATGGCAAAATAAGTACCTTAGTTTTATCTGTAATTTTTTCAAGAAGTCGTTCTTTTGTAAGCTTGAAACCATTATCTTCTTTTAATTCAATAATTACAGGTTTTGCACCTGCAAGAATTGCACAAGGCTCATAGGATACATAACTTGGTTGTGGGATTAAAACTTCATCATCAGGGTCTACCATTGCCCTAAGTGCAATATCTATTCCCTCACTTCCTCCTACTGTAACTATAACTTCTTTATTTGGATTATAAGCTACATCTAATTTTCTTTTTAAATAATTGCTTATTTCAGTCCTTAGCTCTGCAAGTCCTGAATTTGAAGTATAAAAAGTTTTTCCTTTTTCAAGGGAATAAATGCCTTCTTCCCTTATAAAATATGGTGTATCAAAGTCAGGCTCTCCCACACCTAATGATATAGCTCCCTCTAAGGTATTAACTATATCAAAAAACTTTCTTATCCCTGACGGCTTTATTCCTAATACTTTTTTTGATAGAGGATTTCTCATGGTGTTATTAACTGCCTTTCATCTGTTTTTACATCTTCAAGAATTGCTCCATGCTCTTTGTATTTTTTTAATACAAAATGAGTACCTGTACTTAAAACTGACTCCATAGGTGCAAGTTTTTCAGAAACAAATTGTGCAACTTCTTTCATTGTCTTACCCTCTATAAATACTGTAAAGTCAAATGCTCCACTCATAAGGTATACTGCATTTACTTCCTCGTATTGATAAATGCGTTCTGCAATCTTATCAAAGCCCATACCTCTTTGAGGAGTTACCTTTACCTCTATAAGTGCAATAACTCTTTCATTGCTTGTATTATCCCAATTTATAAGTGTATGATAACCACAAATTACTCTTTCTTTTTCCATTTGTGCAATCTCATTTGCAACTGTAACTTCATCTAAATCAAGCAGTATAGCAAGTTCTTTTAAATCTATCTTGCTATTTTTTTCTATAACACCTAAAATTTCCTCTCTCATACTTCACCTCATTTTTATAAATAATGTCAGAGCTATTATATAATAAAAAATCTTTAAATTAGCAAATATTGCTTTTGTTGTTTCTCCACGAAAAACATAGTTGCTAATAAAAATTAATTTTACGACAGCTCCATAAAAAAACATATTTATTAATTATTATAGTGCTATTACAAAATAGTTATATTTATTATTATATGTGATTTGTCCCCCTACGGGGGATAAATCACACTTATAACTACCTATTAATACAACTTATTTTTTACAACTTTATATATTTCATCTTTTGAGGGACGATTAATATATTCTTCTTTATCTACAATAACCTTATCTCTACCTTTTTCTAGTTTCCCTATTACCTCGCAGTTTACCCCTTGTTTTCTAAGCTCAAAAACTATCTCATAACCACTTTTACAAAGTAAAATATATGAATTACTTAGAAGTCTATAAATATTAATATCAAAGAAATCACAAATTTCAACGCTTGACTGAAGTAATGGAATTTTTTTAATTTCAATACTTATACCACAATCTGCATTTTTTGCAATACAGTAAAGGCAGGCCAAGACTCCTCCCTCGCCTACCTCTATAACCTCATCTATATCCAAATTTTTGAAAAAAGCAATAACTTTAAAATTATTGCTTTTTTCATGTTCTTTAAGTGTTTTTAGCAAATATCTCTTATCATATCTAGCTAATAACTCCTCAAATTTTAACTCTAGTATTTTTTCTACTCCTAAAGAGCCTATAAAACCCACTGAAACAATGTCCATTTTATGCTCCGGGGCCACCATTACTATAACTACTATCTCCTCCTGCCGGTTCAGGTGCAGGGGATACAACTCCGTCATTTTGATTGCCTTGAGGTGGTGCTACCGGCTCAGGGTTAGTTGGTACTACTGTATTTGAGCTAGGATTTGTATTTTGGTTACCTTGAGTTGGTGCTGCTTGCTCAGGTGCTTGTGTCGGTGCAGGTGCAGGTGTAGGATTAGGTGTGGTAGGTGCAGCAGCTGCTCCTGTACCTCTTTTCATTATAGTATTTGAAACCATATAAGTATCTGTTGAAATAAGCTTTCTATCTTCTTCTACTCCATTTACCTTGACAACTTTCCAAAGTTTTGACTTTCTTCCATTATGTCCTGATGACTCTTTTACAACCTGTCCGGCAGGCAAGGTAGGGTCATCTTTGTAAGTAACTCCTGCCTCTGTTTGTGATAAAACTTCTGATACAAACTCTACACTTCTATTTTGTGGTCTTTCTTCTTTCCCCCATATTGTAAATGTAAGCTTTCTGCCTTTTGTATAGGATTCTACATAAATAGGTGTGCTTTGATTATTGGTTATCTTTATATCTTTATAAGTTCCGGCAATAGCTGCGTCTGCACTAGGCTGAACATAGCTTACAGTCATTGAATGGTTTTGTCTTTGTGCAATACCTACTTCTGCACGAAGTGCTGCATTATAAAGTGTAGTTGCTATCTGACATGCACCACCTCCTACACTATCTACAACCTGACCATTTTCATAAGCATGAGCTATTCTGTAACCGTTTTCAGTTGTAAAAGGGTGCATAAATTCATAACCTGAAAGAGTTTCTCCCGGCATAAGTAATTTGCCATTGAGCTTTTCAGAACCTACACTTATATTGGTAGCTCTTTCCGGAGAAGATGTTGAATAATCAGTTGTAAATGTTCCAAGAACATCTTTTATCTGCTCCAAATCACTTCTATTAATCTTTGCTTTTCCTACGGTAACTAAAGCTGAAACATCAACTACATCAGAAGTTGTGCCTGAAAGTGCCTCCTCTATTCTACTCTTAGTAGCAACCTCATCTACACTAACTCCGTCAACTGAATCAGTAATGACAAATGCTCCATTTTCCCTTGTAATAGTTGCATTTTTAGCTTTTCTTCCAATGCTTTCAGAATTTTTCTTTATAAATTCATCTAGTAAACTATCATCAATCTTTCCCTTTAGCTCTAAAGAGATTGGAGATTGTTCCAAATCTACCGAGTCCTTATATCTTTTTATTAAATTTCCTGAACCATAAGAATCTACAGTATCAAGTACATTTTTTACATTATCACATTTATAACCTAACTCTTTATAAGAGGTTGTAAATGTTTTACCATTTATCTCTAAATTTATCTTTCTATCAAGATTTTTATTTACATAATCTTCTATAAGTTTAGTTACTTCTTCCTTGCTCTTTCCTGCAATATCCAAATTTGCTATTGTAATTCCCTTTGGCAAGGAGGCTGCTTTAACTTCATTTGCAGATGCAAATGCCATAAAGCCTACAAGTATTAGAAATCCTAATTTCTTCATTCTATCTCCTATCTTCTAACAATATAAATTACCTAACAATATATGCTAAAACAGGCGGTATAATCATAGCTGCTACTAAAACTATTGCAACTATAGTAGCTATAAGTTGTCTTTTCTTTTTCATATTTGTAATCCTCTTTTTCTATTGATTAATGTTAATACAATATTATTCTATGACAGTTTCTTGCTTTATGCAATACTACAAAATACTTAAAATTTTATATCAAGTTATTACTATTTTAAATCCTATTTAAACCGTACTGCTTGGGCAAAGCTTATTTAAAAAACATATTTCACATTTAGGTTTTCTAGCAACACAAATTTCTCTACCCAAGGTTATGATGTCTATATTCCATAGTATCCAGTGGTCTTTAGGTAAAACTTCCATTAAATCAAATTCTACCTTTACAGGCTCATCTGAACTTGTAAGTCCAAGTCTTTTACTAACTCTTTTGACATGTGTATCTACAACCACACTTGGTATGTTATAAATATTTCCCCTTATAACATTTGCAGTTTTTCTCCCAACCCCTGCAAGTGATGTCAAGTCTTCTATACTGGACGGAACTTTCCCCTCAAAACATTCTAAAAGCCTTTTACAACATAAAATAATGTTTTTTGCCTTATTATGATAAAATCCTGTAGAATGAATATCTTGTTCAAGTTCTTTTAAATCTGCATTTGCAAAATCTGAAATTGATAAATACTTTTTAAATAAGTCGGCAGTTACTATATTAACTCTTGCATCAGTACATTGGGCACTTAAAATTACAGCAATCAGAAGTTGCCAATCTGTTTCATAGTTTAAAAAAATTCTATACTCAGTTCCATATACTCTATCAAGTTCCTGTAATATCTTAACTACTCTTTCAGCTCTTTTTTTCTTACTTTCTCTCATATTACACTCTAATTAATATATCTCTGCCGTAGGACTGATATTGATAATATCTTACTCCTGCCGCATTTAACATTCTTTTACTTGCTTTTACCAACACACTATCTTTATATTTATCCTCATCATAAACTATCAGCCTGATACCTGCCTGTATAATAGCTTTAGCACACTCATTACAAGGAAATAATGTTACATATATCTTACTTCCCTCAAGACTTCCTCCCCTATAATTAAGTATTGCATTTAATTCGCCATGTGTTGAATAAAGATACTTTGCATTATAAGGGTCATCTTTTTCATGCTCCTTTCCCCAAGGAAATTCCTCATCTGAACAACCTGTCGGAAAGCCATTGTAGCCCATTGATAAAATTTTATTATCTTCACTTACTATACAAGCACCTACTTGGGTACTTGGGTCTTTTGAACGAAGTGCAGAAAGCTTTGCAACTCCCATAAAATATTCGTCCCAAGTTATATAGTCTTTTCTTTTATCACTCATACTTTTCTCCACCTTACAATGATATTTTTTGATGACCTGCCGCTTTCATAAGTCTATTCATTATTGCAACTCTTAAACCTTTTCCATAAAAACTTTCAGAATAGATAATGTCTACGTTTTTTTCATCAAATGCTCTCAAAGAATTAAATAGATTATGTGCTATCATTTCCTCATTCTCCGAGTCTGCAATATTTTCTAACATAAGTTTTTTACTGTCTATAGCATTTTCAAACTTTGATTTTAAAATGTTATAGTTTTCAGAGGTTACAATTAAACCTACTTTTCTATTCTCATTTAGATTTTCTCTTATAAGTTCACAAAACTTATCTAAAACTTTCTGTTTCTCGCCCTCTATAACTATAAGCTTTGCCTTGGGTGCATAATGTCTATACTTCATTCCGGGGGCTTTAGGTATGTCCTCATCTTTAAGATTAATGCTTGTTTCATTGTAAATGACTTCTCCAATAACATTCTCAAGCATTTCTTTGGTTATTGCCCCCGGTCTTAAAATTACAGGTATATCTCTTGTCATATCAATTATAGTTGATTCAAGCCCTATTTTTACATCTCCACCATCTAAAATCATTTCTATCTTTTTATTCATATCTTCATAGACATGTAAAGCATTTGTGGGGCTTGGTCTACCTGAAGTATTTGCACTAGGTGCGGCAATAGGTAACTTACAAGCTCTTATAAAACTTCTTGCAATCTCATTTTCAGGCATTCTTATTGCAACACTGTCAAGTCCACCTGTGGTTGAAAGTGGCACTATATCGCTTTTATATAAAATCATAGTTAGAGGTCCTGCCCAAAACTTTCTGGCAAGCAGTTCTGCCTTTTTAGGAAATACTTTAACCAATTTATATATATCTTCTAAATCTGCAATATGTACTATAAGTGGATTATCACTTGGTCTTTGCTTTGCTGCATAAATTTTTTTAGTAGACTGCGTGTCAAGTGCATTTGCTCCAAGTCCGTATACTGTTTCTGTGGGAAATGCTACCAACCCACCATTTCTGATGATATTGGCAGCATTTTCCATACTAGATTTATCTATATTATTTTTATCTATCTTAACAAGCCTAGTTACAACTTCATTCATAAAACTCTCCACATTAAAGTAAAAGTATATTATTCTTTCTACACTCTTCTAACATTTCACTAGGCCATAAGCTTGATTGAACTTCTCCGACATGTGCTTTTTTAAGTAAGAGCATGCAAAGTCTTGACTGACCTATTCCACCACCGATAGTATATGGAAGTTCTTTATTTAAAAGCATTTTATGATATACAAGCTTGCTCCTTTCAGTACAGCCTGAAATTTCAAGTTGCTTTGCCAATGACTCCTCACTTACTCTTATTCCCATGCTTGAAATTTCTATTGCACAATTAAGGCTTTCAAACCAAAACAATATATCTGCATTAAGTTCCCAATCATCATAGTCAGGTGCTCTGCCGTCATGTGGCTTACCATTGCTTAAAACTCCACCAATTTTCTCAATACATACACAACCATGCTTTTTTGTGATTTCATTTTCTCTTTCCTTAGAAGTCATATCAGGGTACATATCAAGTAGTTCCTGTGAGGTAATAAAGAAAATGTCCTCCGGTAATTTATTTACTGCCTGTGGATACTTATACCAAACTTCATGCTCCATGTGCTTTATAATCTTAAATATAAGTCTTACAGTATTTTCAAGTGTTTCTATAGTTCTATCTTCTTTTCTTATAACTTTTTCCCAATCCCATTGGTCCACATAACAAGAATGTAAGTTATCTAAATCTTCATCTCGTCTTATGGCATTCATGTTGGTATAAAGCCCCTCATCAGGATTAAAGTTATATTTATAGAGTGCCATTCTTTTCCACTTTGCAAGGGATTGTACTATTTCAACCTCCTCATTTGGTAAATTTGCTATATCAAAACTTACAGGTCTTTCAATTCCATTTAAATTGTCATTTAGTCCACTTGACTTAGTTACAAAAAGTGGAGCAGAAACTCTTTCAAGATTCATCTCTTTACCAAATTCTTTTTGAAAAGTATCTCTTATATATTTAATTGCCTCTTGAGTTTCTTTAATTGTTAAAACAGGGTCATAGTTCTTAGGTATTATTAATGCCATACTTGCTTTCTCCTTAAATAGTATATCACCGATTGATTTACCATATATTAGCACCTTTTATTTAAAAACACAAATATTTTTTAATAATAACTTACTGATTACTTCATTTTTATAACAGTCTCCCATATCTCCTTTGAATCAAGCCCAAGCCTCCAGCCTGCGACCCCTGCAAGATTTTTTTCTTTCATATAATTTATTTTAAGCTCTAAAGACTTATCATCTTCAAGCCATATATGTTTTGTTCCCTCATTTGTTTCAATACTTCCATAATATTGACCTATGGTATCGTCCCAATTAAGAGTTACATTATTTTCCTCAACCCAAGTTTTTGATGCCTCAATTCCAAGTGCTTTACTTGTTACTTTTGAATTTTTTTCAGTCCAAACTCTAGTATAAAAAGGAATTGCATTTATGAGTTTATCTGCACTTACCTCGTTAAGTGTATTGTCAATACCTCTCTTTACATATTCTATTGATGCCACACTTCCCTTATCAGAACCTACATAATGTTCATCATACCCCATGTTTATGATATAATCAGTAACCTCTGCCAACTTATCTCTTTGATAAAATCCATTAAAATTTTCGTAATTAGGTACATCTACTGTAAGAAATATTTCCTCTTTCCTACAAGCTACTGATAGCTCTCTTATAAACTGAATATAATGTATAATTGCATCTTGCTTTAAGGTTTCAAAGTCTATATTAATTCCGTCAATGTTATATTCTTTGACATCTTTCATAAGTTGCTCTATTAACTTTTCTCTATTTGAAGTTTTTGAAAATAATTTTTCAGAATCTACTTTCTTATTAAAGTTATCCAACAACGCCCAAACCATTAGCCCCTTATCATGTGCCTTTTTTACATAGTCTGCACTTGCATAGCTTTTATAATTTCCCTCATTATCAGCTAGTGCAAACCAAGTAGGCGAGATGACATTCATTCCTGAAGTATTTTTGACTATATCTTCAAAATAGTCATTTGACTCTTTATTAGACACAAGATGCCAACCAAGTATAACTTTTTCTCCAAGCTGCAATGAAGTATATACAGGTGCATTAAACTGACTTGCAAGGTTTTTAGTTTCATAATCAACTAATTTTGATTTTCTTATAAAGCCTGTAAATCCCTCGCTTGCTGTAACCTTTAACCACTTTTTATTTGAAAATTCTTCATCAGTTAAATTTTCAAGTATCTTTACTTCCTCATCTTTATCTAGCTTTTTTACTGTATCTGAACGTATACTGTCTGATGCAAAGACTCTAGTATTTGACTTTACTTTTGCAACCCTATAATCGCCAAAAATATTGACTATATTTACTCTCTTTACTTCTAAGTTTGTATAGTCCTCTGCTATTATATCAGAGTATTCTTTTATCTTATCTAGGAGCATATACATAGTATCTCCCTTTTGTATAAAAACATTCTTTCCTTGTGCGTCTTTATCACTGAATTTAAGCTTTACTATCTCGTCTGCTCTTGTGATTATAACCTGCTTTTCAGCCATACTATAATAAAATTTATTATCTACTAGCTTTGAATACCAAGCTAATGGAATATATATTGAATTGTTTTCTAAAACAGCTGTTGCACTTTGTAATTCATAATTATGTAAAATAGCTACTTTATCTTCATCTACCTTAAAGTATTCTTGTTCACTCAAGACTTTACTTGGTATAAATAAATCTTCAAAATATACAAGACCTGCTGCAACCACACTTATTAAAATAAAAGCAATGATTACCCCCACAAGCCCTAATTTGTTATTTCTTTTCTTTCTAGTTCTTTTCATCTGAAAAGATTCCTCCATTCTTTCCTTGCAATATGTTAAAAGAGATTATTTATCTTAACACACAAATGTAGACAAAATTTGTCGAAATTAGTAAAAAATATTGCAAAAACTAGGTTTGTGGTACTATATGGGGGATTGAATTAAATTAAATTAAATAAACTAGTTAATAATGTTCGCCAAATTTGGTACAATTCTCTCGATATTTTATTTTGTTATTTATAACTTTATTGCACCACAATAAACTGATTCCTAGGAGTCCGTTTTTTTATTTTTATATAAAAAAGGGAACTATTGCTATGGTAGATTTTTATTTACTTTTGTAATAGCTCCCATTAAACATTGACAACAGTCCCATAGATTTATTCTAACTTTTCACTTATCCACAATAAATCCACTTATTGTGTATAAGTCTGAAAATAATAGTTTTATTTTGTTAATTTACAGTTTTAAATTTTTTTATTAAGTTTATGGAAATTTGTTAAATTGCACAAATCTCACTCCGAATATATGTTTTATCCATAGTATCCACAGAGTTATCCACAATTTTTCACTACTAGAGGCTATTTGGAAAGTTAGTAAACTAGAGTTATACACAAGTTATCCACATTATCCACAATAAAATAAATTTCGCTCAAATTAAATCGCATAAGATTTATAAAGTAAAATTTTTGTGTAAAACATAGAAAATGAAATAATTTCAATTTTCTATTGACATTTAAAAAGTTAAAAATCAATATAAAAGACAGTCAATTACTTGAATATTCTTTATAAACTAGAAAATCGCTTTCTCTATTTTTTTATCTTATCCAGATATTTTCCATTTAACACATCAAGTAAATATCTACCATATTGGTTCTTCTTTAAAACCTCTACCGATTCCATAACCTGCTCCTTAGTTATCCAACCATTTACATAAGCTATTTCCTCTAAGCAGGCAATTTTTCTATGTTGATGAGTTTCAACTGTATAAACAAAATTTGTCGCCTCTACAAGACTTTCATGTGTTCCTGTATCAAGCCAAGTAAATCCTTGACCTAAAAGTGTTACATCAAGCTCCCCTGCCTCTAAATAAATACGGTTTAAATCTGTAATTTCAAGCTCATTTCGTGCAGACGGCTTTAAATTTCTAGCATACTCTACAACCTTATTATCATAAAAATACAATCCGGTAACACAATAATTACTTTTTGGCTCTTTAGGTTTTTCTTCTATTGAAATAGCCTTTCCATTACTATCAAACTCCACAATTCCAAATCTTTCAGGGTCATCTACATAATATCCAAATACTGTTGCCCCCTTTGCCTTATTGGCGGCATTTTTTAAATGCTCCTTAAGCCCTTGGCCTTGGAATATATTATCCCCTAAAATCATAGCCACTGAATCATTTCCTATAAACTCTGCACCTATTGTAAATGCTTGTGCAAGCCCCTCAGGTTTTGGCTGAACGGCATAAGAAAACTCCAAACCAAATTGATGACCGTCCCCTAAAAGTTCTTTAAACCTTGGTGTATCATCAGGAGTTGAAATAATTAGTATCTCCCTAATGCCTGCTGTCATAAGCACTGAAATAGGATAATAAATCATAGGCTTATCAAAAATTGGTAATAACTGTTTTGATGTTACCTTTGTTAGTGGATAAAGTCTTGTTCCACTTCCTCCTGCTAAAACAATTCCTTTCATTAAGTAAGTTTCCTTTCTTTTGATAATTATTGTTCTTCTACATCTGCATAAACTAGTCTGTCTTCTTTGATATCATTTAAAACTTCATCTAAATATTTCTTAGCTAAAAATTTTGCCATAGGTAGGTTCATATCTCTAAAGTTTCCACAATCTCTTGCAGATGCCCCAGGTACTTCTCCCTCATAATCTTTGCAAAATTCAAATAATTCTTTTAGCAAACCTATAATGTCCTTTGACTCATAATCTCCTAAAAGAAGTAAATAAAAGCCCGTTCTACAACCCATAGGACCAAAATATATTGTTTTATTTCCATACTCAGCATGGTTTCTTAAAAATGTTGCTCCCAAATGCTCTAGTGTATGTATTTCAGCTGTATTCATAACAGGCTCAAAATTCGGTCTTGTCATTCTTATATCAAATGTTGTAATGCAATCTTTACCTACCCTATCTTTCCTTGATACATATACTCCGGGGTATAATACAAGATGATTTACTGTAAAACTAGCTATTTTCTTCATACTTTACTCCTTTGATATTTTTCAGAATAGTCTACAATAAGACTATTATCTTCAAAATAATTAATCTTCATGGCAGCTTTCACTTCTTGTAAAGTTTTTTCTGCAATTTCTCTTGCAACCTCAGTTCCTTTCCTTAATATATCATAAACTAAAGGTATATCTTTTTCATACTCTGCTCTTCTATTTCTAATAGGTTCAAGTGTTTCAAGCAATATTGAAGTCAAAAACTTCTTTACTTTCATATCTCCCAAACCACCACGAGTATAATGTTCCTTTAGCTCATTTAGATTTTTATATTCTGAGAGATATTTTGGAAAATGTTCATCTCTACAAAATGCATCTAAATAAGTAAATACTGTATTTCCCTCAAGATGTCCCGGATCACTTACCTTAAGATGTAGTGGGTCTGTATACATAATCTTAACCTTTGAAATAATCTCTTCTTCAGTATCTGAAATATAAATGCAGTTTCCAAGAGATTTACTCATCTTAGCCTTACCGTCAATTCCGGGGAGTCTATTGCAAGCCTCGCTCTTAGGTACTAATGCAGTTGGTTCTACAAGTACCTCCTTATATATAGAATTGAATTTTCTTACAATCTCTCTTGTCTGTTCAATCATAGGGAGTTGATCCTCTCCTACCGGAACAGTAGTAGCCTTAAATGCAGTAATGTCAGCAGCTTGACTTATAGGATAAGTTAAAAAGCCTACCGGAATACTTGCCTCAAAGTTTCTAAGTTGAATTTCAGCCTTTACAGTTGGGTTTCTATAAAGTCTTGAAACTGTTACTAAATCCATATAGTAAAATGTCAGTTCGCAAAGTTGTGGAATCTGAGATTGAATAAAAATATTTGTTTTATTTGGATCTATTCCTACACTTAAATAGTCAAGTGCTACCTCTATTATATTTTGTCTTATTTTTTCAGGATTATCTATATTATCTGTAAGTGCTTGTGCATCTGCAATCATTATAAAAATGTTATCATATTTTCCTGAATTTTGTAATTCTACACGACCTCTTAAAGAGCCTACATAATGTCCTAAATGAAGTCTGCCCGTGGGTCTATCCCCTGTAAGTATTACCATATTTCCTCCTATATAAAAAATCAAATTCAATTTACTTGAATATTAATGTTACAATGATACCACATTAACAATATTTTTGCTACAATATAACTATTAGTTATGTATTAACAGAGTTGTTGCAAAATAAACATAATAATTATTTTAAAATGAATTTTGCAATACTACATAATTATTAAACTAAAACATTTTAAAAGGAGTAAATATGAGTAAATTAGAAGTTTATTTTGATTATACCTGCCCATATTGCTATAAGGGCTTAAAGGAGTTAGCAAAACTCAGAGAAAAATATGATATAGATATTGATTGGTTTCCTTGTGAGGCACACCCAAGACCTGAATTTGCACCTGTTCATTCAGACCTAGCAACACAAACCCTCATTTTCATAAAGGAAAACAATTTAAATGCCTCAAAGTTTAATGACTTGGTATACAATGCACATTTTGAGGAAGGAAAAAAAATTGATGATATTAAACTACTTTCTGAGTTTGCAGCTCTTTGTGGTGCAGATAAAGAGGAAGTCTATAAACTATTATCAGAAAATAAATACGCAGACAAAGTCATTGCAAATAATAATCTAGTTTGGGAGGAACTTGCATTTGAGGCAGTCCCAAGTTATAGAAAAGACAATAAAATCGCCTTTTCAAGTGGTGGTAAGTTAGTAGATATTAAAGAGGTAGAGAATTTAATTAAGTAAAGTTAAATAGGGACTGTTGCAAAACTAAATTTTATTAGTAACTATGTTCTCCTTACAGATACAGAGAAAACTATATTTGCTAATTTAAAGACTTTCTATTATGGGGCTGTTGCAAAATTAACTTTATTAGCATTATTTATTCTTTTTGTTT
>CALALP010000032.1 GCA_937925515.1 uncultured Lachnoanaerobaculum sp. | reverse complement strand
TTTTCCATAGTGCAGTAGATAAAGGACTGTTTTTGCAAATGGCTGAAAATGTAATTAAAATAAAACCTGCCATAATTATAAGTATGGAGGAGGCAGAGCAGTCTATGGATATGCTTGAAAAAGCATTTAAAGAGGTGCTTAGAACATAGGAGGGGATATGAAAGCAATAGTTAAACTTTCTGAAAATGTAGGAGATATAAATTTAATAGAGATACCTGAACCTATATGTGGCGATGACGAAGTCAAGATAAGAGTCAAGGCTTGTGGTATATGTGCAACTGACTTACACATAGTAGAGGGAAGTTATCCTTGGAAAGTAGGAGTACCTTTAGGGCATGAGTTTAGTGGAAAGATTGTAGAAGTTGGTAAAAATGTTACAAAGTTTAAAAAAGGCGATAGAGTGGCGTCTTGTATGGAGGGAGGGTTTGCAAAGTATGCTGTAAAGAAAGAAGATGATTGGGTCTTTGCAATCCCTGATAATATCTCCTATGAAGAGGCGGCACTACTTGAACCACTTTCTGCCGCTGCAAATAGTGTAATAAATAAGTCAAATATCTTGCCACAAGACATAGTTCTTATAGAGGGGGCAGGAACAATAGGACTTTTTGTACTTGAGTTTGTAAAATTGCAAGGAGGAATAGCTATTGTAAGTGGAACTTCAAAAGATAAGGACAGACTTAAGCTTGCAGAAGAACTGGGAGCAGATTATACAATAGATATACAAAAAGAAAGCTTGAAAGAGTTAGTAGAAAAAGTAACTGATAAAAAGGGAGTTGATACTGTTATAGAATGTAGTGGTTCACAAGCGGCACTTGATAGTGGTATAGCTCTTTTAAAGACAGCAGGTCAGCTGACACAGGTAGGTATTTTTTCAAAAGCCCCGATTATAGATTTAGTAAGAGTTGTATATCATAGTCAAAAAATAGTGGGAAGTATTGCATTTGACAAAGAAACTTGGTATAGATGTATAAAGCTTTTAGGAGCTGAAAAGGTAAATACCAAGAAATTAGTATCACATGAAATTCCATTAGATGAATGGAAAAGAGCCTTTGAGATTACTCGTAGGCAAGAGGGTTTTAGAGTTTTGTTAATTCCATAAATAATATAAAAGTAAAAGGACTACTAAGCTAAAAAGTTTGTAGTCTTTTTTTATTGCACTTAACTTTATCATTTGAAACAAATGTAACTATATGCTATAATTTTTGCTGATTAATAAGTCTTTATTAAAGAAAGGATTAGAAAAGGGAGGAAATATGTATACTAAAAAAATGCTCAAACAAAGTAGTACACTTAAATTTCAGATGATATTTTATTCTTTTATCATAGGTATTGTAAGTGGACTTATAATAGTACTTTATAGGATTTTGGGAGATATTTTATTAAAAAAGGTTGTAAAACTTTATAATTACGCAACTTTAAATCCTCAAATTATACCAATAATATTTATAGGGCTTATAGTTGCAGCTTTATTTGTGGCTTTTTGTGTTAAGAAAGAACCTGATATATCCGGTTCAGGTATTCCTCAGGTAGAGGGGGTAGTTACAAAAAGGTTTTCAACAAATTGGAAAAGGGTTCTTATTTATAAGTTCTTTGGTGGTATAACTGCTCTGGCAGCAGGTCTTTCAGTGGGTAGAGAAGGACCGTCTATACAAATGGGGGCATCAGTGGGAGCATTGATTTCACAAAAAGCTAAGAAAACTGAAAATGAAGAAATATTTTTACTTACAAGTGGTGCAAGTGCAGGTTTGGCTGCAGCATTTAATGCACCTTTAGCAGGGGTTTTATTTGCACTTGAGGAGGTACATAAAAATTTTTCTCCAATAGTGCTTATGTCTGCAATGGTATCTGCTGTTACAGCTGACATGGTTGCAAAGTCAATACTTGGTATCAGTCCTGTATTAACATTTGAACCATTAAAAATTATGCCGCTTAAATATTATTGGACACTTGTTTTACTTGGAATACTAATGGGGTTAAGCTCTTATGTTTTTAATAATGGAGTGCTATTTACAAAACATTTATATAAAAAACTTCCCATAAGGCTAGAATTTAAAATAATGATTCCATTTATACTTTCAGGAATTATAGGAATGACTCTCCCTGTACTTATTGGTGGGGGACATGAAATTATTGAGGAAGTAAGTTTTGTTAAATTCAGTATTTTAGGATTAGTTGCTCTTTTAGTAATAAAATACTTATTTACATTTTTTTCTTTTGGTTCAGGAGTTCCGGGAGGAATTTTCTTTCCGTTACTTGCACTTGGAGCAACACTTGGAAGTATTTTTGGGCTTGTTTGTGTGAATTATTTGGGGATACCAAAAGAATACCTTGTGAATTTTGCAGTTCTTGCTATGGCAGGGCATTTTGCAGCAATAGTTAAAGCACCTATTACAGGTATAATATTGATTTTTGAAATGACAGGCTCTTTTGAGCATTTACTTCCACTTTCAGTTGTTGTATTTTCTGCAATGATAAGTTCAGAACTTCTTGGAGTTGCACCTGTATATGAAATGTTGTTAGAAGACATTTTAAAAAATAAAAAAGGAGCAAAAAAAGAAAAAGAAGTAAATGATAAAAAGACTTTACTTGAAATATCAGTTCATTTGGGAAGTGAAATTGAAAATAGATTTATTTCAGAGTTAAATTTGCCAAATAATTGTTTGTTAGTATCAATATATCGTGGAAATGCAGAAATCTTGCCAAGAGGAAATATTAAGTTACTTGCAGGAGATTTACTTCTTGTTATGGTCAATAGCTCTGAGTCAGGTGAAATGTTTGAGTTTTTAAGTAAGATTTCAAGCAATGAATAAATGGTTGCTTAGATAGAATAGATATTTATTTTTAGGGAGTCCTCGCCGTTGGCAGGACTCCCTTTTCATAGTACTGTTGAGCCTGTGAAATTTTTTCTGTAAATTTGCCTTCTATGGTATAAAATTTACTT
>CALALP010000031.1 GCA_937925515.1 uncultured Lachnoanaerobaculum sp. | reverse complement strand
GAGAGCATCTGCCTTACAAGCAGAGGGTCACAGGTTCGAGCCCTGTAGGTCCCATAGCTTTTAAGCTATTGATAGTATAACAAATAATATTTGTATGCTGTTAATGCCGATATAGCTCAATTGGCAGAGCAGCTGATTTGTAATCAGCAGGTTATCGGTTCGAGTCCGATTATCGGCTTTCTTATAATAATAAGAAAGCAGTTCTTTGAGAACATGTATCATTTTTATATGGGGGAATTCCCGAGTGGCCAAAGGGGACAGACTGTAAATCTGCTGGCTTCGCCTTCGGTGGTTCGAATCCACCTTCCCCCATCTTTTGTATTTAAGATTGATATATTATATCGCGGGGTAGAGCAGCTTGGAAGCTCGTCGGGCTCATAACCCGGAGGTCGCAGGTTCAAATCCTGTCCCCGCAATTTATGCCTTGGTAGCTCAGTTGGTAGAGCAGAGGACTGAAAATCCTCGTGTCACTGGTTCGATTCCGGTCCAAGGCATTTTGTTTTTAATATTAAGCATGGGATACTAGCTCAGGTGGTAGAGCACTTGACTTTTAATCAAGTTGTCCCGGGTTCGAGTCCCGGGTGTCTCAGTTAGTTTAAAGGCTTATAAATGGCGAGTTTATGTTATTTGTAAGCTTTTTTGTTTACTAAAGATAAAATATAAAAATCGATCTAAAGATAATTAAGGATTTTAGTATCTTATATACAATATACTATACTTTTGTGGATGAGATTTTTAATTTATTTAAGATATACAGTTTTATAGAAAAGTTATATTGGTAATTAAAACTAGTATATTTAAATAAAAGAACTATAAAAGATATGTCAGAAGACATTATTATATAGTAATAAAATACTATAACATATATTGATGAATTTAAAAGAATATGACACTAGAGGAGCTAAGGGCAGAAATTGAGAAGACAGAAAAAGAGCTAGGTATATGGAAACCTAAAAAAGATAATACACAAGAAAAAGCACCTAACTAATCAGGTGCTTTTTTTATGACAAAATATCAATTTACCAATTACCAATATTTTAAAATTAATATAAAATAAATTTTCAAAAACTATTGACTATGACATTGCGTAATAGTTTATACTTCAAATTGTTAGGAGGTATTAGATGTATTTAATAAAGAAAGTTAGTGAAATAAGTGGTGTATCGATACGAACTTTGCAATACTATGATAAAATTGGGCTTTTAATCCCAAAGAAAGAAGAAAATGGTTATAGATACTATTCAGAAGAAGATATTTCCATTTTACAAACAATATTATTTTATAAATATCTAGGTTTTTCTTTGAAACAGATTAAGGTACTTATATCACAAGAAGATAAAGATATTTTAAAGCATTTAAAAAAGCAATTAAAGCTAATGCAAAATGAGAAAAAAAGACTCCTAACATTAATAGATACTTTAAACAAAACAATAAAAGCACAGGAAAGGAAATATAATATGTCAGTACAGGAAAAATTTAAAGGTTTTACATATCAGGATAATCAAAAATATAAAAATGCGGCAATAGACTTATATGGAAAAGAGGTTATTGAGAAAGCAATAGAAAAGCAAAAGGGAAAGGAAAATGAGATTACAGATAAATTTAATGAAACCTTTTTTGCATTTTCTAAAAATATGGAAAGTAAAATAGAATCTACTTCTGATGAGAATATAGAGTTAGCTAAGAGATTACATAAATTGCTTTGTGAATATTCTTTTGATTGTAGTATTGATGTATTTTCTAAAATTGGATATGGATATGTAAAAAATCCTGAATTTAAGGAAAATGTAGACAAATTTGGAGAAGGAACAGCACAATATGTATGTGATGCAATCCAAGAATATGTAAGGAAAAAATTATAATATTATCTAAATTAAAGAAAAATATTTATTCTAATTTTTTCTCGAAACAGCCACATAAATATTTTTAGCAAGTATAGACAACAATTTAAAGAAGAATAAAAATAAAAAGTGAAAGACATCAAGCAAATACTATGTTAAAATCGTATTAATACAAAATACGAGTTTACTAATGCTTGGTGTCTTTATTTACTTATTTACAAAAAGTTTAAAATATAGTGCAAAAGTAGATTTTTTCTATATTGCTATGCTATAATAAAGGCATTATGTTCAGAAAGAGAGTAATAGGAAAATGGAGTTAATTACAGTTAGAGATATTTATAAAAATTTTGAAAAGTATATTGATAAAGAAGTAACTTTAGGTGGTTGGGTAAGGTCAAACAGAGATTCAAAAGCTTTTGGTTTTTTATCAATAAGCGACGGAACTTATTTTGAGCAGATTCAAATAGTATATCATGACACATTAAGTAATTTTTCAGATATAACAAAAGTAAATGTAGGTGCTGCATTAATTATAAAAGGAAAGCTTATTGCAACACCAGAGGCAAAGCAACCTTTTGAGATTCAAGCAAATGAAATTGAAATCGAGGGAGCATCTTCTCCTGACTATCCTTTACAAAAAAAGCGTCATACAAATGAGTATTTAAGGAGTATCACACATTTAAGACCTAGGACAAATACATTTCAGGCAGTATTTAGAGTACGTTCACTAATCTCTTATGCAATACATAAATTTTTTCAAGAAAGAGATTTTGTCTATGTTCATACACCTATAATAACAGGTAGTGATGCAGAGGGTGCAGGGGAAATGTTCAAGGTTACTACTTTTGACTTTGAAAACATTCCTATGACAGAAGACGGAAAGGTAGATTATAAAGAGGATTTCTTTGGAAAAAGTACAAACCTTACTGTAAGTGGTCAGTTAAATGGCGAAACTTTTGCTATGGCATTTAAAAATATCTATACTTTTGGGCCTACATTTAGAGCTGAAAACTCCAACACCACAAGGCATGCTGCTGAATTTTGGATGATAGAACCTGAGATAGTATTTGCAGATTTAGAAGATGATATGGAACTTGCAGAAGATATGCTAAAATATATCATTAAATATGTTATGGAAAATGCAAAAGAGGAGTTAAAGTTTTTTAATACATTTATTGATAAGGAGCTTATTGAAAGACTTGAGGGAGTTCTTAATTCTGAATTTGGAAGAGTTACATATACCGATGCCATTGACATTTTATCAAAAAATAATGACAAGTTCCAATACAAGGTAAGTTGGGGTTGTGATTTACAGACTGAGCATGAAAGATACTTAACAGAGGTTTATTTTAAAAAGCCTGTATTTGTAACAGACTATCCGAAAGATATAAAAGCATTTTATATGAAACTTAATGATGACCAAAAGACTGTTGCAGCAATGGACTGTCTAGTTCCCGGAATAGGAGAGATTATAGGTGGAAGTCAAAGAGAGGATAGTTATGAAAAGTTACTTGAGAGAATTGAAGAACTTAAACTTGATAAGGAAACTTATGATTTTTACCTTGATTTGAGAAAATATGGTTCAGCTCGCCATGCCGGTTTTGGGCTTGGTTTTGAAAGATGTGTAATGTATCTTACAGGAATGAGTAATATAAGAGATGTTATACCATTTCCTAGAACAGTTGGAACTTGTGAGCTTTAATTTAGGATATGAAAATATAATGAGAAAGGAGGGAAATATGTTATGAGATTTATACATACTTCAGATATACATTATGGTATTCAGCCTGATGCTGATAAGCCTTGGAGTGCTGAGAGGCAAAGAGCAGTAAAGCAGTCATTAACAACTATAGTAGAAGAATGTAGAAAAAGAGATGTAGATTGTCTTTTCATTTCAGGTAACTTATTTCATCATCAACCATTTGTAAAAGACTTAAAAGCAGTAAATCATCTTTTTTCAACGATTCCTAAGGTTAAGGTAATTATAATAGCAGGAACTAATGATAGAATAAGACAGACTTCGGCAGTGCTTACATTTCCATGGGTAGAAAATGTTACCTACATAACAAGTAGTTCTCTTACAAGTGTATATTTTAAAGATATAAATACTGAAATTTATGGATTCTCATACTATTCACATGAGATTAGAGAGAATAGGCTTGAGGGAATTAGAGTGCCTAATAATGGTAGAATCAATATCCTTTTAGCACATGGTGGAGATGCAAAACACCTTCCTTTTGATAAAGATGAGCTGGCAGAGGCAGGGTTTGAATATGTTGCATTAGGATATAATCACAAGCCGGATATAATTGCAGGGAGTAAGGTGGTTTACTCAGGAAGTCCTGAACCTTTTGACAGTTCGGATTCAGGAGAACATGGTTTTTTTGTAGGAGAAATTAATGCAGTAAGTAGAAAACTTGTTGAGCTTGAGTTTATTCCGGTTTCAAATACTCAATATATATCTCTAGTTGTAAAAGTATCTACTTCTTCTACAAACACTGAGCTTTTGATGAGTATTTCAAATGAGATTTCTAAGAAAGGTACAAAAAATATTTATAGGATAAAGATTCAAGGTCCTAGAGATCCAAATGTAGATTTTGACTTAGAAGTACTTCAAACAAGAATGAGAATTGCTGAGATTATAGATGAGTCTGAGCCTGAATATGATTTTGTTAGACTATATTCTGAACATCCGTCTGATATTATAGGCTTTTATATAAGAGAATTAGCTAGACCGTCTATGAGCGATTTAGATAAAAAAGCATTGTACTACGGTATAAATGCATTACTAAGAACTTCTGATGAAAGGGGCTAGATTGTATGAGGCTTCTTGAACTTGATATAAAAGGGTTTGGTTTACTTAGAAACCAACATATTAGTTTTAATGAAGGTATTAATATAATTTATGGGCAGAATGAAACCGGAAAATCGACTTTACATACATTTATTAAGTCCATGCTTTATGGAATGAAAAAGTCCGAGGGCATTGTAAAATTTACAGATACTTGGACTAAGTATGAGCCTTGGATGGATAAGGGCTGTTATAAGGGAGTAATGAAACTTGAATATGACAATCAAGTTTATGTTATAGAAAGAGATTTTTCAGTTGATGCAAAAACACCTCTTAAAATAATAAATGAAACTAATAGTTTAGTAGTAGAATCAGAGGCGGAATTTATTGACGCCATTATGTGTGGTCTTACTGAAAGTGGATTTATGAACACTATAAGTATAGGGCAGCTAAAGTCCTCAGGAGATGAGGGAATGTATAATGAATTAAAAAGATACATTGCAAATGTAAATACCACTGTAAATATGCGAATAGATACTACAAAGGCGTATGAATATTTACAATCTCAAAAAAGAGCTTTTGCTGACCAAATTGTAACAGAGGCTGCAAAGTCATATACCTCAAATTTATCTGAAATAAAAAATATTGAGGCTGAAATTGCATCGCCTGAATATGGTTCAAAATTTACTACTATACAGGAGCAAACTGCATATACTTCAAAAAGAGCAGAGGAGTTGCAAACTAGGAAAGAGGCTCTTATAGAAGTCATTTCAAGTCAAAAACAGAATTTAATAAATAGTGGTTTTTCAAACAAAGAAGAGATTGAAGATTATAAGGAAACACTTAATAATGCAAGGGAAGAGTATAAAGTGGCTCTTGAGATTGAAACTCCGAACTATGTGAGAATACTAAGTTTTATATTCAGTGGGCTAGGTATTATTTTTGCAACTATTGGATTATATACGCTTATAGTAGGCGAGCGAAATGTTATAGCAAAGGCATTTTTAATTAATAATATAGCAGTTACTATTTCAGGCATTGTGCTTGCAGTGATATTTTTCTTACTTGCGGCTTGGCTTTCAAATAAATATAATACTTCTGCGAGTATTTTATCGGCTGCACATGAGTATCTTTCAGATATGTATATGGATAAGTTGGGCGATGAAAATATTACAGAGGAAAATGATAAAGCACTCGACAAGAAACTAGATGAGCTAATAAATATATGTGATGAGATTAAGGACAGTGAGAAAGAGTTTCTTGAGATTAATGAGGCATTGAAAGAAATAAATAATGAAAGAAATGATATAACTAAAAGTCTTGAGGAACATCAGATAAGCCAATGGGAGCTTGAAAAGCAACTTGAACATTTGGGTAATTTAAAAGATGAGGCGGCTGCACTTAAAAAAGTTATAATTGATAATGAAAGATTGCAGTTTGAGATTGATGCTATAACCTTGGCACAGGACTTGATAACTCATTTATCTACTTCTATAAAAGATTCCTTTGGTACATATCTTAATAAAGAGGCATCTGAGCTTGTTTCAGGAATTACAGGAGGCATCTATGATTCAATGTATATCGATGATGAATTAAATATATTTATGAATACAAAACATAGACTTGTGCCACTTGAGCAAATAAGCCGTGGAACAATGGATCAGATATATTTAGCTTTAAGACTTGCAGTTGCAAAACTTTTAGCAAATGATAGTGAAGATGTATTGCCACTTCTTTTTGATGATAGCTTTGCTAATTATGATGAAAAAAGGCTTAGAAGTGTTTTTAGGTGGTTAAATGATACTTTTAAAAATCGTCAGATACTTTTATTTAGCTGTCATAAGAGAGAGGCACAAATGCTTACTTCTCAACAAATTGATTTTAACCTTATAGATTTAAAATAGGATATTACTTTTACTGGTGGGGGGTTACCTCGCCGTCGGCGAGGTAACCCCCCACCACTTTTTAGAGCTATCGTAAAATGATTATTATAAATTTATCAGTTTAATCCCCAAAATATAGATGAATAGTATAATTTTTAATAACCTTTTTAATATTTGAAAATAAAATCAAGAAAAGGTTATTATTGTAACAGTAATTAGACTTAAATAGTTGTGTATAATTTTGCAAATAAGAAATATTATTGAAAAAGAGCTACTTAATATGTATTTGCCAAATCCAACACAAAGAATTATAATCTAGTAAGTTTGGAGGAGAGTATATGAAGTATCTTAAGCAGTTTTTTATAATAATATTAATTTGTATAATAGGAGAAGTGATAAAAAGATTAGTTCCATTACCAATTCCCACAAGTATATACGGTTTAGTTATACTTCTTTTAGCACTTCAATTTAAAGTTTTGAAAATAAGTTCAGTTAAAGAAGTTTCTACATTATTAATTGATATAATGCCGATTATGTTTATACCTGCAGCAGCCGGTGTTATAAATATATGGGATCAGCTATCGCCTGTATTTATTAAAATTACGATTATTGTAATAGTCTCAACTATTGTAGTAATGGCGGTTTCAGGTTTGGTAACTCAAAAGGTAAGAGAATTTGATGAGGATAGGGAGAGAAAATGAGAGAGTTTATAGAATCGTCGGTATTTTTTGGAGTGTTTTTATGTCTTATAACTTATGAATTTGGTTTGTGGTTAAAAAAGAAAACGAAACTTTCAGTGTGTAATCCATTACTTATATCTATTGCACTTGTGATAATATTTCTTGTATCCTTAAATATCAGTTATGAAAAATTTGAGCAAGGGGCAAAATACATTAGTTTCTTACTTACTCCTGCCACAGTTTGTCTTGCAGTACCATTATATGAAAAATTGGAATTATTAAAGAAAAATATAAAGGCTATTTTAGCAGGTATAGTTTCAGGGGTTCTTGCAAGCCTTGTTTCAATACTTGCAATGTCAATTTTATTTAATTTAAGCAGAGAACATTATATTACGTTACTTCCTAAATCAATCACAACTGCAATAGGAATGGGAGTGGCAGAGGAACTTGGAGGCATACCTGCTATTACAGCGGCAGTCATTATAATAACAGGGGTTTTTGGAAATGTTGTTGCTCCCTTGGTACTTAAGATATTTAATATAAATGACCCTATAGCACAAGGAATAGGTTTAGGGACATCAGCACATGCTGTTGGAACTGCTAAGGCTATGGAAATGGGAGAAACTCAAGGAGCAATGAGTTCTTTATCAATAGCACTTTCAGGAATTTTAACAGTAGTCGGAGCAAGTATATTTGCAGGTTTTATAAAGTAATTAAAGTTATGGGGACTGTTGCGAAAGTAGATAAAAATCTACCAATAGCAATAGTTCCTTCTTTGATTAGAATATCAATTCATGCGTTTGTCCTGTCTAGCCTTTGTAACATATTTACTAATGGTAATAAGTTATGATACAATAGTGAATATTTTAAATTTAAATATTATAGAGTGTTTTAAGTAAAAGATAAAAAATTTGAAGAGATTAAGGGATATAATATACTTAAAAGTGTTTTCTTTAAAGGCTTTGTGCTGATTATGGATAGTATTATAGCTTGGTGTGTTGTAGCAGCTATATCTTTTATTGTGGTAACTATTGCTTTTGTTATGAGAGCATTTTTAGGCATGCAAAATTATAAATTTTTTATAAGTGTAATTATATGGGTTTTATTGACAAACCTATCGATGATGTAAATTTAGATATGGAACTTGAACTTAAGAAACTAAAAAATATAAAACGTAAAAAAGTGGAGTCATTATTATTAAGCGTAAATATATGAAAAAAAGCAATGAGAAAATCCAAGAAATACTTGATGATTTAAGATTTCACTAATTTAATTGGAAAATGGAGGCTGATATGGATATTATTCTATCTCCTGAGTTTATTGCTCTAAAAACAGAAGTAGAGAAACTTCGTACTGAGATGTCATTATTATTACTTGAAAAAGATGAGCTTTTGCTAGTAGAATGTAAGAATATAGAAATGTCTTATATGCTTATACTAGGGAATTTAGAGTATAGAGCTTATGAACTTCAATGTGCAGTACTTCGTCTTAAAAGAAAAATAGAGATTATTCAAGCAAAAAAGAATCGTCAAGAAAAGATTGACATTTCCAACATTGAAAAAAGTCTTGATGAGGAGTTTTCTGAATATAAGAAAAAGTTAGATGAACAAATAGATAAAATGAATGATGCACTGGACCGCAGTAAATGTGAGGTGCTATCAGCAGAGGAGTCAAATGAACTTAAAAAACTTTATAGACAGGTGGTAAAGGCATTACACCCTGATTTAAATCCTAATATAAGTAAGGCACAACTTAATCTTTTTAATAATGCAGTTTCTGCCTATGAAAATGGAGATTTAAATAGTTTAAGACTTATAAGTGCTATGGTAGCAGAGCCTGTACTTTCTGATTGTGGAGAAAATAGTATGGAAACATTAAAAAATGAAAAGAAACGCCTTATTGAATTAATTGGTGTTGTATATGAAATGATAAAAAAGATTAAAAATGAATATCCATATATATTAAAGCCTATTTTAAAGAGTGAAGAAGAGATTAATAAGAGAAAATCTGAACTTGAAGTCATTATTTCACAACTAGCAGAAAGCTTAGAATTTTACAAGGTTAAAATAGCAGAAATGTTGAGGTAGATTATGGGAGAGATTATAAAAAATGAGGGAACAGGAATTATTGGGCTTATGCATGGCAGTGGTGGCATGGTTATTCCTAAACCTTTTGAAAGAGATATTTTCTTATTTAGTACTTATGTTGCAGGTACTTCTCATATTGAGGGGATAGAGGAATTAGCACCACATCTTAATATTGAGGATAAGTTGGACTTTTTTCGTGAACCGGATAATTATTATGATGAAAAAGCTGTTGTAATAAGAAATAAAAATGGAGTGAAAATTGGATATATACCTATGGAAGATAATGCTGTATTTTCAAGGCTTATGGACGCAGGGAAAATGCTTTTTGGTAAAATTACTAATAAAGAGATGAAAGGTAAATGGCTTAAATTAGATATAGATATTTACTTGCATGAGTAGTTTAAAATAGAAAATATTAAAAGAAAGGGTATTAAATGCGATTAAGACATATACCGGGTTGTGAAGAGTTTATACAAAACAGTACTTGTTGCTTATATGGCGATGAACTGATTAAACATAAAGGAAAAATAAGTAAGTTATATAAAAATCCCGATTTACCTATTCATATAGAGATAGGAATGGGTAAGGGAAGATTTATAAGAGATATGGCTGATAAATACAGGGATATAAATTTTCTTGGAATTGAAAGATATGAAAGCGTACTTATGAAAGCTATTCAAAGAAAAGAAAATTTTGAAAATGAGAATTATAAATACGAAAATTTGCTTTTTGCATGTATAGATGCAAGAAATCTTTTAGAATATTTTGATGAGGGAGAAATAGATAGGATATACCTTAATTTTTCAGACCCATGGCCTAAGAAAAGGCATTCAATAAGACGTTTGACTTCACAGTATTTTCTAAAAATTTATGATATAATACTTTCAAAGTCAGGTCAGCTTGAGTTTAAGACAGACAACATTTCTCTCTTTAGTTTTTCACTTGAAGAAATAGAAAGTGTAGGTTGGAAGATTAAGTATAAGTCATTTGATTTTCATTCTGAACCTGATTCATTTTCCAATATAATGACCGAATATGAAGAAAAGTTCTCTCAAAAAGGTCAAAAAATATGCAAGCTTATTGCAATGCGATGAAAGGAGTTATTATGACTATTATTACAGATTCAAATTTTGAGGAAAAGGTTTTAAAAAATACTAAACCTGTTATGATTGATTTTTATGCAGACTGGTGTGGACCATGTAAAATGATTTCCCCTATTGTAGAAGAGATTGCAGATGAAATGAAAGATAAAATTGATATTTTTAAGGTTAATATAGATAATTCGCCGGAACTTGCAAGAAAATACTCAGTTATGTCAATTCCCTCACTTGTATTTATAAAAGACGGAGAATATGTGAGTAAACTTGTTGGAGCAAGACCAAAGGCAGAGATAGTAGAGGCAATAAATAAGGTTATATAGAGAGATTAAAAAAATTTATAAAAAGGAGGTGCATATGGAACTTAAAATGTTTGAACCTATTAAGTTTAGTAAATTTGAACTTAAAAATAGAATTGTTATGTCACCTATGATTACAGTTGATGCTGATGAAAAGTTAGCTAAGATACATGACTTTCATAATGTACATTATGGAGCAAGGGCATTAGGTGGAGTAGGACTTATCATGCTTGAGGCAACAGGAGTAAGTAGTGAGGGAAGAATAACAGATAAAGATTTGGGACTATGGAATGAGGAGCAGGCAGAGGCATTAAAGGGGCTTGTTGAATTATTACATTACTTAGGTTCTAAGGTTGGTGTACAACTTAACCATGCAGGGCGTAAATCAAATGCAGGTCAAAGACTTATAGCACCATCTGCTATATCCTATGACGAGAGTTCAAAAACTCCTGAAAAGATGAGCCTTGAAGACATTAACTATATAGTGAACTGCTTTTCTAATTCTGCAAAGTTTGTACAGGAATCAGGAGCAGATATTATTGAACTTCATATAGCACATGGATATTTACTTAATCAATTTATATCGCCTTTAACAAATAAACGAGATGATGAATATGGTGGTAGCCTAAAAAATAGATACAGAATTATAAAAAGAGTCATAACAGAAGTAAAAAAGGTCTTTACAGGTGTACTTTGGGCAAGGATATCAGCAGATGAATATGATATAAATGGAAATAAGCCAAAAGATTTTATACAGTTTGCAAAGTGGCTTAAAGAGGACGGTATTGAGCTTATTGATGTATCATCAGGAGGCATTACTAATAAAGTTCCCCAGCATATATATCCTGCTTATCAAGTACCTCTTGCAACTATGATTAAAAGAGGTGCAGATATCAAGGTGTCTGCTGTAGGTCTATTAAATAGCCCACAACTTGTAGAATCAATATTACAATCGGGTCAAGCTGATATGGTAAGCCTTGGACGACCACTACTTTCAAATCCTAACTGGCTTTTAAATGCAGCCAGAGAGTTTGGAGATTTAGATAAGTTTAAGGCATTCAATAGTTCTTATGAAAGAGGAAAAAGAATTTAAGGAGATAAAAATGCATTTTTTTGACAGCGTAAATGAGAATTTATTTCATTTGTTTTGTGGTGTAAATAAAAGAAAATACATGGACATACTTAGCTTACTTTGGGACAAATGTAGAAGAATGCCCATGTACGCTGTTGAAAAAAGTTCTGCTTGAAAATCGTACAAAAGAAATTTTAACAGGTCAAAAACTTGGAGCAGAAGGCATATCAACTTATGTGGATTATAGGACTTATCTCGATTATGACATTATTGTAAAAAATTTTGTAACAGATCTTGAAGTTCCTTTATCTAAAGTAAGTGGAGACGGCAGTGGTGGTGAAAATCAAGCACCTTTTTATGTGGCTATTTGTGCCTCTTTACTACAGATTTACGAGTAAAACAGTAATTGTATAAGATTGATTTTACTTGATGAGGCATTTAATAATATGACAAGTGATAGAATTGAACCTATGATGAAAATGTTTAAAAATTTAAATTTACAACTTGTACTTATTGCTACTCCCGAAAAATGTACTTCTATCTTTCCGTATTGCGATATAACCTATTCTATTGTAAAACAAGGTTCTAAAAATGCTATTGCAAGCTTTGAGGGATTTGAAAAATGATAGATTATTATAATGTTTTACTAAACAGGCTTTTAGATTTGTATGAGAAAAGAGAGGGAAATGTTATAAGAGCTATTCAAATAACTCCCTCAAAGGAATTTAAAGAATACACTGATAGATATAATCATGAGGCTTATAGGCAGATAAATATTGCTATTGAAAAACTTGAAATGCAAAATGTTATCATTATAAAAAAGATGAAACAGGTAATTATACTAAAGTAAAACTTAATATTGAACTTATAGAAAATGCTTACAGCCTTGCCAAAAGAGAAAGTATTCCTGAGCTTTGTAATAAAATGAAACTTGTTTTAGATAAATATAAAAGTACCAAAGATGACTTATTGCAAAATATAATAAATGATTTTGAGAGTGAATTACTTGAGTATAAGAAATTACCGTATGATATTAAGTTTGATGCAAAAAGACTTGAAAGTGTATTAGAGGTGCTTGATAGTATTATAAATTTAAATAAAGAAACTTATATTCGTAATTTCTCAGCAGCAGTTTTAAAAGACTATAAGAAATTTCAAAACTCTTTTAGAACTACAATAGAAAATATACTATTTGATTATACTGATACAGTTACTAAGAAAGATAGAATTTTAGAAGTATATAATCTGTTTGATAATCCCACTTATGTATTTATCAAGGGAGATGTAGAGCTAAGGTACACAAATTCAATTATTAATTTAAGCGATATAAAAGGTGGAATAGCTATTCCAAATTCTGCACTTAATGATATAATTAGTATAAGAGTTAATACAGATAATGTAATAACAGTTGAGAACTTAACAAGTTACCATGATATGGATTCTAATAATGCAGTATTTATATATCTTGGTGGCTTTCACAATTTGTCTAAGCAAAATTTTTTAAAAATATTATTTTCTCAAAATAAAGATAAAAAATATTTTCATAAAGGAGATATTGATGTCTATGGTTTTTTAATATTAGAAAATTTAAAAGCAAAAACAAATATTCCTTTCAAGCCATTAGAAATGGATATTACAACCTTAAAAAAATTTTTTGAAAATGGACTTTATAAGGAATTAAGTGCTATTGATAAGAAGATTATTATAGAAAATGATTTATCAGCATATAGGGAAGTAATTGATTTCATGCTTAAAAATAATTGCAAAGCTGAACAAGAGTCAATAAAAGCACTAGAGATTTTGAGCAATAAATAAACTTTAAACTTGTTTAATTTGATTTTGTGCAATTAATATGGTAGAATAACGTTTTAAGGGACTGTTGCAAAATATATGTCCATATTGGGATTTGTCCCCCATAGGGGGACAAATCCCATATAAT
>CALALP010000030.1 GCA_937925515.1 uncultured Lachnoanaerobaculum sp. | reverse complement strand
ATTTTAAAAGTTACGGTAGAATGGTAGTGTTGATTCCATTAGCTATTATACTAATATTTTTTGGATATAATATATATAGTGAGAATTTTAGTAATAAACCGGAAAGAATAGCCATGGACGACGGTACTGTAAGACTTCATCATAATGCAGGTATAGGTAAACTAAAATTACCAAAAGAACTTGGAGATATGCAAAATATTGTTAATGAAGATTTGAAGATAGTATTTTATGATGTGAATTTAGATAAAAATAATAATGTAACATCAGCTGTGATAAATACTGAAACTGATAAAAATATGGCTGACATTATTGCCGTATACAAGGGTGAATACAAACTAGATGATGATTTGGTGGGGAGTGTAGATGAGTATCAGCTAAGTCTTAGTTATATTGAAGTTTTAGATAGTCTAAGAATTGAGATTGATAAACAGTAAGATATTTATTTGATACGACATTAATGTTTTAGGAGATTTAATGAGTGAAAGGGAAAAGATTATTAAACTTTGGTTTGATATGTGGCTTAAGCAACAAGACCTAGGAATAGATGACATTTTTTCAGATGATGTAGTTTATATAGAATGTTGGTGTCCTAAATATGAAAATCGTCAAACAGTGAAACATTGGTTTAATGAATGGAATACAAGGGGAAAAGTTCTTGCATGGGACATTAAGCAATTTTTTCACAAGGAAAATCAGACTATTGTAGAGTGGTATTTTAAATGTAAAATGAATGATAAAGTTATTGATGAGTTTGACGGCATTTCCTTGATTACTTGGACAGATGATAATAGGATAAAGGCATTAAAGGAATTTAGTTGTAATTGTAACAATTATAATCCATATGAGGAGAGTGAAACTCCTTTATTTGGAGATGAAAAAGCTGATTAGTTTTAAGTTTAATATAGAACTAAACATATATACAACATTCTATTAACGAGTGGTATAATTTAAATTGTTATCAAAGACCTTGAGAATTATATATATAAGAAAAGGAGTATTATTATGGACTATAAAGAAATTAAATTAAATGTTTCAAATGATAGTATTAGTGAGTATAAAGTATTTGAGGGAAGAAAGTTATATTCTGAGGTTTGTGAATCTGAGAATAGAAAAACGTTGATTTCTAAGAGAATTTACATTACTAAAAAGCAAAATTATGTCTACTATCAAAGGACAGATGTAAATTGGAATTATTGGTCAGATAAAGAAAAATATAATTCAAGTTTTGATCCTAATTGTATAAAGAGAGAAGTAATATTTGAGGTATCACCACAATTAGAAAAATTCAGGACTTACTTAAAAGGTGAAATTATTGATAAAATAATTAAGAAAGAGCAAAATGGAGAGATTGTAGAATACCTAGATATTTGATTGATATGTAAGAAATATTAATGTAGACTTACTAAGAGTTTAAAATTTACAACACGAAACACAAAAAAAGCACCATTTACGGTGCTTTTTTTATAAGCTGATGACGGGAGTCGAACCCGTGACCTCCTCACTACCAATGAGGTGCGCTACCTCCTGTGCCACATCAGCAAAATACTGTACAAGTTTAGCACAGTTTGGTAGCTCTGTCAATTACCTATTTGCATGTATTTTCAATAAGTTTTTGTAGGACTTTCTCGCATCTTTTTATATCTTCTATTGGTACATATTCATCAGGTTTATGTGCTAAATTTAAGCTACCCGGGCCATAAGACATGCAGTTTTTATTGTTAAGTTTTCCGGCAATAACAGCAGTATCGGTATAGCCTGTAAAATATGAAACTTCTTGAGGTTTTGATAAGATTTCCTCACAAGTAGCCTTTAATTTTTGTAAAAGATAGGAGTTAGGGTCTTTTTCAATAAATGGTCTATTTCCGTTAAACTCATACTTTATTTCTATACCGTTAAAAGTTTCTTTGACTTTTGAAATGGTTTCTTGTAGACAGTTTTCAATTTTTTCAGAGGTTAAAGGGGGTACTGTTCTTATATCTATCCATACTGTGGCAGAGTCAGGTACAACATAAGGTCTGTATCCTCCTTGTATTTGCCCAAAGGTAACGGTACTGTTTCCGAGTTCTTCATGTTTTGGAAATTCTAAGATTTTTTGTCTAAAAATAGATATAAATTCACTAATTCCTGCTACTGCATCAATTCCCATATGTGGTCTTGAGGCATGGGCTGTTTTACCTTGTACATCAACTTTAACCCAAACTCTTCCTTTGTGTGCTACTTGTATTTGGTTATCAGTGGGTTCTGTATCAAGTACAAGGCTATTTGAGCTTACCCAACCTGATTGTATTGCTTTTTCTACACCTCTCATAAAATCTTCTTCATCAACTGTGCAGATTAGTTTAAATGGTAGGTTTAATGTTTGTTTGCTATATTTTTTTAATGTAGACATAGCACAGGCAAGTCCTGATTTCATATCACATGCTCCTCTACCATATATTTTGCCGTCTATTTCATACGGAGTTAGTGCGTCCATACTCCAACCACTGCCTATAACCACAGTATCCATGTGGCATATATATACAAGTTCTGAATAATTAGAAATGTTAGGGTTTTTGCTAGGTAGTGTAGCCATTATATTAAATCTACCGTCAAGAACTTCTTCTGTAATAAATGAGATATTATGATATTTTAGCCAATTACTTATGTAATTTCCTATTTGTATTTCATAATCTCCAGGGTCTGTACTTGAAATGCTGATGAGCTTTTTTGTAAGTGAAATTGCATCAGTGGGATAATTTTCTAAGCCATTAATATTATTTTCCATGTTATTACTCCTAAATATATTTGTGTTTTCATTATAGCACTTTTTAGGGGATATGGAATCACAAAAAAAGCCTATATTCCCATTATACATAGGAAAATATAGGCCTTTTGATTTGGAATTACTATTTCTTTAGTATCTTTATGTAGTTTGATCTTTTAAATAAAATCTCCCTGATCTTTTGTTTTTTTATATTATTTCCTATAAAAACAGCTTTACTTTCCACTTCCTCATCAGTAAATAAAATTGAGTATCTTCCGTCAGCTAAATCAAAGTGTAATTTAATATTATTTACTAAAAGACTACCTTTTGCACGAATAATATTGCCATACTTATTTCTTATAATATCTTCGAGAAATATTATAAACTCTTCGATTGAATTAGGACTGACATTAGTTAATGAAAATGTTTCAATATTAGAGCCGTACTCATTTTCATCAGTTTTAACAACTGTCTTATCTTGATAATCAAGTAAAAGGCTGTTCCACCATTCTAGTGGCAACTTAGAATAATGTTCTAAGGTTACATTGCATTTATCATTAATTTCTTTAATGTATGCGACAACTTTATTTATCTCATCTTCTGAAAAGTTTTCTATTTTTGATAGAATTACTTGTGAGGCTGACCTTATTTGATCTTGATAAATATCCGGAAATTCACTTTTATATCTACTTATACTTATTGCATCAACTATACAAATAGGCGAGAGGACTTTTATTCTGTCATATTCTATCTTTTTTATATTGTTAATGACATTACTTAGTTTAGCAACTCCTGTAGGCTCAATAACTAAGTAGTCAGGGTCTATTGTATTTGCAATAGTTAAAATAGACTGTGCAAAATCGCCTTTTGAGGAGCAACAGATACACCCCTCTGTCAATTCCCAAATTTTTATCCTTTGTTCTTCTTTTGATAGTTCTGATTTTAATATATCAGTATCAACATTTGAGGAGGCATACTCATTCTCAAATATCGCAAATTCTTTTTTTGTTTTTTTGGATAACTCTTTAATAAATGTAGTCTTGCCTGCACCCAAAAATCCAGAAACAATCAAAATATTCATAGATTAATCTTGAATCTTTACAACCGGTTTGATTAATCCGGCAGGTTTATCTCTCATAAGGAATAGAGCCTCTTCCAAATGATCCCAACCGTCAAATACATGTGTTGAAAGAGGAGAAAGATCTAGCTTGCCGGCTGAAACGAGTGAAGAAAGTTTTTCCATACGAAGTCTACCACCCGGCATTAAACCACCATTGATAAGCTTATGTCCCATACCTACACCCCATTCTACACGAGGAATCTTGATAAATTCGCCTGAACCGAGGTAGTTTACATTACCAATTTTACCACCTGCTTTTAAAGCTTTTACAGCCTCTGCAAATGTATCAACTCCACCACCTGCTATAACAACTCTGTCAACTCCCTTGTTGTTAGTAAGTTCCATAACTTGCTTATCGATAGGGCCGTCTTTGTAGCCGATAAAGTCTGTTGCACCATAGCCCTTAGCAGCATCTCTACAAACCTGTCTTGTACCAACTGCGATAATTCTTGATGCACCACGAAGATTAGCACCTGCTACTGACATAAGTCCTACCGGTCCAATACCAATTACAAGAACTGTATCGCCATATTGAACATCTGCTAATTCTACACCATGGAAACCTGTAGGAACCATATCTGATAACATACAAGCATCAACAGTATTGATATTCTTAGGAAGAAGAGCAAGATTTCCGTCAGCATCATTTACATGGAAAAACTCTGAGAATACACCGTCTTTAATGTTTGAGAATTTCCAGCCGGCAAGCATACCACCTGAGTGCATTGAAAAACCGGCTTGAGCCTCTAAAGAATTCCAATCAGGAGTGATTGCAGGAATTAAAACTCTATCGCCCGGTTTGAAGTCTTTAACTAATGAACCTACTTCAACAACTTCACCACAGCCCTCATGTCCTAAAATAAGGTTGTGGCGTTCTCCAAGTGCACCCTCCCAAAGAGTATGAACGTCGGAAGTACAGATTGCTAATGCTAAAGGTTTAACGATAGCATCCATAGGACCACAAGCAGGTCTATCTTTCTCAATCCACCCTGACTCACCAATTTTCAACATTGCATAACCTTTCATATTTTTTCTCCTTTACTTTTTATTTTACATGTTACTTATTTGTTTTTATAACATAAAATAAGCAAAAATTCAATACTTTTTGTACAAAATAACTATTAAAAAAAGTTTTAAATGTTTTTTAATTGTATAAATTGCAAATCAAATGCAAATTTTTAAGTTTATATATTATTAATAATAGTTGCAAATTTCACAAATATTGATATTATAAGAGAAGTATTTAATAAAAAAGTTGGAGTAAAGGCAATCCAACAAAAATTATTCGCATAAATGCAGAATATATGAAAAAAATTGTAAGATAGGATATATATGAAAACATTTTCAAATACAACATCATTTAAAATTAAAGAGCCATGTATTGTAACAATAGGTAAATTTGACGGAGAGCATGCAGGGCATAAGAAAATATTTTCAGTTATGAGAGAAGAGGCAATAAAAAGAGGTTTAAAGCTTGCTGTATTTACATTTGTAAATCCCCCGTCTTTTATAGTTGAAAATTTGGGTGGAAATCTTCAAATAACTACAAATGAAGAAAGAAGAAAAAAGTTTATTGAGGAGGGAGTGGACTACCTCGTAGAATATCCATTTACAAAGGAAACTTCAAGACTTGAGGCAATGACATTTGTAAAAGATATTTTAATTTCAAAAATGAATATGAAAGCCATTGTGGCAGGGATAGATTGTGCTTTTGGATATAATAAGAGTGGAAATATTGCCCTCTTAAATCAAATGAAAAAAGAGTATGATTTTGAGGTGGTTGTAGTTGAAAAAGTTAAGTATAAAAATGATTTAGAAATAAGTTCATCTCTTATAAGAGATTTGATAAGTGAGGGAGAAATCAAAGATGCCAATAGACTTCTTGAAAGTGTTTACTCAATAACCGGAACAGTAGTGGTTGGTAATAAATTAGGCAGAGAACTTGGATTTCCGACTGTAAACATTTACCCCCCAATAGAAAAAATAACTCCAAAGTATGGGGTTTATGCTACTAAGGTAGAGGTCAAATCTGAGGGAAAAACTTATTATGGAATTAGTAACATTGGAACTAATCCAAGTGTAAAGACAGATTCAAAAAATCATAGAGAGAGGGTTGAAACTTGGATATTTGGTTTTGACAAAGAAATCTATGGCAAGGAGATAGAAGTTTTTTTCTATGAGTATATCAGGGAGCAGAAAACATTTGAAAGTTTAGAAAAATTGAAAGAACAAATTAAAATTGATAAAGAAAAAGTTGCTAAATTTTGGAAAATACCTTGCACTGATAAATAAGTTGTGTTATTCTATCCTGGTAATTTCGCCCTGACTATGTTTTTGGATACTCCAACCATTTCATAGTTTGCAACTATTAGTTGGAACAGCTAGGCTGTTTGGTAGGTTAAAAATATAAGGAGAAGATTATGATTAGTAAAGAGAAAAAGGCTGAAATTATCAGCAAATATGCTAGAAAAGAGGGAGATACAGGTTCTCCTGAGGTACAGATAGCTATTCTTACTTCAAGAATAAGCGAACTTACAGAACATCTTAAGGTAAATCCTAAAGATCATCATTCAAGAAGAGGACTTTTAAAAATGGTAGGTCAAAGAAGAGGACTTCTTCAATACCTTAAAAAGACAAATCTTGAGGGCTATCGTACTCTTATAGCTAGACTTGAATTAAGAAAGTAATTTAAAAGCTACTACAAAGGATGAGAAGGGACTCGTTAAGCGTGTTTCTTCTCGTTTTTCACATTAATACAAAATAAGATATTCAAGGAGAAAAAATGAGTAAAGAATTTAAAAGCTTTAGTATGGAGCTTGCCGGCAGAACATTAAAAGTTGATATAGGCAGGGTTGCAGCCCAAGCAAATGGGGCGGCATTTATACAATATGGAGAAACAACTGTTTTATCAACTGCTACTGCGTCAAGTAAACCTAGGGACGGAATTGATTTTTTCCCACTTTCAGTAGAATATGAGGAGAAAATGTATGCTGTCGGTAAAATGCCGGGAGGTTTTAATAAAAGAGAGGGCAAGGCAAGTGAAAATGCAATATTAACTTCAAGAGTTATAGATAGACCTATGCGTCCTCTTTTTCCAAAGGATTATAGAAATGATGTAACACTCAACAATTTAGTTATGTCAGTAGACCCTAATTGTTCCCCTGAACTTACTGCAATGCTTGGAGCAGCTATTGCAACAGCAGTTTCAGATATTCCGTTTGACGGACCTTGTGCTACAACACAAGTAGGTATTATAGACGGAGAGTTTGTAATTAATCCTAATAATGCTCAGATGTCAGTATCAGATTTAAAACTTACAGTTGCCTCTACAAGAGATAAGGTAATTATGATTGAGGCGGGTGCAAATGAAGTAAGCGATGAAAAAATGATAGAGGCTATATATAAGGCTGATGAAGTTAATAAAGAGGTTATTGCATTTATCGATAAGATTGTAGCTGAAGTTGGAAAGCCAAAACATGAATATACATCTTGTTCAGTTCCTGTAGAACTACTTGAGCATATAAAAAATATTGTAACTCCTTTAGAAATGGAAGAGGCAGTATTTACAGATGATAAACAGACTAGAGAAAATAACATTAAAGCAATTACAGAAAAAATTGAGGATAGTTTAGAGGGAAATGATGAGTGGCTAGCTCTTGTTGGCGAGGCTATATATAACTATGAGAAAAAGACTGTTAGAAAAATGATTCTTAAAGATCAAAAAAGACCTGACGGCAGAGCCATGACACAAATAAGAAAATTATCTTCTGAAATAGATATAATTCCAAGAGTACATGGTTCAGCTATGTTTACAAGAGGGCAAACTCAGATTTGTAATATTTGTACATTAGCACCTCTTTCAGAGGCACAAAAGGTTGACGGTTTAAATGCTGAGGAAACTCAAAAAAGATATTTACATCAATATAATTTTCCGTCATATTCAGTTGGAGAAACTAAGCCGTCAAGAGGTCCGGGAAGAAGAGAGATAGGGCATGGAGCATTGGCAGAAAAGGCACTTGTACCTGTACTTCCAAGCGAGGAAGAATTCCCTTATGCTATAAGAACTGTTTCTGAAACATTTGAATCAAATGGTTCTACTTCTATGGCATCAACTTGTGCATCTTGTCTTTCACTTATGGCAGCAGGTGTTCCAATAAAGAAAATGGTTGCAGGAATTTCTTGTGGTTTGGTTACAGGAGAAACAGATGAGGACTATGTTTTACTTACTGATATTCAAGGACTTGAGGATTTCTTTGGAGATATGGACTTTAAGGTTACAGGAACTGCTGAGGGAATTACTGCAATTCAAATGGATATAAAGATACATGGACTTACAAGGGATATGGTAGAGGGAGCTATAAAAAGATGTCATGAGGCTAGACTTTTTATAATGGATACTTGTATGAAACCTTGTATATCAGAACCAAGGAAAGAAATAGGCAAGTATGCACCTAAGATAGAACAGATTACTATTGACCCTACAAAGATAGGAGATGTAGTTGGAAAGCAAGGAAAAGTTATCAATAAAATTATTGAGGAAACAGGAGTTAAAATAGATATTACAGATGACGGAAGAGTTTCTATCTGTTCAACTGAAAGAGAGATGATAGAAAAGGCAAAGCATATCATTACAAATATTGTAACAGACTTAGAGGTTGGAATGGTTCTTACAGGAAAGGTTGTAAGAATACTTGAGTTTGGGGCAATAGTTGAGTTTGCCCCAAATAAAGACGGAATGGTACATATCTCAAAGTTAGCTGATAAGAGAATTAAGAAAGTAGAAGATGTACTTTCTTTAGATGAAGAAGTTACAGTTAAGATAATTAAAGTAGATAATTTCAAAAATAGAATTGATTTATCTATGAGAAGTTCTGATTTGAATAATTAAGAACTGTTGAAAAATGGTTATCTGTATATAATTTGTCCCCCGTAGGGGGACAAATTCCACATAATAGATATTTTGCGACAGCTACATTAATAACAAATAATATTATTTATAAAATTTAATTTTGTAATAACTCCAAATAGTAATATATGGAATTTATACTTAGAAAACTTTTAACGTGTATACACACTTACTTAAATTCTTTTAATACGCTGCTTTTAAAATAGTATGAAAATTTAATGCAAAATATGGTTATAAGATAGTCTTTTATATAAAGACTTATGTATTTGTGTTACTTACAGCAGTGTATTTATCTAAAAAATTTCCAAAACAAGAAAAAAAATATCATCAATAGCATGCTTTTGCTAAAAAATTTAATATTTAATATTTACAAGGACGAAATCTTATGATATTATAAAAAATACCACAAGAGAAGTTTTGAAAAATCTTAATAAGGGGTGATAACAATTAAACGTAATAGTAGACCTTACATAAGGTGGATTACTGGTACTTTGAGTGCGAGTTTGCTCTTTACTCAGGTACTTACTTCCACTTCATTTGCGTTCGTTGCAAATAGGTATTCTACTACTGTGAATTCATTTATAAACTACGAAAACAATGCCAAAACAAAAACGCTTAAAGATATTACATTAATGTCTGATATGGAATTAGATTTGTTTACTGATGTAAACGAAATCTATGAGTTATATTCAAAAGATGTTATAAGAGTTATTCCTAAAGAAATATATTCAGATAAAGGTGAAATTTTCATTATAGCTCAAGGTACAAGAAAAGTTAAAGTTCCAAAGGAGTTTGGAAATTCTTATACTTTAAAATATACAGTTGAAGTTTATGATGATATTGGAAATATAAAAAACGCAGAAAGTATTTTACGCAGAATCAATGTTATAGATAAAACTATAAATTCTGATACCAAAAAAAATAACGCAAACAACGCAGATAACGCAAACAAAAGTACTGAAAACAATGGTTCAGAGATTGATAAAAAAACAAATGACGACAAAGAAAATAAACCAAAGGAAAAACCTGACTTTAATGATATTGAAATCGCAACACCGTCAGAACCAAAAGAATTACCGAAAGAATCTACTGAACCAAGTAGCTCAAATGCCGAAAAACCAAAAGAAACAGAAACAAAAAGTCAAGAAACAAGTATAAAAGAAACTAGTAAAAGAGAAGTTAGTCCTAAAGAAACTAGTGTCAAGGAAACTAGTATTAAAGGAACTTCTAACCAAGGGGGGACTCTGCCTAAAACTAGTACAATCAGCCCCCAGTCTAGGGGAAGTGTAGAAATTTCTACTAATGCTGAAATTCAAAGTACTGAAAGTGAAAGTACTGAAGATGAGAGTACTTCAGAAAGTTTGTCCGATAATACTAAGCCAAAGAAATTGTTACTTCCAAAAGTTAAGTCAGAGGAGTTACTTGAGGCAACTCATAAATCAAGTAAAAACTTGGGCTATATTAGTGATGTATTTAATGGTTCAGTATCATATAATGCATCAAATCTGGAGGAGAATTTCAGTGGTGTTTTTTTAGAGCTTAAATTACCTATGGAAGTGCTTGATAAAGATATAAAGAAAGATACTAGTGAAATAAACGGTTTCCAAGTATTAAATAATTCAAATATTATTAAAGATATAGAATATAGAAAAGAGGCTTTAACTGACGGAAAGAAATATATAGTTGCAAGAGTTTATCTTAACACTATTGAAAAAGGTACTTTCGGAAATATAATATATCAAATTAAATTTGAAAAAAATAGAAAAATTCCAAAGGGATATAAACTTCCGGTAAAAGCAACTCTTTATAATAATGACAGTGAAGATTTTTTAATGCTTGAAGATGTAAACTATTACGTTAATTATGATAGCGAAAACTTACAAGAATATATTGTTGGTTCAGATTTAGAAGATGAAGAAGTTGTTGCTTTAGGGGGAGAGGGTAATAAAAACTTTATTGAAAAACCTAATGATATAGTTTTTATGTGGAAACTTGATTTAGCTTTAGAAAAAGAAGACTCTTTAAAAAGGCAAATCTTTGAAAAGGCAGTTATAGAAAAAACTATTCCTCGGTATAAAGATAAAGACACTCAAAAAGAGGACTATGCAAGTTTCTCAAAAGAAGATAATTCAGGTTGGGAAGTTGCAGAAGTTGATGAAAATGGTAAACCGACCAAAGTGAGATTTGAAGTCAGTGTTTTAGATACAGATAATACTGGAATTCAAAAGGAACTTGAGAATGTAAAGCTTAAACTTAAATTTCCTCTTGCAACTACCAAAAATAATAAAACAGATTTGCTTAACTCAAAAACAAGTTTAAAACTTTATCAGTATACAATTTTAAGTGATGAAAATGCAAAAACAAATTTTTCAACAATAAATACAGATTTTGCTTTCAGACTTAAAAAAGTTGATATTAAAAAGAAAGATAAATCAAATGAAATTAATACTACTTCTAAGGTAAAACAAAATTCAGACGAGGAAAATAAGAGTGAGGAAACAAAAACTGTTATTGAAGATGAGAATAATGTTTTAGTCAAGGAAGATGTAGAAGAAATAGAAAAGCCTGAAGAAAAGATTTCGGAAATTAAAAAACCTAATAAGAAATCTTATAAAAAGCAGGTACTAAGAGATATTAAAGTTGAGAAAAAATGGATTGGAGATGTACTACATAAGGATAAAAGACCTACAAAGGTGGTTGTAGAGTTATTTAGAACAGATGAAGAAGATGTTCGTGAAAAAGTAGATGAAATTACAATTACCAATCCCGGAAATTTCTCAGATGTTTGGAGTGGCAAGTTTAAAGATGTAGCTGTATATGATGATTTCGGAAATGAATACATATATGAGTATATTTTAAAAGATACAGGTACTAAAGACTTGGCAAATTATGTAGCTTTAGAACCTATTATTTCAAGTGAAAGAGTTGTATTTAACAGTAGGTATAATCCTATTAATTTAAATGCAAAAATCATTTGGAATGATAATAAAAATGAACATCAAGTAAGACCTACAAGTGTTAAGATAAACTTTGAAAGAAGTATTGACGGTATTAATTTTGAGGAATTAAAATCTAACTTAACTATAGATTCTAGTTGGAATTATAATCTTGGTCAGTATCCAAGATATGATAAGTTTGGAAATGAATATATTTATCGTATAGTAGAATTAGATTCAGATAACTTAAAAAATTATCCTCAAACTTTGGACACTGATTTTGGAGAAACACCGAATAGAGTATCTTCACAAGATAATGAGGAACTTACAATTACAAATGAGATTCAAGAGATAGACATTCCGGTAAGAATAGTTTGGCGAGATAATAATAAAGAAGAACTTAGACCAAAAGAGGTCAATATTTTACTTATAAGAAATGGCTTAACTACAAAAAAGACTTATTCAAAAGCTGTTTCAGGAACTGAAGATATATGGAAAACTACATTTTCAGGTCTTATAAAGTATGATGAATTAGGAAATGAATTTAATTATGATTTTATGCTAAATAATTTTGTGGGTTTGGGAAATTATAATGTCATAAGTAGATTTGAAACTTTTGGAGTTAGAACTATAATTAGTTCTTTAAAACTTACCTCACATAAAGTAAGAGTTTTGTGGGACAAAGGAAATACTAATGATGATAAAGTCTTGGTTAAGTTATATCAAAGAGAACTTGGAAGTAGTTTTGATAAGATTTATAGCCAAGTGCCTGTCTTTGTAGGTTCTGAATATACTTTTGATGAATTGCCTGCATTTAATGAAAATGGTATTAAGTATATATATACTGCAAGACTTGATGATAAGTTATATAACTACAAAACTAATTATATAGATGAAAATGATACAACAACAATCTCTAATAAATTTATTTCAAAAGATTTAAAAGTAAACTTTGTTTGGGAGGGCTTTGATGAAACAAATAAGCCTAAAAATATCTATCTCAAGCTAAAAAGTTCTACTGTTTCATCTACAACAAAAGATGTAGAGGGAAAGGCTGTAAACATTTCAACTGATAATGATACTTATACATTTGAAGATTTACCTGTATTTGATCAAAATGGAGAAACTTTAATCTATTCAGTTGAGCAGATAAACTTAAACGGTTTAAGAGTGCCTATTTATGAGGAAAATAAAGGCGAAATAACTATAATAAATCATCTTGGCAAAAACATTATAAATGTAAAGATTGATTGGGTAGATAATAATAATATAAATAATACCAGACCTGAATTTATTTCACTTGTGCTTAGGCGAAGAACTTTAGGCTCTAAATCTGAGGTTGTAAAAGAGGAATTTAAAATTTCAACTGAAAACACTTCAGGCACTGCCTCAATAGCTGAGGTTATGAGAAACTCTTGGACTTATTCATTTGGCGAAATGCCTATGAAATCTCCAAATGGCGAGCAGTATGAATATGATGTATTGCAAGTTTCAAATAGCTCAATGTCCAATTACAACAATGCAAGTTCTGTAACTAGGGCTAAAAAGCAGGAGGACGGTACATTTGTAATATCAAATGTTTTAGATGAAGTAAAACTTCCTGTTAGAATTACTTGGGAAAATGATAGTAAAAGGGCAAAAAGACCGTCTAAAGTTGAGCTTACTTTGGCAAGATATATTGAAAATGTTAAAGATGAGAATTTTATGCGAAATCTTTACATAGATTCTTCAAGTTGGCAGGGAACATTTGACAACTTACCTAAATTTACAAATGACGGTAAAAAATATGAATACCGTATTGAGGAAAGGTATGTAGACACACTTGCTAACTATGACATTTCAAAGGCTGAATTTATAAATGGAGAATATGTAGTTAAGAATACTTATAAAGGAATTAATATAAATGTTATAAGTAAATGGGACGATAACTTAGATAAATTAGGTTTAAGACCTGATGAAGTTAAACTTACTTTGACAAGAAGAGTGGCAAATGCCGGCAATGGCGAAGTAAGAGATTTTGTAAAAGTTGATGAAAGTGAATATGTACTTAATAAACTTGATAAGTCTGATTTAAATATTTGGATTTATACATTAGAGGGACTTCCTAAGTACGATTCATTAGGTGGAAAATATGAATATAGCTTGCAAGACTATGGTAGTGGTAGCAAAACATTTGCAAACTATGAAACTAGTATCTCAACTTTTGAAAATAACTCAATAGTTGTTAATAATAAGATTATTACAAAAAATATTGAAGTTGAAAATGTATGGACAGGAGATAGGCTTGAATATAGGCCAAAGAATATAACCTTTAATCTTTACCAAAAGAGTGATACACAAAAGGAACAACTAGTAAAGCAACTTAAATTATCAGGAGAAGGAAATATTTGGCAGGGAACATTTGATTATCTACCTATATATGATAAAAATGGAAATAGATATAGCTACAATGTAGAAGTAGATAATAATGAGAATTTGTCAAATTATAGAGTTTCCAAATCAACAGATGATGAAGAAGTTTCAAAGGTTACTTTTACTAATCAACTTAAGGCAAGTATTATAAGTGCTAGAGTAGATTGGGAAGACCTTGAGAATGAATATGGCGTAAGACCGACAAGTGTTGAACTTATTTTAGAAAGAAGTGTTGATAATAATAATTTCATTGCTGTTGGCGAAAAGAAAGTTGTAACTTCTCCTAATTGGAATTATACTTTTGGAGTATTTCCAAGGTATGATGCTTATAATAGGGAATATATTTATAGAGTAAGGCAGCTTAATTTGCCTAGACTTAAAAATTATTTAGGTGAAAATGCAGATAGTCAGGCATTAAAAGATGAAAGTGGAGTATTTGTCATTAAAAACAAGATAAATACAATAGATATTCCAATAAATATAGTTTGGGATAAAGACATTTTACCTGAAAAAGTTACACTTAGCCTTACTAGAACAGGTTCAACTCCTATACCTACTTATACAAAGGAAGTGAGTGGAGATAAAGAGTCAAAGACTTGGACAACTTCATTTAATAACATGGTTAAGTATGATTTAAATGGAAATGAATATGTATATACTCTAAAAATCTTAAATTCAGATTTTAGTATAATTAGTGAAGAAAACATACAGGGAGTAAGAACAATTATCTTAAAATAAGGTTAAAATGTTCATACTTGTTATTAAATAACAAACATGATAAAATCAATTTAATCTAAGTTTTTTTATTTCAGTTTGGCTTATTCTGTGGCCAAACTGAAATTTTCTATATGCAGACTTTAGTTTTTAAATAAAGTTATTAAGGAGGTGTGATATATGGTTATTCAAGAGGCTGCTGAAATGTATTTGAAAACGATATTAAATTTACAAAATAATATAGGAGCAGTGCGTGCAATCGACATTGCAAAGGAAATGGGATATTCCAAACCCACTGTCTCTGAACAGATGAAGAAATTTAAAACTAATGGGCTGATTGAAATAAATGTGCATGGGCATATAAGCCTTACAGATAAGGGACTTGATATTGCTCAAAAAGTTTTAAATAGAAATCATGTATTGATTGAGGCATTAAAAAAGATTGGTGTAAGTGATGAAATTGCTTATAAAGATGCTTGTAGAATTGAACATTATATAAGTCAAGAAACTTATGAGGCTATGAAAAAATACTTTACTTTGCCTGAAGAAAATGCTTAAGTGAAAATGGAGAACTCATGAATATATTAGTATCAGTGGATAAAAACTGGGCAATAGGAATAGGAGATAAGAAACTTGTTTCAATACCTAATGATAATAATTTATTAAGGGAGGAAACAAGGGGAAAGGTGGTTATAGTAGGTAGAAAGACTTATGAAAGCTTACAAAATTCTCTATATGATAGAAAGGTAATAGTTTTATCTAAAAATAATAATTATAAGCTCAAAGATAAAACAGTGGTTCATAGTGTATCAGAATGTATGGATTATATAAGTAAGAATAATATAAATAACGATGATGTATTTGTCTTAGGTGGCGAAAGCATTTATAAAGAGTTTTTGCCTTATGTTGATACTGTACATGTAACATTTATTGATTTTGAATATCATGCTGATAAGTTTTTTGAAAATCTTGATATAAGCAATGCTTGGAAAAAGATTATTGAAACAGAAGAAGAAACATATTTTGATTTAGCATACTATTTTAGAATGTACAAAAAAATATAAACTAAGCTTAAAGATTATATTAGCTTGATTGTTAGAAAAATGAATAAATTTTAACTGTAAACTAAGAGTATTTATGTTAAAATACAAGTAGTAATTAGCCGGTAAGAAGATAGTAGACATAATTGCTCAAAATTTATGCGTCTATTGGTTAAAACTTGTATTATAAATAATTAGTTATTATATATTGTTAGTCCTTTTATAGGTGTTTGCGTCATCTTGGGCTAATGATTTTATAGTATATATACTCTAATAAAGTAAGGGGGTTATTTATGTTTACGATTGTCAAAAAAAGGAAACTTGCCGAGAATATTTATTTAATGGATGTCTTGGCAAAAAGAGTTGCCAAAAAATGTATGCCGGGAGAATTTGTCATTGTAAAGGCTGATAAAAGGGGAGAAAGAATACCTTTTACAGTTTGCGATTATGACAGAGAGGCAGGAACTGTTACTATTGTTTTTCAAACAGTGGGTACAAGTACAAAAGAAATGGCAGAGCTTGAGGAGGGAGATGCTTTTATGGACTTTGTAGGTCCACTTGGAAATGAAAGTGAACTTATAAAGGACGACTTTGAGGAGGTGAAAAATAAAAAGATATTATTTGTTGCAGGAGGTGTAGGTACAGCACCTGTTTATCCACAATTAAAATGGCTTAAAGAAAAGGGAATTCCTGCTGATTGTATCATGGGTGCAAAAAATAAGGATACACTTATTTTACTTGATGAAATGAGGTCAGTTGCCAATGAATTATATATTATGACTGATGACGGTTCTTATGAACATAAGGGCATGGTTACAGAGGGCATAAAAGATCTTGTTATAAATCAAGGTAGAAAATATGATTTATGTGTTGTTATTGGACCTATGATAATGATGAAGTTTGTATGTTTACTTACTAAAGAATTGGGTATTCATACAATAGCAAGTACAAACCCTATTATGGTTGACGGAACAGGAATGTGTGGGGCATGTAGGCTTACAGTTGGAAATGAAATAAAGTTTGCATGTGTTGACGGACCTGAGTTTGACGGACATTTGATAAATTTTGATGAGGCTATGAAACGTCAGCAAACTTATAAAACTGCTGAGGGCAGAGCCAAATTAAGAGAGCTTGAGGGAGCAACTCATCATGGTGGTTGTGGCATTTGTGGAGGTAACGAATAATGGATATGTGGACAAGAGTACCCATTGGGGAGCAAGAACCTAAGGTCAGAGCAACTAATTTTAAGGAAGTATGTTTAGGTTATAGTGAAGAAGAGGCAGTTTTAGAGGCAACTAGATGCCTTAACTGTAAGAATGCAAGATGTATTGTAGGTTGTCCTGTTTCCATAAACATACCTGCATTTATACAACAAATTCTTAAGGGGGATTATGCAAAAGCCTCAGAGATTATAGCAGAATCAAGTGCATTGCCGGCAGTTTGTGGTAGAGTATGCCCACAAGAAACACAATGCGAGGGAGTTTGTGTTAGAGGAAAACGTGGACAGGCAGTTTCTATCGGAAAGCTTGAAAGATTTGTAGCTGATTGGGCTAGGGAAAATGGAGTAGTGCCAAAGGTAACTGCACCTAAAAATCATATAAAAGTTGCAGTTATAGGTTCAGGTCCGTCAGGGCTTACCTGTGCAGGAGATTTGGCAAAATTAGGTTATGATGTAAAGATATTTGAGGCACTTCATGAGGCAGGAGGAGTTCTTACCTATGGTATTCCGGAGTTTAGACTTCCTAAAGAGGGGGTAGTTAATCCTGAAATTGAAAATGTAAAAAAACTTGGAGTTGAAATTGAAACAGATGTAATTATAGGAAAAACTCTTACAATAGATGATTTATTTGAAGAAGAAGGCTACAAGGCTGTATTTATAGGTTCAGGTGCAGGACTTCCTATGTTTATGGGAATCCCCGGAGAAAATGCAAATGGAGTCTTTTCTGCAAATGAATATTTAACTAGAAGTAACCTTATGAAAGCCTTTAGAGATGACTATGATACTCCTATTACACATGGCAAGAAAGTCTGTGTTGTAGGTGGTGGAAATGTAGCTATGGACGCAGCAAGAACTGCTCTTAGACTTGGTGCAGAGGTTCATATAGTTTATAGGAGAAGTGAGGCAGAACTTCCTGCAAGAGCTGAGGAAGTTCATCATGCTAAAGAAGAGGGGGTAATGTTTGACCTCTTAACTAATCCAGTAGAAATTTTAGAAGATGAAAAGGGTTGGGTTAAGGGCATGAAAGTAATTAAAATGGAGCTTGGAGAGCCTGATGCAAGTGGTAGGAGAAGACCTGTGGCAATCCCTAACAGTGAGTATGTTATAGATTGCGATACAGTTATTATGTCCCTTGGAACTTCTCCTAATCCTCTAATTTCAAATACTACAAAAGGGCTTGAAATTAACAAGTGGAAATGTATTGTAGCAGATGAGAAAAATGGTAGAACCAGCAAAGAGGGAGTGTATGCAGGTGGAGATGCAGTTACAGGAGCAGCTACTGTTATACTTGCTATGGAGGCAGGAAAAGCAGGTGCAAGAGGAATACATGAGTTTTTAAGTGGACAACATGATTAGAGAATTAAACCTAAATGATAGTAGTGATATAGAAGAATTAAGCAGAGTTTCACTAGGATATGATACAAATATAGAATTGATTAAAAGTCAGATATTAAAGTTAAATTCAAATCCTGACCATATTATCATGGGATATGAATTAGATAAAAGGATAGTAGGATTTGTTCAAGCACAAATTTACGAATGTATATATTTTGAAAAAGGCTTAAATATTTTAGGTCTTGCTGTTTTACCCAAGTATCAAGGCAAAGGGATTGGAAAAGAGCTAATGACTTTTTTAGAAGATAAAGCTGTAAAATTAGGCTGTAAGTTCATAAGGCTAAATTCTGCTGAGTATAGAAAAGACGCACATTTATTTTATGAGAAAATAGGATATAAATGTGATAAATTACAAAAACGCTTTATAAAAATATTTTAAATTATAAATTTATGTAGAGGGAGAGGACTTTTCACTATTGGTGGGGAGTTCTCTTTTTCTATATAATTAAAATTGAGTATATATTAATTTTTTTAAATATAATAATTTTTAAAACCATACTTGGGTAAAAC
>CALALP010000029.1 GCA_937925515.1 uncultured Lachnoanaerobaculum sp. | reverse complement strand
TGGAATTATAAAGGTAGAGGACGGCAGCGAGAGGCTTGCATATCAGAAGATAATATAAGAATATTTTGGGGGCATTGTAAAATGTTTTGCAACACCCCCTAGTTAATGAAGGAGAACTTATGACTCAAAAAGAAAGAAGAATATATTTGATAAAAAAATTAATAGAAGAAGATAATAAATATAGTAAAATAGTCATTCCAAATGATGAAGAAAGCCAAAAAGAATTGCTGAGGGGGCTTTTTAATGTAAGAGAGGCTAAAAAGGCAAGTGCTGAATTTCTCAAGGTTCAAGATAAATATTTGCAATTAGAATTAAAAGAAAAAGGCATTACAAAGTTAAAAGATTTAGATGAAATAGCAGAAAATATCTATTTATGGAGAGGGGATATTACGACTCTTAAGGTAGATGCTATTGTTAATGCAGCAAATAATAGATTACTAGGTTGCTTTGTACCAAATCATAAATGTATTGATAATGCAATACATACTTATTCAGGTATACAACTTAGAGAAAGTTGTAATGAGATAATGGAAAAACAAAATCATTTAGAAGAAACAGGCAAAGCTAAGATAACAAGTGCATATAATCTTCCAAGTAAGTATGTAATTCATACAGTTGGATCTATTGTAGATGATAAATTAACGGAAAATCATGAAAAGTTACTTGAGTCTTGTTATTTGTCTTGCCTAGAGATAGCAAGTGAAAATAAAGTTAAGAGTATAGCTTTTTGTTGTATATCTACAGGAGAATTTCATTTTCCAAATACAATAGCAGCAGAAATTGCAATAGATACGGTAAAGAGATATTTAAAAGAAAAAGATAGAAAGTTAAAGGTGGTGTTTAATGTTTTCAAATCAGAAGATGAAGAAATTTACCAAGAGTTACTTAGTTGAAATTTTAGAAAAATGTGATGCCATTGTTGTTGGTATTGGAGCAGGAATGTCAACTTCAGCAGGTTTTAGCTATTTTGGAGAGAGATTTGAGAAATATTTTTTAGATTTTAAGAATAAATATGGTATTAATGATATGTATTCAGGGGGATTTTACCCATTTGAAACATTGGAAGAATACTGGGCATGGTGGAGTAGGCAAATTTTTTATAATAGATATGATGTAGAGATAGGAGAGCCTTACAAAAATTTATTTAAATTGCTTAAAGATAAGAATTATTTTATTATAACTACAAATGTAGACCACCAAATACAAAGAGCAGGTTTTGATAAGAATAGACTGTATTATATGCAGGGAGATTATGGCTTATGGCAATGTAGTAAGCCATGCCATAATAAGACTTATGACAATGAAAAAGCAGTAAGAGAGATGATAGCTAAACAAGAGAATATGAAAATCCCAAGTGAATTGATACCATATTGCCCAAAATGTGGCAAACCTATGACTATGAATCTTAGAATTGATAATAGATTTGTTGAGGACGAAGGGTGGCATAAAGCACATGAAAACTATTTAAGTTTTTTAAATGAATGTAAGGATAAGAATGTAGTATTTTTTGAGCTTGGAGTAGGAAATAATACTCCTGCAATTATTAAATTTAGCTTTTGGAATATGACTAAAGAATGGGAAAATGTAAGATATATTTGCTTAAATTTAAATGAAAGCTATGTACCTAGCGATATTGTAGAAAAATCTATATGTATTAATGAGGATATAGGAAAGGTACTAAAGGAATTGGTTGGGGATTTGTAAAAATAGGTGGTTAGTGGGTGGAAAGTATTAAAAAAATAATATTCCAAAATATTTAGTTATTGAATTTAAAATTGCAGAGGAAGAGCAAACAGCAACTGATGAATAATTAATCAAAGAAACAGGGGGGATTCCCTCCCCCCTATCCCTCAAACTCTATATTTTCCTCAAGTACCTTTACAAATGCCTCAAGCCCAATCTTATCATTTTCATTAAATCTTTTTTGAATAGGGCTGTCTATATCTAAAGCCCCCTTTACATTTCCAAATTTATCATGTATTGGGATTACTATTTCTGATTCTGAGGCACTATCACAGGCAATATGCCCGTCAAATTCATGTACATTTTCCACAAGTAAGGTCTTATCAAGTTTTACAGAAGTTCCACAAACTCCCTTTCCGATTTCTATATGTACACAAGCTACTTTACCTTGAAATGGTGCTAAAACTAGCTTATTTTTTGAGGTTAAAAGGTAAAATCCCACCCAATTTATAGTATGTAAATTTTCATTTAGTAGAGCTGACGCATTGGCAAGTAGTGGGAGATAGTTTTTTTCTATCTCAGCAAGAGATTTGAGTTGCTTACAAAGCATTGTATAGTCAGTGGTTTTCATATTAAATTTGTTCCCTTTCCTTTAAGATATGCCATTATTATATCATAAACTTTTCTAAAGCTTGAATTTATATAGAAAAGTAAATATAAGAGATAAGTTTTTAATAAAAATCATATAAATATCTCACAAATATAAGCTTGAGTGTTTTTACATTATTATATATAATGCTTAACGATGATAAAAAATCATAATTTATATATAGAATATTGAATATTAAAATAGGCTTAAGTATGTTAATATTTATTTAAAATAACCTATTGGTTATAAGATGAAAGAGTAAAGGGGGGATACTATGTTTAGACTTAAAAAGGTGGTAGCATTTGGAATGTGTATTTCATTTGTTCTAAATTCCTGTATAACTGTAAGTGCAGAGAACTATGTAAATAGTTTGAATTTTTCAAGCTATGTGGATACTGATACAGATATAAGTAATTTAGAAAACTTGAGTACTCAAAATAATACAGGGGGAAATGAAGATGTATCTAGTTTTCAGATGAGTTCAGAGCCTGAAGTTATTTATTCAAGTGTTATAAAAGGAGAAAATAGGACTCAAAGTTTCAATGATAATTGGAAGTTTTATCTTGGAAATGCTGAGGGGGCAGAGGTTAAAAACTATGATGACTCTTCATGGAGAAATGTAGATTTACCACATGATTACAGCATTGAACAAGAGTTTAATAAAAATTTTGAGGCAGAGAGTGGTTATCTTGCCGGTGGCATTGGTTGGTATAGAAAGTCATTTACTCTTTCACAAGAACTTAGTGATAAAAAAGTAAGGATTGATTTTGGTGGGGTTTATATGGACTCAACAATTTGGGTAAATGGGCATTTACTTGGAAATCATCCTTATGGCTATACTTCATTTTCATTTGACATAACACCTTATATAAATTTTGGAGAGGAAAATGTAATAGCAGTCAAGGTAAATCATCAAGTGCCGTCTAGTAGGTGGTATTCAGGTAGTGGTATTTATAGAAATACTGCAATTACTATAACAGATAAAGTCCATGTTGATTTAAATGGTATTAAACTTTCAAGTCCAAATCTTGAAAATGACATCTCAAATACTTCTCTTATAGTAGATACAAAAATAAAAAATGATTCAGATTTAAAAAAGCAAGTAACCTTGACACATACTCTTTATGAAAAGGGTAAGCAAGAGGTTATAGCAATTTTTGAAAGTGTGGAAACTGAGATAGAATCAGAAAATACTAGTGATATTAAATCTGAAATTCCTGTAACAGCACCAAAACTTTGGAGCGTTAAAAATCCTAATCTATATACTGTAAAAACTGAAGTTAAAGTTGACGGCGAAGTGGTTGATACAATTTTCAATGACTATGGCTTTAGATATTTTAAATTTCAAAGTAATAACGGCTTTTCTTTAAATGGCGAGTATATGAAACTTAAAGGCGTTTGTATGCACCATGACCAAGGAGCATTGGGGGCAGTTGCAAATCCTAATGCGATGAAAAGGCAAATAGAGATTCTAAAAGACATGGGTTGTAATTCAATCAGAGTTACACATAATCCTGCTGCAAGAGAGTTTATAGAAATTTGTGATGAACTTGGAATGCTTGTTATAGAGGAGGCATTTGACGGTTGGGAATATTCTAAGAATGGCAATAACTATGATTATGCAAGATTTTTCAATAAAAAGGCAGAAAAAAGTAATATGACTTGGGCTGAATCTGACCTAAGAAGTATAATAAAAAGAGATTATAATTCTCCGTCAGTTATTATGTGGTCGCTTGGAAATGAGGTTACAGAGGGAGCGGCAGAAAATGAGTCCTATGTAAGCACTTCTCAAAAACTGATTAATTGGGCTAAAGATGAAGATAGTACAAGATTGGTTACCACAGGAGATAATAGGCTAAAGGGAAGTAATATTGGCAGCATTTATGGTCGTATAGCTCAAAATCTTAATGAAGCAAATGGAATAGTTGGTTTAAACTATGCAAAAGCGGCTCAACTTGATAATTGGCATAGAAATCAACCTGAATGGAAAATTTATGCATCTGAAACTGCATCTGCTGTAAATAGTAGAGGAATTTATAAGATTAATGGTTATTTAGGTAAAAATGGTAATAATCAGCTTACCTCCTATGATGAATCAACAGTAGGTTGGGGCAAGGTGGCGAGTGATGCTTGGTATGACATTATCCAAAGAGATTATATAGCAGGCGAATATGTTTGGACAGGTTTTGACTATATTGGAGAGCCTACTCATTGGAACGGAACTAATAGAGGTGCTAAGGGAGGTAGAAATAATAGCTGGCCTGCACCTAAAAATTCTTTCTTTGGTATAGTTGACACAGCAGGTTTTCCAAAGGACAGTTACTATCTTTATAGAAGTTTATGGAATAATGATAGTACAACCTTGCATATACTTCCGGCTTGGAAAGAAGATGTGGTTGAGAAAAATGCAGGTGGAGAAGTTTCTGTAGTTGTTTATTCAAATGCTAAGAGTGTAAGACTTTATTTTACTCCTGAAAATGGAACTGAGCAGGATTTGGGGCTTAAGACATTTACAACAAAAGCAAGTAATGGAGGAAAATATAGCTATCAATTATATGAGGGAGAGGGAAAGTCTAATGTAGCACATAAGAATCTATATTTACAATGGTCAGTACCTTATCAAGACGGAACACTTAGAGCAGTTGCTTTTAGTGATGAAAATGGAACAATTCCTATAAATGATACAATAGGTAATAGTATAGTTAAGACTCCTAAGCCTGCAAAGAAACTTATAGCTAAAACTTATAAGAATAAGACTGAACTTAAGGCTGATAGAGAAGACTTAGCTTATGTTGAGGTAGAAGTTACAGATGAGGACGGAAACATTATTCCTGATGCAGCTAATGACATTAAATTCACTGTAAACGGAGCAGGAAAACTTGTAGGAGTTGACAATGGAAATTCAGTTGATTTGTCCTCATATAAGGCTGACAGAAGAAATGCATTTTCCGGAAAGGTACTTGCAATAGTGCAGTCAACTAATGAGGCAGGAGAAATAAGTGTTACTGCAAGTGCAGACGGACTGGAGTCTACAACAGTAAATATTACTTCAAATGCTGTAGAAAATTCCGGCACAAGAAAAGTTGTAAGTTATAAAACATCAAAAAATTATTATGTAAAGAAAGGTAATATGCCTGTACTTCCTGAAATGATTACAGTAAATTATAGTGATTCTACTTCAGTAGATGAAAAGGTAGTCTGGGAAGAAATTAATCAGGAAAAAATAGAAAAAACAGGAACATTTGTAGTTAAAGGAACTATTTCTTCAGGAGATAAAGTTGCTGTAAATATAAATATCATTGATAATATTGCAGCAGTACTAAATTATTCAACCACTATTCCTGTTGGAAGTAGCCCAAGCTTACCAAGTTCAAGACCGGCAGTTCTTTCAAATGGAAGTGTTACACTTGTAAACTTCCCTGTAACATGGAATGAGTATGAAGATACAGTATTTGCAAATGAGGGAATAGTTGAGGTAGAGGGTAAATCTGTTATATTTGGCGAAGAAAGAAATGTAAAGGCAAGCATAAGAGTTCAAGCAGAACAGATTACATTAGGAGAAAATATTGCCCCTCATGCATTAAAACTTACAAGTTATCAGGGTGGCATGGCGGCAAATGATACATTATCAGCTATAAATGACGGAAAAGTAGAGGTATCTAAAAATGTCAATGGTGGTGCAAATCCTACTATATGGTCTAACTGGAGTGCAGCACAGGCAGGAATAAAAGAGGCTGACATTATATTTGAATATGCTACACAGCAAAGAATAGGCGAAATAGTTATTAACTTTGCAAGGGACAATTCATCACTTAGATATCCTGATGCTAATACAACTAAATTCTATACTTCAGATGACGGAACTACTTGGACTGAATTTAATGTAAATGAAGTAATAGGAAATGAGTTTGAGGGAAATAGAAAAGAGTATAAATATAGCTTTACACCTGTTACATTTACATTCTTAAAAGTTCATGTAAAAGGAAGTGAAATGGACCCTCCTACCGGAAGAAAAGCTACAATAGGAATATCTGAAATAGAGCTGAAAAAGGCAGTAGGTTCATTTAACACCTTTAGTACAGTAGGGTTAAAGAAACTTGTAGTAAATGATGAGGAGGTCAGTGCAGAAGTATTAAATTCTAATGTTTTTGAAACAGAGGCTCTATTTATAGAAAGCATAAACATGGAGTCTAAGGACAATACAGCACTTACTTATATAAGCCCTTTAAATGCTAAGGAGCATTTCATAGTTATGGAATCAGAAGATCACTCTAAGACAAATATATTTACAATAAGACTTGGAGCTGAGGTTTCAAGTAATCTCTCTGCTGATGATAGTAGTAGGGATTATGATTATACAAAGTATAATGTATCAGCAGGCAATTCAGAGCAAAGAGAACCTGCAACTCGTGCCATAGACGGAAATACAGATACTAATTGGCATACTGACTGGAGCAGGGTTACACCTGTTGAAAACAGACATATAACTCTATCTTGGGAAGAAAGCAAAAAGATAGAGGCTTTAAGATATTTTGCAAGAAATGACGGACAGACAAACGGCATTGTAAAGAAGTATGAAGTAGAGGCTTATGTAGATAACTCTTGGCAAAAAATCTCTGAGGGAGAATGGGATAGAAGTGGTGGCTGGAAAGTGGCAACATTTGCCCCAATAGAAACAACCTCTATAAGGCTTAAGGGAATTGAAACTTATAGCGATGCAGGTCATCAAGCAAATAAATTTATGTCAGCAGGCGAGTTAAGAGTAAGACTTGCAAAAGAAAAGACAGACATTAACTCAGAAGACATTAAAGTAAGTTTACTTGAAGATAAAATTAAAGTAAAATCCCTAGATAAGCCTGTTAAGCCTGAAGTAACCGTAACTAAGAATAATCAACCATTAAAATACGGAATTGATTATCGTGTAAAATATTTAAAAAATAATATTCCGGGAAAAGCAAAGGCAGTTGTAGAGGGCATACTTAAATATAGTGGAAAAGTAGAAAAAAGTTTCTATATAATAAGTGAGTCAAGTAGAGAATTAAATGTAACAAATGCAAAGTTATATATAGAAGATGAACTTTATGACGGTCAGAGTGGTAACTTTGAAAAAGGACAGGAAATTATAGTAATGGCAGAACCTGAGCAAGGCAAAATTTTCTCACATTGGAGAGTAACTCCGAGTGGAGTAAACTTTGAAGAAATGGTTGAAAATGATGTAAATATATTAAACTTTACAATGCCTGAACACTCAGTAGATGTAAAAGCTGTTTATAGACCTGTTGACGGCTATGTATATGATACTTTTGCAGATACTGTTCCTGCAAATTGGTATGCAAGTGCCGATACTAAAGTTTTAGATTCCATACTTGAAGAAAATCTTACTGATGAAGAAAAAGTAGCTTTAAGAAATGGCGAAAAAATAAGTGTTTCACTCAAACTTACAAAGAGCCAAACTATTCCACAAACACTTGCTACAAATGCAAATGCTTTACAATCAATTAGAGAAATAGTTGATAATAAAAATGAAGATGTTGGCGAATTTTATATAAATCCGAAACTTATCAAAGACGTAGCAGGAAGTAAAAGTGATATTGAAAATGCTTATTCAATACCTGTGAAAATTGAAGTACCTAAGGCAGATAGAAATATGCGTGATTACAGAGTAGTTGCTTATGGAAAAGACGAACCTGAAGTTATAGATACTGCTTATAGCGATAGCTTTATGGAATTTATAATGTCAACTGATAAAGTTTATGGAGTTTATTATAATAAGAATTATGAAATTAAATTTGTAGACTTTGATGATAGACTTATTCAAACAGTATATGTAGAGGCAGGAGAAATGCCTATTGCTCCTGCTAATCCTGTAAGAGAGGGATATGAGTTTGTATCTTGGGGTAAGGAAGTAAAGAAAGCATATAAAAATGAAGTATATAAGGCAGTTTATAAAAAACTTCCAATACCTGAGGATATAATAATTGCAAAGACTAAACTTAGACAATATATTAGTTTTGTAAAAGATGAACTATCTTCTTTTGATAAGAATAAGTATTCTGTAAATGAATGGGAGAAATTAGCTTTAGGTTTACAAAGAGCAGAAGATTTATTAAAGCTTGAAAAGAGTACGGTTGCAGATTATGAAAATATGATAAGTACATTGAAAACATTATTTAATGAACTTAAATCTTCAAAAATCACAGAAAAACCGGAAACTAAGCCAAATACAGAAGATAAAGAAAAGCCAAAGGCAAGTAATCCAAGTACTGAAAGTAAAGAAGAACCGAAAGCAAGTAGTCCAAGCACAGAAAGTAAAGAAGAACCGAAAGCAAGTAGTCCAAGCACAGAAAGTAAGGAAGAACCAAAGGCAAGTAATCCAAGTACTGAAAGCAAATCAGAGCCAAAGGTAAATAGTCCAAGCACTGAAAGTAAATCAGAGCCTAAGAAAAATATAACTACTCCAAGTTATAGTGGAGGTGGTTCAGGTGGAGGTTCATCAAGAACTTTTAGTACAATATCTAAGACTAAACAAAATAAAAATTCAAGCTCTGCACAAACTAAGCCTCTAAATACTTCAATAGAACTTAAGGGAAATTGGGTTTTGGAAAATGGAGTATGGCAGTTTAAGAACCTAGACGGAAATAAGGCTATAAATCAATGGGCATTTACTATGGAGGGTAACCAAAAGATATGGTACTTATTTGACCAAGACGGAAATATGCGTACAAAATGGTTTGTTTCAAAGGATAATGAAGTGTATTATCTAAATGACGCAAAGACTTCTAAAGAGGGACAAATGTTTACAGGTTGGCATTGGATTATGGGTGTCGACAATAAACTAAGATGTTATTACTTTAGTGATAAGGAAGAAAGTTATGGTAAGATGACCTCAAATGCTACAACCATAGACGGCTATACAGTAAATGAGCAAGGCGAATGGGTAGTAAATGGAGTTGTACAAACTATGAATTAGGTTGAGTCGAGTCTGTGAAATTTTTTCTGTAAATTTATTTTTCAAGCTATTATTTAATACTTAATAATACTTAAGT
>CALALP010000028.1 GCA_937925515.1 uncultured Lachnoanaerobaculum sp. | reverse complement strand
GGGGATTTCCTCGCCGACGGCGAGGAAATCCCCCATTACTATATAAAACATAGCTAACAAATCAAGAAACAAAAGTATTTATTTATGTTTCAAATGTTCTTAATATGCATGGATAAGAGTAAATATATACGCTCTTTAATTTTGTATTAATTGTAAAATATAGGGTTATATTTGTATATTTTTTAGTCTATAATATAGATTAAGCTGTTTAAATATTTATTTATCTATAAATATTGTACAGTAAAAACATTTAGTACAATAATTTCAAGGAGAAGATTATGAAAAGACAAATTTTAGCATTATTATTAGGTGTTACAACAGTATTTTCAGTATCAGCTTGTGGACTAAAAACACCGGAAAGCACAAGTAGTACCACTTCTAGTGGAGAAACAAAGGTAGCTGCAAATGCTAAAGATGCAGAACTTACACTTGTTTATGCAGAAGTAAATCCTTTAGATACTATTGTAGGTAAGTTTGATACTGCTTTTAAAGAAAAAGTAGAAGAGTTATCAAATGGAAAAATACATATTGATATTCAAGCAAGTGGTGTATTAGGTTCTGAAAATGATGTTTTAGATACAATGCTAGGTGGGGGTGGAACTATTGATATGTCTCGTATTTCAGCATTTGCACTTACAAGCTATGGTGGAGAAAAATCAAAACTTCTTTCAGTTCCATATACTTTTGAAAGCCGTAAACATTTTTGGAATTTTGCAGAATCTGAGCTTGCAAAGGAGTTTTTAGCAGAGCCGTCTGAAAAAGGTAGTGGTATAAGAGGTCTTTTCTATGGAGAGGAGGGCTTTCGTCATTTCTTTACAACTAAAGAAGTTAAGGGGCTTGAAGATTTAAAAGGAATGAAACTTCGTGTTTCAAATGACCCTATTATGAATGGAATGGTAGAGGGACTTGGAGCATATCCGACAGTAGTAGATTTTGGCGAGTTATATTCAGCATTACAAACAGGAGTTGTAGACGGTGCTGAACAACCAATAGTAAATTATAAATCAAATGCCTTTCCGGAAGTTGCAAATAATCTAATACTTGACGGTCATACGCTTGGTGCTGTTCAAGTAGTAATTACTGATAAAGCGTGGGATTCTCTTACTAAAGAACAGCAAGATATAATTATGGAGGCAGGAAAATATGCCTCAGCAGAAAATAAGAAAAATTCTGAGGCTCAAGAAAAGGCAGCTATAGAGGAACTTAAAAAGAGTGGTTGTAATGTAGTAGAAGTACAAGATATTAAGCCATGGCAAGAGGCTTGCAAGGGAATTATAGATTCTTCTACTGCAAATAATAAGGAACTGTATCAAAAAATCTTAGATATGAAATAAATTTAGTTCAGAAAGAGAGTTAATATGTTAGTTAAACAGGTTAAACCGTTTTTTGATAAGTTTTATAATTTTATAATGTTTATTTGTAAGTTACTACTTGTTATAGATATACTTATTACAGGAATGTCAGTTCTTGGACGTTATGTGCCATTTATTCCCGACCCTGCATGGAGTGAGGAAATAATTCTTACTTGCATGGGTTATATGGCTGTTCTTTCAGCCTCTTTGGCACTTCGTAGAAATGGTCATATAAGAATGACTGCATTTGATAACAAACTTCCACCAAAAGTATTAAAGTTTTTAGACTTAATGGCTGATATAGCAGTTTTTATTCTTGCTATTGTTATGTTAGTAGTGGGAATGAGATATGCCCTGGAAATTGGCTCTAAGGGTTCTTATGTAAGTATTCCATGGTTATCAAGATTTTGGAAATATTTCCCTGTGCCACTTGCCGGAATAGTTATGTTAATATTTGGATTAGAAACATTTCTTAAACATTTTTATTCACTATTTGCAAAGGAGGAAATATAAATGGATTCAACTTCTATTGCTATACTTATATTGATTGGAAGTTTCTTACTTATGGTTTTACTTAGATTTCCGATTGCTTATGCAGTAGCACTTGCCTCACTTCTTTGTTTGTTATATCAAGGACTACCTCTAAGTACAATAGCACAACAAATGATTAAAGGAATTAGTTCTTATAGCCTTATGGCAGTACCTTTTTTCATTACTATGGGTTGTCTTATGGGTTCAGGTGGAATTTCAGAAAAACTTATTGCACTAGCTGATTCTATTGTGGGTTGGATGCGAGGTGGAATGGCAATGGTTAATATAGTCGCATCTTACTTTTTTGGTGGAATTTCAGGTTCAGCGGCTGCTGATACTGCCTCTATTGGAACAATTATGATTCCTATGATGGTAGAACAAGGCTATGATGATGATTTTTCAACAGCAGTTACAATAACGTCTTCTTGTGAGGGACTATTAGTTCCTCCAAGCCACAATATGGTTATTTATGCAACTACTGCCGGAGGACTTTCAGTAGGAAGTTTATTCCTTGCAGGTTATTTGCCGGGGGTGTTACTTGCAGTATCACTAATGGTAGGTTCATATATCATTTCTGTAAAAAGAAACTATCCCAAGGGAGAAAAGTTTAGTTTTTCACGTTTCTTTAAAGAGCTAAAGGTTTCCTTTTGGGCATTGGCTGCTGTTCTTATAGTTGTTGTAGGTGTAGTAGGGGGACTTTTTACTGCTACTGAATCAGCAGCAATAGCAGTTTTTTACAGTCTTATTGTAAGTGTATTTATTTATAAAGGTCTTGACTTTAAAGGAGTTTGGAAAGTATTAGGAGAATGTGTGGACACACTTTCAATAGTGCTTATACTTATTGCAACTTCTAGTATTTTTGGATACTGTCTAACAAGGTTACATGTACCTGAACTTGCTGCAAATACAATAAAAGGAATTACAAACAATCCTATTATTATTGCATTGCTTATTAATTTAATATTATTGATATTAGGCTGTATTATGGACATGGCACCTATAATACTTATTGCAACTCCTATATTACTTCCTATCGCTACTGAAATAGGTATTAGTCCTATTCAATTTGGAATAATGGTAGTGCTTAATTGTGGTATAGGACTTTTGACCCCACCTGTTGGAGCAGTACTTTTCATTGGTTCTGCTGTAAGTAAAGTGCCTATGGAAAGAGTAGTTAAAGCAACATTACCATTTTACTTGTGTATGATTATAACATTACTGCTTATTACATTTATCCCTGAGATAAGTCTTTTACTTCCTACAATATTTAGTCATTAAGGTAGATAAATGAAATACAGATTTAATTATAAAGTTAAGGCAATAGATATTCTAAAGCTTACACTTTACAATATTTATAGTTCCTTAGTAGGTATATGTAATATTTTATTTACTTGTGCAATGATTTTTTGTTTGCTTTCATTTTGGAAAGAAGTAAACATTTTTCTAAAAATAGTGATGTTATTTTTAAGTATATTATTTCCGGTTTTACAACCAATACTTATCTATATGCGTTCAAAAAAGCAACTTAAAGCTATTCCAAAAGGCATGATACTTGAATTTAATGATACAGGAATAGATATATCAAGTAATAACAATATAAAAAGCGTATCTTGGAATAAGGTAAAGAAAGTATCAAGTATTTTGGGAATGGTTATTTTAGTTTTTGATAATGGTCAAGGTTTTATATTAAATAAAGAGGTTTTAGGAAATTTGCAAAAGGACTTAGCTGCCTATATAGAGAGCAAAGTCAAGAAATAGTTGTTTATTTAGGCTGTTGCAAAACTCATTTTTAGGTATAGTACTATCTTTGTTGTCCTTTACTTAAATATAATAAAGTTATATTTATCTATTATTATATGGAATTTTGCGACAGTCTTATAATGAATAAAAATTATTACTCCCCATAACTTAAAAGGAAAATTATCATGGAAAACTCAAACTATAAGAACAATAATATAGGAATTTTTATAAGTTGTTATTATATCTTTTTTGTAAATGGAATGTTGGCACTTCTAATAGGTTCTCTATTACCATATATTCAAGAGTCATATAATTTAGACTATCTATTTTGTGGTATTTTAGTATCTGCACATGCATTAGGGAATCTTTGCTCAAGCTTTTTAGGTGGGATTTTACCTATCAAAATAGGACGAAAAAATACCCTACTTATCTACAAAAGTTAAGAAACAGTATCTGCTCTTAGGTACAGGAATCGGTTATATTATTTTTGCATTAATACTACTTTTTATTCATCAATCTTTGATTACTTCAATCGGTGTGATAGGAGTAGGGCTTTCCATGGCAGGCATTTATGCTACTACAATTTCAGGAGTGGGAGAAGTACTTAAGAAATATCCTGCTGCCTTAAGTATTTTACTTACAGTAGGAGGTTTAGGGGCTACTATTATGCCTAGTATTGTAGGTGCAGTTGCAGGAAAGATTGGTATTGAGGGAGGAATGGGAGTAATTATACTTGCTGTTTGTTTAAATCTATTTTTTATTATATTTAACATACATATTAGAAAGAATGATGAATTTGACATAAATACTTCTGATAATATATAATATTATGTGCAACAATGTAATACAAAAAAGAGAGGAGGTAATCAGCATTATGTCTATTTCAGTAAGATTAACTGCACAAGATGAAAAACTATTCAGGTCTTATGCAAAAAGCAATAATATATCATTATCTGAACTTTTTAGAAAAGCAGTATTAGAAAAGATTGAAGATGAATATGACCTTGAAATTTATAGACAATCACTTGAAGAATATAATAAAAATCCGGTTAGCTATTCTCATAGTGAGGTATGCAAAATACTTGCCTTATCAGTAGGATATAGAAAGAATATTTATTAACTAATAATATTTGCATTTAAAATTTAGTAAACTTTTTGTAATTTTCCTTAATTTGACATGAAGACCTAGGATAATGTATAATGTAAGCATATTTATTTTCTTACAATGAAATCGTAAGTATTTTACAAAAATATTTTTCACAAATCTAAGATAATATAGGTGTGTTTTGCATTAACTGATGAACGCTTTATTAAATAAAAAGGAATAGTTATATGAGTAGAGAATCAAGACGAGAAATAGTAGAGGAAAATTTAGATACTTTTAGTTGTGGGTATTACAATTATAATAATGTTCGCAAAAAATTAAAGTTGAGTTTGGAAAAAAGAGAGCAGGTTGATGTATTTTCGCCCGAGATAATATTAGAAGTGGAAATGGCAAATAGTGAAAATGATTGTTTATACGATACTACCAATATTATTATAAATGATTATAATAGTTTTGATGCTGCTTATGAGGCAAAAAACATAGGCAATAGTGTTGTTGTGCTTAACTCGGCAAATGCTTATATCCCGGGGGGCGGCTTTCTAAAGGGAGGTAATGCTCAAGAGGAGGTTCTTTGTCGTCAAAGTACTTTATATCAATCAATTTCAAGTAGAAAAGCAAGGCGAATGTATGACTGTAATAATTCAAGAATGAATTCTGATACTGACTCCGATTATATTCTTGTATCGAGAAATGTAGAGGTATTTAGAAAGGCATCCGGCATTTACCTTGAAAACAGTTTTGAGGTTTCGGTTATATCAGTTCCCCCTCCTAATCTAAAGATGAAAGCAGCAAGGCTTACTAGGGAGGAGCTTTCAGAGGAGAGAAAGAGAAAGCTTAGAAAGGGCTTTCAAGTAGCAAGATATGAGGGGTTTGATACTATTATTCTAGGAGCTTGGGGTTGTGGTGCATTTGGAAATGATGTAAATGAAGTTGCACAAGACATGTACGAGGTTCTAATTAAAGAAGAATTTATTTCATTTTTCAAAAATATTATATTTGCAGTGTATGATGTAAAATTAGACAATCCAAATTTAAATGCTTTTAAGAGTGTGTTTAGAATTAGTCAATACGTCAGAAATGGTCATAATAACAGAGAAGAAATTCCTAATAGGAGTAATGTTTCTGATTTCAACTTTTCAAATGTATGTTCCAACATTGGTAGAAATATAAAAATTTTAGAGGCTTTAAATGCTGATGATGAATATGATTCAGAATATAATGCCAGAAAGTCGCCAAGAAAGAGTAATTATAGGTATAATGATAAAAATAAAGAGATTTTAAATACTGATGATTTGGAGTCAGAAGTTATTAAAAATAGAGAAAATTTAAATAGAGAAAGTTTAGATACAGAAATTTACAAAACAGATATGAGAAAAGATGTTATTATTACTGATATTGAATGGCCTGTAGTAGTCTATGCAGACAATAAAATTATGCCTCAAGACTTAGGTTATGTTTATGGACTAATTCCTGACGGTAGACCTTTTATTGCAGAACTTTATGATGAGTCTGCAACAGATTCTATCAGTTTAAATATTATAATGAGTGCTTTTGGTTTTAGATTTTTTGATGAAAATGAAAGTGCAAGTGATAGATTTAAAAATGATGTAGAAATGATGATGTGGAAGAAATCTATTTTTACTAAAAACTTAAGTGTAGATTATGGAGGTTATGGAAATAGATTTGAGGAATATGCAAATGAAGTGTTAGACTACATTACTAAATATTCACTTGTAAAGTTTTATGATTTTGGAAAGAGAAATGTAGTATGCTTTATGACTACTGATTATAATAATAATAAAATGATTGTTTGCAGTATTCTTCTTAAATCAGGGCGTTCTCTTAAGGCAAAAGTGGATTGGGATTTTTCGCCTTTTGGTGCATTAAGAAATTCTCTGACTGCAAAATATGTTGTAGAAATGCCGGAGGATAAGCCTGCTCCTACAGGTTTTAATGCAAGTGTTTTATACAAACCAAAAAGAAGATAAATATAAACTAATAATTAGAGATACATTTACTGCAAATGTAGTAGATGTATCTTTTTCTTGATAACTACAAATAGGAGAAATTATGGTAAAAAATAAATTTATATTAGCATTTGCTTTAACAGCAAGTATATTATTTCAAAATAACTCTTATGCTTTAACAGAGGTAACTTTGCATAACTCGCCGATTGTAACGGAAAGTAATAAAGCTTTACTTACTCCAATACAAGAAAATGTCGGTGAACCTATAAAATCTGAAAATACTGATAATGCCCAAAATGAAGAAAGCTTAAAGCAAGCTACATTAACAGAGGAAAAAAAGCAAAGAATAGCACAGATTTCACTCCCAAATGTAGCTGCAAATGGAGCTATAATAATAGACGCAAATACAGGTAAGGTTTTATATGAGAAAAATGCAGATACTAGATTTTTCCCTGCCTCAATAACCAAGATTTTAACAGCACTTTTAGTTATAGAAAATACTCAGTTGGATAATAGAGTGATTTATTCTAGGTCAGCAACAACAAATTTAGAGAGTGGAGCTGTAACACTTGGTTTAGTTGAGGGGGACAATATAAGTGTTAGAGATAGCCTATATGGTCTACTTCTTAAGTCTGCAAATGAAGTTGCAAATGGACTTGCTGAACATGTATCAGGCTCAATACCTGCATTTGCAAATCTTATGAATCAAAAAGCAAGAGAACTTGGCTGTACAAATTCAAATTTTACTAATCCAAGTGGCTTAAATGATGTAAACCACTTTACAACTGCAAGAGATATGGCACTTATAGCAAAGGCTTGTTTTGCAAATGAAACCTTTGTACAGTTTGATTCAACCTTAAATTATAATTTTCCTGCAACTATAAAAAAGCCTACTCTAACCCCTATAACTATGGGGCATAAAATGTTAAATAATGCTGATGCAAGATTTTATGAGGGAATAATAGGAGGAAAAACAGGTTATACCTCAAAGGCTAAGAACACCTTAGTTACTTGTGCAAAAAGAGGTAATACTAAGTTAATAACTGTAATTTTAAATGCAAATAAGACCCAATATGAAGATACAAAGGCAATGCTTGATTATGGCTTTGAGGTAATAAAAATTGAAAATGAATAAATTTATACCTGCATTAGCAAGTTTAGTAAGTTTCATCGGTACGCTTGCGTGGTTTCGCTCTGAATATGAAAAAGAAACTCTAACAGTAGTAAGATATAAAATTCCTACAAAAAAGATTAGTTCTAATAAATGTTTTGTGTTTTTAAGTGATATGCATGAGCATGAATTTGGAGCTGAAAATAACATTTTAATCAAGGCCATTGATAAAATAAAGCCTGATGCAATACTTATTGGGGGGGATTTAGTTACCGTAAAAAATAAGTCAAGCTTATCAAAGAGTAAATTTCTTTGTGAAAAATTGGCAAAAAAATATAAAGTTTTTTATGCAAATGGAAATCATGAGGAAAGACTTAGGGATAATGACTTTAAGTACAAGAAAATTTACAAAAAATATATTGATTTTTTAAAAGACAATGGTATTGTATATCTAAGTGATAAAAGTGCCATGTTTGATGAAAACATCAGAATAACAGGTCTTGATATTGCAAGAAAGTTTTATAAAAAGGGGAAATGTGAGGACATGCCTATCTCATATATAAAGAGTAGAATAGGAGAGAGTGATAAAAAATATTTTGAAATACTCCTAGCACATTCTCCACTTTATGGAAAAAGTTATGCAAAGTGGGGAAGTGATATTTCTTTGTCAGGTCATTTTCATGGTGGTACTGTAAGAATTCCTTTTATAAATACAGGGCTTATGACACCACAATTTCAACTTTTTAATAGACATGTAGTAGGACTTGAAAGATATGGTAAGTCATATCATATTATAAGTTCAGGTTTGGGAACTCACAGTATAAATATAAGACTAAATAATAAACCACAATTAGTTGTACTAGATATAGTTAAGGAATAAAATAATGGATATATCATATAAACTTGAGCATTTTGAAGGGCCTTTAGACTTGTTACTTCATCTTATTGAAAAAGATAAGATAAATATTTATGACATACCTATATTTGATATTACAGAGCAATATTTAGCATATATAAAGAACTTGGAGAGTGAGGACCTAGATTTCACTTCTGATTTTTTAGTAATGGCGGCAACTCTCATTGAAATAAAATCCAAAATGTTACTACCAAAAGAAATAGATGAACAGACAGGAGATGAGGTTGACCCAAGAGATGAACTTGTTCAAAGACTTATTGAATATAAGAAGTTCAAGCAACTTGCAATAGAACTTTCGGATTTAGAGATTAGTGCAGAAAAAATATTTTATAAAGAACCTACATTACCTGATGAAGTAACAGGATATGAACCTGAAATTGATTTAGATGAATTACTTTCAGACGTTACACTGAAAAAATTAAAAGAACTATTTGAGCAAGCTATAAAAAGAAGTGAAAACAGAATTGATACTCAAAGGAGTAAATTTGGTACTATAAAAAAAGAATCTATTAGCTTAGAGGAAAAACTAGAATATGTTTTTAAATTTATAGTAGAAGTAAAGAAATGTCGTTTTTTAGACCTTTTAGTTAATCAAAAAAGCAAACTTGAAATGGTAGTTACTTTTTTAGCTGTATTAGAACTCATAAAAATGGGGCAGATAGACATTTTTCAGGAATATACCTTTGGGGAAATATGGGTTAAAACTAAAGATTTTGGAGATTAGAATGGATTTAGATATTTATAGAAAAATAGAATTTGAAAATGCAATAGAGGCTATTTTATTTACTATGGGAAAATCAGTAGAGCTAAGACAGCTTGCCACTGCACTTGAATGTGATTTAAATACTACTCGTAATATAGTCTTAGGTTTAAAAAAAAGATATGAAGATGAAAATAGCAGTTTAAAGATTGTGGAGCTTGAAAATTGTTTTCAGATGTGTACTAAAGCTGAGTATTATGAATATTTAATTAAAGTAGCTAAGACTCCTAAGAAACAAGTTTTAACAGAGGCGACTCTTGAAACATTATCCATAATAGCTTATAAACAGCCTGTTACAAGGAATGAAATAGATAATATAAGAGGTGTTTCATCAGTTTATTCTTTAAATAAATTATTGGAGTATGGCTTAATATATGAGGCAGGTAGACTTGATGTTATTGGTAAACCTATACTTTTTGCAACTACCGAGGAATTTTTGAGGAGATTTGGGGTAGGCTCAAAAGACGAACTTCCAACAATAGGAGAAGATGTTGCAGCCAAGCTTACACGAGAAGTTGAGGAAGAGGTAAGCTATAAGTTTGATGATAATGAGAGTTAGGTACTAACTTTTGTTATATAAATAACATACATGGAGGTTAAGAATGAATAAAAAACTATCAGCTATTTGGATATTTTTTATGGGCAATATTTAGTAATCATTTATTTAATACTTTTATACTTGTTCCATTTGAAAGCTGGATAGTTTTAAAAGAAGGGCTTAATTTTAATCTTGATTTTGAACTTGAGATGGAGAGTCTTGCTTATTTAATCCCATTGATACTATTATATTTTTATAATGGCAAAAAAGGAAGTAATACAAAATTTTCTAAGTATTTTTTCTATATTTTTTATCCTGTACATCTGTTATTAATTGGTATAATAGTTGTATTACTGAATAGGTAAATTTTTATTATGCGTGAAAGAGAGTAAACCAAAAATGAAGATACAAATAAAATATTTTTCAGATAAAATAGAGAAACTAGATTATATAGGTGGTAATAAAAGTGATTGGATAGATTTAAGGGCTGCCAAAGATGTTGAGCTGAAAGCCGGAGAATTTAAACTAATTCCACTTGGAATAGCAATGAAACTTCCAAAAGGTTATGAGGCACATGTAGTCCCAAGAAGTTCTACATTTAAAAATTTTGGCATAATACAAGTAAACTCAATGGGAGTTATTGACGGTACTTATTGTGGCGATAATGACCAATGGCATTTTCCCGCTTATGCACTAAGAGATACTAAAATTTCTATAAATGATAGAATATGCCAATTCAGAATTATGGAAAATCAACCTAATCTTGAGTTTGAAGAAGTTGCTAAACTTGATGAAAAAGATAGAGGTGGTTTTGGAACTACCGGAGTTAATTAAATGATAAAGATAAAAAATATTTCAAAAAACTTATATAGATTTTTATTACTTTGCTTAGTTTTAATTGTTTTAAATGCCTGCAATAATAAAACTAATGTTGAAAAGAGAATTAAAGATGAGGCATTAAAGTTATATGAACAAGGAAATTATAATGCTGCAATTAGAAAATTTGATGAGGCATTAAAAGTTAAAGACTTAAATGAACTGGGAGTGCTTGAACTTGATATTTTAAAATATAGAGCAGAGGCAGAATTTAAAGCAAAGGATTATATGGCTGCAGAGCATACCTATGAAATTCTTTCACAAACAGAGGAAGACAAAGCCATATATAAAAACATGAGGGTTATTTGCATTTCCCTATCATCAGGAAATGTTGAAGATGCGATTAAGCTATATGAGGAGGCAGATGTTCTAGCTGACAAAGGGCTTATGCATGATGAGGCATTATATGAGCTTGGAAAGGCACTTATAAAAAAAGGAAAAGAAAATTCAGATGAAACTTATATAGAAAAAGCAAAACAATTATATGAAAAAGCTCAGACTTCAGCTAGTGATACAAATGTCAAAATTTGTAGTATGATAGGTACGTTTTATTATGATATTGCAGATTATAAAAAAGCACTTGAATGGTTTGAAAAAGGACTTCAAAAAGACGCAAAAAATAAGGAATTAATCTTTAATCAGGCAAGTTCGTATGAGTTTTTAGGCAAATATGAAAAGGCACTTGAAATATTTGAGTCTTACATAGAAAATTTCGGAGAAGATGAAGACGCAAGACATGAGATTTATTTTTTAAAAAATGCACTTTCAAATTAAATGGAGAGAATATGTCGGAATTGATTAATATAGAAGAATTACAAGAAAAAGTCATACTCATAGGAGTTTCTACTTCCGAAACTGAGGACATTTATCAGTCATTAAAAGAGCTATCTGAACTTGTAAAGACTGCCGGAGCATTAAGTGTAGGTAACATTATCCAAAATAGAGAAAAAATACACCCTGCAACTTACATCGGCAAGGGAAAGATAGATGAAGTAAGAGATATGATTTTTGAAACAGAGGCTACAGGTATAGTTTGTGATGATGAATTGTCGCCTGCACAACTTAAAAATCTTGAAAGAGAACTAAGTATTAAAGTAATGGATAGAACCATGATTATACTTGATATTTTTGCAAAGAGAGCAAGCACAAGCGAGGGAAAAATTCAAGTAGAATTAGCTCAATTAAAATACTCGGCAAGTCGCCTTGTAGGACTTCGCTCATCATTATCAAGACTTGGAGGTGGAATAGGCACAAGAGGTCCGGGAGAAAAAAAGATTGAAATGGATAGGCGACTTATACATGAAAGAATAGGTCAGCTAAAAGAGGAATTAAGAAACCTTAAAAATCATAGAGAACTTATAAGACAAAACAGAAAAAATAGTTTTGTAATTGCTTTAGTTGGTTATACAAATGCAGGTAAATCTACATTATTAAATTCATTAACAGGTTCCGATATACTGGCAGAGGACAAGCTTTTTGCAACCCTAGACCCTACGACTAGAAGATTAAAGCTATCAACAGGTCAAGAAGTATTAGTTACTGATACAGTCGGTTTTATAAGAAAATTACCTCATCATCTTATTGAGGCTTTTAAGTCGACCCTTGAAGAGGCAAAGTATGCAGATTTAATTGTGCATGTTGTAGATACAAGCAGTCTTGAGGCAGATTCTCAAATACTTGTGGTTTATGATACATTAAAAAGCTTAGAAGTGTTTGATAAAGAAATAGTTACAGTATTTAATAAGATAGATTTAGTTGATAGAGAAAATTTTGAATTTCCTAGAGATTTTCATTCTAATCACACTATAAAGATTTCTGCGAAAACAGGAGAGGGCATAGATAAGTTAAAGGAATTATTTGAAAAGATTATTAGAAACAGAAAAATTTTACTTGAAAAGACTTTTAACTACAATGAAGTAGGAAAGATTCAGATTATAAGAAAATTTGGGGAATTATTGGAAGAAGAATACACTGATGAGGGTGTAAAGATAAGGGCTTATGTACCTGTAGAAGAATATAGTAATCTTGTAAGTAAATCTTAATCAGCCTTATAATATTTAGAGGAGTGTTACTTTTGTTAGATAAAAATATTGGTTTAAAAAGAATATTAAGCTGGATTTTATTTCTAGCATACTTAATGGTTCTTGTGTATCTTTGCTTTTTCTCAGAAGAAATGGGTAGAAATCATTCAAGTTATGGCTATAATCTAGTTCCATTTAGAGAAATTAAAAGATATTATACACATATTGATACCATTGGGACATATATTTTTGTTTTAAATATAGTTGGAAATGTAGTCGCATTTATGCCTTTTGGCTTTTTCAGACCACTTCTTGGCGTAAAAAAACTAGGTATATTTAAAACTGTAATTCAAGGAGCTTTATTTTCATTATTTATTGAAACTTCTCAACTACTTGTTCAAGTAGGTAGTTTTGATGTAGATGATATTATTTTGAATACTTTAGGCACATTTGCAGGATATATCATGTTTTCATTATTCAATGCAATATATAGGAGGATAATTAAAAATGTTTGAAAATTTCAGAAAAAATAAGCGATATAAGATACTTCGTCCTGTAAGTAAAGAAAGTAAATCAATACTTGATGAGGCAAGATTTAGTATTGATGAAGATGAAAATATTGAAAATGACTCTAAAATGGTAAAAAACTATTTAAGGAAACCCTATGCAAAAGATAGCATGTTGGGCTTGATTTTAGGGATTGTAGCTACATTATTTACATTTGTAGATTATAGAATGGTTGTTTATTTAAAGGGTTCTCCTGATATTATATTATCTTCATTAGGCTTATGCTCAATTCTTTGTGCCTTGGTAGGTTTAGCCTACGCCGGAAAATCATTTTTTGAAAAAGAAGTGAGATATTTATTTTCATATATGGGCTTGGCTATATGTGGTATTAATTTTGTTTTATGGATAATGATTATAATTTTAGGTTATAGAGGCTAGAGGACATTGCAAAATTAATTTTTATTAGTAACTATGTTTTCCGTACAAATACAGATAAAACTATATTTACTAATTTAAAGACTTTCTGTTATATATCTTGTCCCCCTACGGGGGACAAGATATATGGATAGCTATTTTGCGACAGCTCTAACCCTAATCAATACTATAGTTTACATGCACTGACAATTTCTTGCCATAGATAACAACCTCTTAAAGAACCTGAAGAATTTAGTAATGGAAGAGGTGTTGTTTCTAATTCCTCTATTGTAGAAATCTCATCTCTACAATAGGCAATTAAACGCAGGGCAGCACTTGAGAGTCTAGCACTAACACCACCTAGACGGATATCATGAACCTCAAATCCAATAGGATTGTTGTCCCTTATCCATAATTCACGCCATATATTACGAAGTTTTTCTACTTCTGTAATTGTTTGAGGAATTTTATTTTTAGCAATTTCTATAAGAGCATCCTTATCTTTTTGTTGATATGCAACTCTTATTTTTAGTCCTAATTCTCCCTTTAAAGCTAAACCCTTGGCTAATTGATGATAAAATTTAAATAGTAGAGAAAATGGCTCTTTAGACTGTTTTTCCCATTCTTCATATTCTTTAGCTAAAGCCGTATAATGGTTTTCTAGCTCCCAATTAACAATATCTGCATCTAATAATCCAAGTAAAACATCTTGATATAGTACAAACTTAGCAGCATTTACCTCACATATTGGAAGATTGGCTTTAGGTGGACGATGAAATAGATGTAAATGTAAGAAAGGAGTAGCATCTTGTTTGCAACAATGCTTAAATCTAGCAGATACATCTGATATGGCACAATTTCCTGTAAAACAAAATTCAGCGTAAGCTTGCATAGGCAGTAATATTGACCAAATGTCAGCCTCAGCACCGTCATCTCCCCAAAATGTCAGCCAAACTTCTTTGACTTTATTTTCTGCACAAGCTTTTAATGCAGGCACACTACGAGTATAAAAAAGCTCAAAATCTGTAATTGGACTTATCCAGTTCCAACCTCCACCTGCAAAAGCAGTATTTTCATCAAGCTTTTGATGAATTTTTATACTATTTTGATAGAATGAAATGTCTTCATGGTAGTAATCCCAATAAACCAGTTGCATAGATTTCGGTAAAAGTGATGTAAGGTTTGATGAAATATCTTTGTTATCATAGTAATTGCCTGTTTTAGAGGCAAGACGAAAATACATATCACTCCACATCATAGGCTTAAAATTATATTTTTCTGCCAGCTTACAAATTAGTTCTACATGACGGAGCATAATTTTAACAGGCTCTTCAAAGCCATGTTCTTTTAAATGTCTACCTAGTCCAAGTTGCATAGCCTCGTCCATACCGACATGTATTCTATCAGTAGAAAAACATTCACGAATAGAAGAGAACATATTTTCTAAAAGTTCTTGTGTTTCAGAACTGTCAGTTAGTAAAATATCATCTATATCTAGATATTTTCTAGTTGCCTGCCAATGAAGAAAACGCTGTAAATGTGCTAAACACTGTATGCATGGAATTAACTCTATACCAAGTTCTTTGGCATAACTATCTAGTTCTTTTAATTGGCTCTTAGTGTAACCACCACGCATATAGCCAAACCAAGGTTCTTGTGGTAAAGGATAGGTTTCTTCAGTATATAGCATCATAGCATTATAACCCATAGTAGCCATTTTACGCAGTATAGACTTTAAAATATCAGGTCGTGGTACAGCTCCACGACTGACATCAATCATAACTCCAAGTAAATTGAAAATAGGCTTTTGAGTTATTGAAGTATTAGGTGTCAAACCTTCTAAAAGTGAGAGTCCTCTACATAATTCAGAAAGAGAGGAATATTCTAAATGTATTTCATTTTGAGAATATGTAATATCTAGAGCATTACCAAGTTTAGTATAAAGAGAAATACCATTTTGGCAAAGTATTATTCCTAGTTCCTCGATTAATTCTTTAATTTGTGGACTTAGATTTTGTGGTTCATTCTTCCATGTAAGTTTCATTTGTAATCAGCTCCTTTCAATGTAATCATTATAACTATAACATTTCTAAAGATATAGTTCTAGCCTTATACCTAGCATATACAAATGAATTAAGCAAATTTAAGAGATTTAAATTTTGTTTTTGTGAATTAGAGTGGTAAAGGGAGTTTAAATGCAGATATCAGTATTATATTTTTTACAATTTTTTAGAAAATTTTTATTTAATATTTTATAGGACAGCGAGTCTATAATATGTTATAGTTATATGGTTAGAAAAAGGAGCAAAGCACTTAATAAATAGAGGTTTTATGACAAAAAAGACATTAAATGAAAAGATTTTAGAATTATTAAAAAGAGTAAAAAAACCATACAGTATTCCAAATGTAAAAGAATATATTGAATCAATAAGGTCATTCTTTACAACTAGCTATAATCATAAAATGAATAAAGCAGTTATTTTATCATTGCTGCTTTCATTTATCATGACCAATATATTCTATTTTGGAACTAAGATTAATAAAGTTTATGCTAAGAATTTACCAAGTAAAACAATACTAGAAACAACTACAACAAATAAAGAAACTAAAGCATTTATCCCTGTTTCAAATAATACTTTAAAAGAAACTAAAGCATTTGATGAGGACTTTTATAATGATGATGAGGTTATAATATTTACACCGTCTCCTACATATTTGAATTTAACAAAAAGATTTGTTGACAGTAAAGAAACAGATGTAAGTAAAAGTCTTGCAGCAAACACTTTTAATGAAATTTTTTCCATGGAGGGAGAGTGGTATTCCGATATTATATCTAAGCTTGATTTAAAGCCGGAGGAAATGGCTAAAAAATTAGGTTTAGGACGAGATAGAGTTCTAGGAAAATTTAATGTAACAGACAAGGAACAAGATCCACTTAATCCTGATAGTTGGACTATTAAAAAGTGGAATGAAGTAAAATTAAATGTACATGATGCAAATGGAACATTGCTTAACTCAAACTCAAATTTAAAAGAAATTCTTGCAATGGCAAGTGTATATAGTTTTTATCATAATTGGGAAGATAGTGAGAGTTTTACAAATTATGCCATTCAATTATGGAAAAGCTCAAGAAATCATAGTATATCAATGTCTGAGATTAGCTATGAGGGAGATGTTTTAACAGACGCTATGATAGAAGTTGCTAAAAATGAGGAAAATGCAAAGACTATCATTGATTACTTTAATAATAAAAGACTTGAAAATAATGCCAATGCAGATACACAAGCAGTAGAAGATGAGAGTCAAGCTCAAATTAAAAATATAGAAGTTGCAACATCTTCAAATGCAAATAATTTTGAAAATAAGTTTGAACTTGATTCAAATGGTGATGTAGTTTTTACTAAAAATGCAGGCAAGCTAAATTTAAATATTGACATTAGCATTTATACTTTAAATGGTAAAAGGAATTTATTTACTATTGATAAAATAGGAAATGACAAGAAAAACTTCAATGATTCTTGGCAAGGTTGGACAGAAGATAAAATTGCACAAGTAAGAGAATTGGCAAGTCAAGATTGGTTTAAGGAATACGGCTTAAGTATAAGTTCATTTTCAACCGGAAAACCACTTTCAAAAGAAGAAATTACTACATATCTTAATGAACTTCCTGAAGATTTAAGCGAGGATAGGAGAAAAGTTGTAGAGTTTGCATTAAACAGTGTAGGCTATATTCCATATTATTTTGGTGGAAAGCCTGCAAGTAGTGGATATACCGGAAATAATTTCTATAATATCATAAACCCTGATTACAAAGGGAGAGTATTTAGAGGGCTTGACTGTTCCGGTTGGGTAAATTGGGTAATGTGGTCTGCCACTGAGAACAAACCGTCTGCTTTTAGTACGTCTTCATTTATAAATGCAGGAAGAGGCATTAGTCGTGGAGAATTAAAAGCAGGAGATATAATTGTAAGAGCAGGTAGTGAGGACAACATAGGTCATATAGTTATATTTTTAAAGTGGGATGCTGACGGAAATATGGTTTGTATCCATGAAACAGGTCAACCTGTAAATAATGTAACTCTTACTACAATGTATGCAGACTGGAATTATAGAAATATACTAGATTAATAAATATATGGAGATTGAGTATGTTTGATGATAATGAAGATAAGTTTGAAAATGATTCAGAAAGGCAAAAATATCTTTCTGACTTAAAAAGACTTAAAAAAATACAAGAGGCTGAAAGAACAAACAGAAAAAAATCTTCCTCTAAATATATTGATGATTATTATTATGGCAATGGCGATGATTATGATGATTATTATGACCAAGACGACTATGACTATTATGAAGATTATCGCCCAAATAAAAAACCAAATAGAAGTTCAAGGGAGTATCATGATAATCTTTATATAGGCGATTCAAACAAGGACTATGATAAGCCAAGCCCTAGAAATAGAAGAGCAGAGATAGATTATAATTCAGAAAGTAACAGAAGAAAAAGTAATAAAGTTCAATCTGGACTAAAACTTGCAGATATTAGCAGAAAAGAACCTATTAAAGAGCTGATTAGAGAGCCTATTATAGGCTCAAATTCAGAAGTTATAAAAGAAAAACCGAGAGTAAATGCTAAGAGAAATGCTGTAAATGCTGAAAAAAGGCAGGAAACTAAAGCAAAAAAAGTAAGTTCTGATTCAAAATCTAAGCAAACTGTAAAGCCTAAACCAAAGACAGGCAGTACAAAGAAATCAGATATAAAAAATTTAGGTTCTGATTTTGCTGACAATGTAAGGCAAGCAAAGAAAAAACAAGTTGAAAAAGTAAGTAAAAAAGCCAAGCCTAAACCTGAGAAAAAAACTAAACCAAAAAGTAGACCTAAAAAAGGAATGGTAAAGCGATTCTTTTCAAATGTAGTTAAGGTATGTATAGTATTAATACTTATCGGAGCAGGCTTTTTAGCTTATAGCTTTTATAATAAGCAAGAGGGCTATTATACTATTGCAATATTTGGAGTTGACAACAGAGGGGGTGTTGTAGGTAAGGGAGCTTTAGCCGATATGAATATGATTTGTAATATTAATAGAGGCACAGGAGCAATACAAATTGTTTCTGTTTATAGAGATCTTTATACTGAAATAGACGGAAAAGGGACATATCATAAGTTAAATGAGGCATATTTTAGAGGCGGCCCAAAGCAAGCCATATCTGCCCTTGAAAGAAATCTCGATGTTGATATAGAGGGTTATGTAACCTTTAACTGGAAAGCAGTTATAGACGGAATCAATATTTTAGGGGGAGTTGATGTAGAAATAACCGAACCTGAATTTAAGTATATCAACAGTTTTATAACTGAAACAGTAAATGAAACAGGAGTCGGTTCAGTTCAACTTGAGCATGCAGGAATGAATCATCTCGACGGAGTTCAAGCAGTAGCTTATGCAAGACTAAGGCTTATGGATACTGATTTTAAGCGTACAGAAAGACAAAGAACTGTACTAAAACTTGCATTTGACAAGGCTAAAAAGGCAGATTTCAGTGTGTTGCAACAACTTGTATTTACAATTTTACCACAAACTTCTACAAATCTTGCAGTAGATGACTTATTGCCATTTGCAAAAGATGTAAAAAAATATTATTTAGCTGAAACCACCGGATTTCCTTTTGAGCTTTCAGGAGCTATAATTAAGAAAATGGACGTAGTAGTACCTGTTACATTAAAAAGTAATGTTGTTAAACTTCATAGTTTCTTATATGGAGATCAAACTCCACCATATATGCCTAGTCAGACAATGAAAGAAATCAGTGCACATATTGTAAAGGTTTCAGGTAAGGGAAAGAGCGATGACGCAGAAGTTGAGATTAAACCTGATAAAAGTAATTCAGGAAATGGGAACTCAAATAAAGGAAATTCAAGTAATGAGCCTAAAAAAGATAAGAAAAGTACTTCTAGTAAAGAAGATACTATAAAAAAAGATTCTAGCCAAGAAAATAGCTCAAATAAAGAGAATAACTCTACTGAAATAAATAACACTGAAACTAATTTAGAAACTAATAATACAGAAACTAGAGAAGATACAAGTGTAAATTATAATCATTTACAGCCTAGTATACAAGATTCAGGCGACGAAAATGTTCCTGATGCTCCAACTGCAGGGGCAGCACCGGCAGGAGATAAGCTTGATGATGACTCAGGAAATGGACCGGGGGTTTAGTAATTAATCACAATGAAATAGCCGATTATTTAGTAAAAGAGGGGAAATATTCCCCTTTTTTGTTGTTTTCTTTAAGAAGATTTTAAAAAGATTAATAGAAACTACACAATAATTCTTTTTATTTAGAAAATCGGATTTTTTTATATGTAAATCGTAAAATAATAGTAATTTGAATGTAAAAACAAATTTTTTTAAGTTGGTATAATAGATTAGGTAAACAAAAATTTTTAAGGAGGGAAACATGAAGTTAAAGAATTTATTATTGGCAATTATTGTCCCTACATTACTTTCTTTCACTGCATTAGTAGTAACTAGTATAACTACAAATGCTGCAACAACAAGTACAGTTTTAACAACACTTGCAACAGGAAGTAATGCGACAAACAGTAATGCAACAAACAGCAACGCTAACGGAGGCGGCTCCGGTGGTGGTGGCGGCGGTGGCTTTGGTGGAGGAGGAGCAATAAACACTCAAAGTTCATCAAAAACTAAAATTTGGAGTGGAGAATGGGTTTTAGACTCAAAAGGTTGGTGGTTTAAAAACAGCGACGGAACATATCCTAAGGGTTCTTGGGCATATATAGATTACAATGGTAAAAAAGATTGGTATTACTTTGACGGCGAAGGATATATGACTACAGGTTGGCAACTTGTAAATGGCAAGTGGTATTACCTATATGATAAAACTAGTGGTCAAGAGATAAAGGGAGCAATGGCAACAGGCTGGAAGTATATCAATAATAAATGGTATTACCTTGATAATAGTGGGGCAATGCTTACAGGTTGGCAACGTCTAGGCGACAAGTGGTATTACCTCGAAGGTAGTGGAGCTATGCTCAAGGGTTGGCAACTTATAAATGATAAATGGTATTATTTATATGAAAAAACTGAGGGTCAAAATGTAGAAGGCTCAATGGCAGAAAATACAACTATCGGTACTTACCGTGTTGACGGCAGTGGAGCATGGATACAGTAGATTAAAATTTTAAATTTAAGTTTTAGAGAGGCTTTTGTTATTTGAAAGCCTCTTTTTAAATTTATTTTTTTAGTTTATTTTTTTATTTTAATGTAAATCTTAGCTGAAAATGTGGAAGAGAGGGGTATTGAATTATTCGTGAAATTCATATTTCACGAAGAGTTAAGAATTTTTTCTATATTTCAAAGTATTTTGATAACTTTAGACCATAAATACACCGTAAAAATTTTAGATTCTTGATTACAACTAGCTCTATTTGTATTAAATTGCATTACCAAACTAGACCTCCCATTGAAAAATCATGTTTATTGAGAAAATCTGCCGGATAAATCCATTCAGGGAACATTACACGATCCCTTTTTATCGGATAAACCGGATACCATTGTATAACTTTATATGCTTTAAGCATTCCTAAGTGTTCCAAGTACTTTCCCTCAGGTATTTCTTCTACCTCGCATAAATATTTATTAAATTCATGATAATACATGATATATTGTATCGGATTATCTTTATCATCTATGTATACATCAGTTATATCATCATTATTAGTATAAAAACCGTTTATATCACCTATTTTAACCCAAGGTGTGCCTGTACCCACATTTTCTGCTACTAAAATAAAATTTCCATGCTTATAAAAGTCGCTTTCTTTTACAGCTGACTTTACAGGTATCCAAGCAATAATTAAATATATTTCTAATATTAAAAATATCAAAAATATTATAAACAAAACTATATCTTTGATTTTTAGTTTCTTATTTTCCATTGCTCCCTTCCTGTTTTAATTTTAAAAAATAGGGTAAAACATTTAAAATGCTCTACCCTAAAAATTGTTATTATTTTTTAGTACCACGTTTCAATAGCAAGTACTGCATCAAAAAATGCTGATAATCTCTCTTTTGACATTATCTTTTTACATTAAATGCTCCTAGTCCCGGATATACTGCACTATCGCCTAGTTGCTCTTCTATTCTAAGTAATTGATTGTACTTAGCAACACGCTCTGATCTGCTTGGTGCACCTGTCTTGATTTGGCAAGTATTTAAAGCAACTGCAAGGTCAGCTATTGTAGTGTCAGCTGTTTCTCCTGAACGATGTGAAGAAATAGCTGTATAGCCTGCCTTGTGAGCCATTTTAATAGCCTCAAGTGTTTCAGATACAGAACCGATTTGATTAAGCTTAATAAGAATTGCATTTCCAACTTTATTCTTAATTCCTCTCTCAAGTCTTTCTGTATTGGTTACGAATAAGTCATCTCCTACTAATTGAACCTTACCGCCTAATTCAGCAGTAAACTTAGCCCAACCTTCCCAATCTTCCTCATCAAGACCGTCCTCGATAGAAATGATAGGATATTTTTCGCAAAGTTTCTTCCAATGTGCAATAAGCTCATCTGAAGTAAATTCTGTTCCTGCCTTAGGAAGTTTGTAGAAACCTTTTCCCTTTTCCTTATTCTTCCACTCACTAGCAGCTGCGTCCATAGCAATCATAAAGTCCTTACCCGGCTCATATCCTGCATTCTTAACTGCCTCAAGTATTGTTTCGATTGTTTCATCATCTGAAGATAAATTAGGTGCGAAACCTCCCTCATCTCCTACTGAAGTAGCAAGACCTCTTGACTTAAGTAGCTTTGCAAGTGCATGGAAAACTTCTGAACACCATCTAAGTGCCTCTTTAAATGATGGAGCACCTACAGGCATAATCATAAACTCTTGAACATCAACTGTATTTGTAGCATGAGCACCACCATTAAGAATGTTCATCATAGGAACAGGGAGTCTATTTCCTGAAACTCCTCCTAAAAATCTATAAAGTGGAATACCAAGAGCATCAGCAACAGCTCTAGCTGTTGCAATAGAAACTGCAAGGATTGCATTTGCTCCAAGGTTTGATTTATCTTTTGTTCCGTCAGCCTTAATCATAGCTGCATCTACTGCATAAGTATCAGTAGGGTCAAGTCCAATCAATACATCATTTAAAATTGTATTGATGTTTTCAACTGCTTTAGAAACACCTTTTCCAAGGTAACGAGATTTATCGCCGTCCCTTAACTCTAAAGCCTCAAATTCTCCTGTTGATGCACCACTTGGTGCAGTACCTCTTGCCACTGTTCCGTCTGTAAGATATACTTCAGCCTCTACAGTAGGATTGCCTCTTGAGTCAAGAATCTCTCTACCTATAACCTTCTCAATTTCTAAATAACCCATGTTAGTATAACCTCCTAAAAAATTGTATTTACTTAACTTTGATAAGAATAATACAAATTCATAATACTCTGATACAAAGTCTATTTACAACACTATTATCTTATAAAATTATATTTTTGGCAAGATGAAATATAATTATTTTACCTATTTTTTCTCTAAACAATGTATATATTCAACCACTGAGTCCTTTTTATGCTCTCTATTACTATCTTTATCTGCCTTAAATCTCTTATACTTCATTTCTTTTCTCGAATACTTTCCGTATTTTGACATTATCTCTTCTATTTCTTCCAAGGAAATGATGACCTCATCATTATAACTTAATAAGATATACTTAAAATCTGCATTTTCAATAAGGTTTTTAAAAGCAAAACGAGCCTCTTTTTTGCTTGAATATTTTGAAATTTTTTCTTCATCAACACGAACACCTGTTTTACCTTTAATCTTAGGATTATCATATAATGCAATAGTTTCAAGCATGTGATAATTTGTATTATATTTTCTCGTATTATAAGGTGGGTCTAAATATAAAATATCTCCTTTAATCTCCCTAATAAGCACATTGGCATCTTTATTAAATACTTGATTTTTCGTCTTATTATTGGAAATGACTATATCCAAAGGTAGTAGTGTAAGCTCTTTTTGGGCTGTTTTTTTAATTTTTTTTAAAAATGCCTCATACACTGAGGCTGTATTTGCAACCTTGTCTGCACTTTCTATCAAAGAGGCAATTAGATAAAAATATTCTGAATCATTTATTAATTTTTTTTCTTTCCACTCTTCTATCTTAAGCCTTATCGCATCAATTTTTTTTGCATTTTTATCTGAAAAATAAACCCTAGTATACTCTCCATTTATTGTGCCACTAGGAGCATAATTATTATAAATAAATCCGTCCCTACCTTGTAAATTATTTAAATATTCAAATGGAGTAATACCTATTTTACTTAAATCTATGAATTTTAACTCTTCATTATTTTCAATGAAATGTTTTGCTCTTACATAGCTATAATACTGTAAATCATTTGCCATAACCTGATAATTTCTTTTTTTAAAAGACTTTACAACTATACCTGTTCCTGTAAACATATCACAAATGCTAGGCTGCTTTGGTAAATTGCTTAGGCTTTCAACAGTTTCAAAAATAAAAGGAAGTAAGGATAATTTTGAGCCAATATAATTCATTTAAAACCTCATTATAAATATTTATTCCTTATTTAATAGGTTCTCTTTATCTTTTTTTGCTTTCCACTTTTTATCAGCTAATTGTACTATTTGCAAAGAAATGTCAAGTGATTCTACATTAGGACTTATATTCATTTTATTTATACATAAGGGAAACCATTTATTACTTTTTGAAAAATTATATATAAGTTTAGCTGTTGTGATTTTATCAATCTTGTCATTCACATAATCACTATCTTTTTCATGTTTAAAACCATTCTTTTTTAGAAAATGTTTGATAACCTCATAAGCTCCTTGTGGAGAAGTCTTTGAATAATAATCTCTTAACTTTATAGTATCTAAATCAAAAGACAAAACAACTCCATTTTTCCATATATCAGATTTAGACGGCAATACGCTTATCTCCTTCCCATAAATCATAATATTCTAATCTTTTAAAATATTCTTTTATATCTTCTAATGCAAAAAAGAAAAATGAAACTGCACCAAAATCGTCATGTTCTTTTATTTTGCCTGACTTACAATATGTAAAATCATCAATTTTTATAATCTTAAATTTATCTTGTAATTCATTAATTTCTTTTATTATAGACTCTCTTTGAACTTCTGTCAGGTCATTTCTTAGTTCTGCTACTACTTTAAAATTATAATTATTCATAATTTACCCCTTATTTAGTTTACTACATTCCTTATAAATCGGTAGCCAAGAAGAACCTCTCTTTTTCATTATATTTTCAAGGTATTCTTCCCAAATCTTCTTATCTTTTGAATCTTCTTTTACTATTGCTCCTTGAAGTCCTGCAGCTATATCCACTGCCTCTATATCGCCTGTTCCAAAACTTCCTGCAAGTGCCATACTGTTTGCAAGAAGTGATATAGCCTCAGCAGTAGAAAGTACATTAGCAGTCTGTTTAATCTTTTGTTTTCCGTCAAGGCTAGTTCCAAGTCTAAGTTCTCTAAATATTGTACAAACTTTTTCAACTGTATCTTCATCAGGAAGATTTGAGTTTAAATCAAGATTTTCTGATAATTGGCTAATTCTAGTTCTTACAATATCCATTTCAGCCTCAAGACTATCAGGGCTTGGCAAAACTACTATATTAAAACGTCTTTTTAGTGCTGCCGACATTTCATTTACACCCTTATCACGAGTGTTTGCAGTTGCAATTATTGAAAATCCCTTTGCAGCAGGGGATTCAATATTTAATTCAGGCACAGAAATTCTTTTTTCTGATAATAATGATATAAGTGCATCTTGAACCTCAGAGGCACATCTTGAAATCTCCTCCACTCTTGCAACCTTGCCCTCTTCCATTGCTGTAAAAATAGGGCTTTTAATCATAGCCTCTTTTGACGGACCATTTGCAATAAGCATTGCATAATTCCAAGAATAGCGTATCTGTTCTTCAGTAGTTCCTGCAGTTCCTTGTATAACTCGTGTAGAATCGCCATTGATAGCTGCTGTCAAATGTTCTGAAAGCCAAGATTTTGCAGTTCCCGGTTCTCCTATAAGTAGTAAAGCCCTATCTGTAACAAGTGTGGATATTGCAATTTCTACAAGTCTTTGATTACCTATGTATTTTGGTACAATCTCAACTCCTCCTACATCTCCACCACATATATAAGTTAATACAGAGCGTGGCGACATACGCCAACCTGTTGGGATAGGATATTTTTCATTTGCAATAAGTGTATCTAGTTCTTTTTGAAAAAGTTGTTCTGCCGGAAGTCTTTGTAATTTTGACATAATCTCTCCTATTTGGTTTTAATTTAAATGTTCTTTTTTTACTCCATTGCCAAGTTGTTCTGAAACTTTAGTTAAAGTATTTTTTAAAGTATATTTATCTGTGGACTTCTTAGTATCTTTTTCTTGAAGATTTAAAAGGGCATTATCCACTATTTGTTTTAACTTCTCATCATCAACAGGAAGTTCTTTTAAACTATTTTCTATGCGTAACAATTCATAATAGCTAAAATTCTTTTTGCTTTGATTTGCTATATCAACTGTTCCTTTGAGTATATCATCATACTCTTTCCAATCACATAACTTAAGCAAGTTTACTTCTCCTTGAGTTAATAACTGTTTTCTGACTCTATCATAGGTATAGTTTCCTATTTCTTTCTTTATCTTTTCATCATCAATTACTAAGCTGCTTAACAGGCTTTCTTTTGTATTACTCATGTATATATAGTAGCCATAAGCACGACTATCTATTTCCATTTCTGTATTAATTATATAAGTAATAAATCTACTATCGAGATTATCTTTGAAAGCACATTCTTCTTTCTCATTGTTGGTATAAGTTAATCTATAACAATATTTATTGTCTTTAACAGATACCCACCAAAGCGAATTAAAAAATGCTTTTTGCATTTTACGTTCTTTGTCAGTAAGACTCTTAAGTGGCTTTTGGCTTAAATATCTTGAAAATCTATCAAAAACTTTTTCTTTCGGCTCACTTATAATATAGGCTGCAAAAGCTGTACCTAAAAAGTCTTCATTTTCATATTTATCAAATAAATCTTTTGCAAGTTTGATTGCCTTTTCTGACTTTGTTGACAAACATATATTCTTTAATGAAATTAGTGCATACTCAGGCTCTATTTGAACCAAATCTCCAAGTATGGAAATTATATCTTCATTATCTGTATTAGTTGTATTTGCTAGAATTGCTATTAATTTGTTCCTTATTTCTTCAAGTTTTTTCTTTTTATCTTCCTTTGTCAATGTATTATCACTAGAGATTTTAAAGTAATCTTCTTTTAAATTCACGAGTTCTCTATAAATAATGTTTGACATCCAGTCCTTTATCTTAAAAGGAAGTAAGTTTGCCATTTTAACAACATTTTTCTTAAATGCCTTACTCCATACCTCAACTATATCAACAGAATCAAATTTTGCAAGTGCAGTATAGACTTCCTCTTTAACCTTGCCTTTTTCAGTATTTAATAAGCCTTTGAGATATTCTTCATTGCTTGGATTTTCTGACAATGCCTTTATAGCAAGTACTTTTATATCAGCATTTCCCTCCTTAGTCATATCTAAATAGAAATCATTTAAATCAGTCTTTGCTACTTTAATAATAACTTCTATTCTTCTTGCCATTTCTTTACCACCCTTTGGGTCAAAGTTCTCCATTAAAAGTGGTATAATGCTTTTATCTTCTTTAGAAAGCCAATCTTTTACCATATCTGCTATTTCAGAGTAAGAATCCCCTAAAGCAAGCACTAATTTTTGCTTTATTCTATAATCTTCAAAAATTGTAGGTTGTCTTTTATAAGTTTCATGTAAGATTTCATATCTACCACTTCCCTTAGTTTCAAGTGCATTTAAAACAGGGTAAAGTCTTTTATAGGAAATGTTTTTATATTCACTAAAGTCAGCTTGATTAGTTAGAACCTCAGCATCTTCGCACTTTTCGGTCTTTGCTTGTGTACAAATGACTGCATCTATAAGTACTAAACAATCTAAAAGTAAGTCAGGTTCTTTGCTTGTGATTCTATTTGCAAGTTCATAAATTTGCTTAAAAACAGGGGCTGCCTTTGAGAGTGGTTCAAAATTTTCTATTGCTTTTTTTAACCTGAAATCATCTGCAATAAGTGATGTACCTGCAATAACTATATTTTTTAATCTTTCTCTTAACTCATATAATGCCTGTAAATTCATCTTTATTTCTCCTATTTAGTACAACAACCTAATTATAGCATTGTCTGTAATAATACTTCTTGGGTCTAAAATTATGGTATTTTTAATAATGTCAAAATAAGCAAGTCCAAATAAAACTTGATTTTCTGCTACACTCTCAGGTAAAAACTTAATTGAGGACATTTGAGTAACGCTCTGATTATGTGAGGCAAGCTCTATGGTTGTGTCATTAAAATCTTTAAGTAAAACTTTCCCACTACCTCTTTCTAGTAGTAGTTTATCAAATTTTATAAGCACTCCTAAAGTACCATCTGAAAGTGCATTTTTAAGTTCATTCTTAGAATGTTTTACCATTTCTTGGATATTGTTAAATGCAAACTTTTTAATATCTGAATACAAATTTTCTTCTATATGTGATAATGCAGCCATTTCCCAACGTATTCTCTTATTTTCAATGTCATTTCCCGGATAATATGTGAGCATATTTGGAGAAACTACTTCAAAACAACTATCTTCTTGATTTATATATTTAAGTGCCTTTAAAGGACGATAATTTGCTGTAAATGAAATCTTTCCGTCCTCTAAATCAATCCAATATCCTTTATCAACAAATTCTTTCTTTGCCTCATCATATATAACCTCAAATGAAAGCTGCACAAGTTTTGCATTTTCCTTATTTAAGCCAAGTGCATTTAACTCTGAAAGTTTCCAAATTCCACCAAGTGCCTCATATAAAATGTTGTCATCATGGCTTGAATCATCATTTTCAATTTTAGAATTTAAATAATCAGTTGATTTCTTTGTTAAAAATCTTAATCTCTTTAGGCAATCTATAACCTTTTCATATTCTTTTAAATGTAGATTTGATTCCTCCACATTTAAGCTTGAATGCGATTGATTTTTAACTGTGTCAGCATTTGAATATATACCCTGTATCTTTTCAAGCCCATAGATTAGCTCTGTAAATATTGCTTGTGGCCCCGGAAGATAATAATCGCCTAATTGCTTATTTAAACTTCTATAATCCATAAGTGAAGTTCCTGAGATTGAGGCTAAACCTGTACTAAGAAGTTTATCAGTCATTTTCTTTAATAGTTCAAGTCCCTCAAGTTGCTTATTAATTTTTTTAAGTCTTGCAGCTTTTGAAACTTTAGTTACTTTCTTCGGCTTATTTTCCTTAACTTCTGCCTCTTTTTTAGCCTCTCTTGCCTCTTTTTTATTCCTTTTTTCAATTATACTGTCAGGAATTTCACATTCTGCAAATTCTTTATTTGAAATTATCTCAAACATAAGTCCAATACTATGTTTACAAGGAAATTGTCTACTTGGACAAGAGCATCTAAATATAGGATTATCAGGGTCTATAAAATCTCCTGATACTACATAATTACTTTTACCACTTCCTTTACATTCTCCCATATAGAAAGTTTTGTCTTTACTTTTTTCTCTTTTTACAAAACCATTACTGTTTGAAATTTTTCTACCATTTGCCACTGCATTTTGATTTGGTGCCATGGAAATGATTTTTTGCTCATCTAACATAAAACCTCCTGTTTAAAAACCTCTATCTGTTCTTGCTTTAGTTGCATACTCTGAATTTGGAAACTTTGATATAATTTCATTATAAACTCCATTTGCAGCATCTTCATTGCCTGATGCCTTATAAGCAGTTGCTTTTTTATACATTGCCTCCACATAATCAGGTTTTATACTTATTGCCATATCATAATATGAAATTGCCGTATTATAATCTTTTGCAGCCATTGAGGTATCCCCTAGGGTAAGTAGTGGCTTGTAGCCCTCAACATTTAACCTACTTGCAATTTCATTATAAACTGCTTTTACTGAAACTCCACTTTCAGGAATGTCTACTATTTGTGAGGAATCCATGGTTGCATAAATAATTGCCGCCTCTGGAATCTTCTTTGAGTTCATAGCCCCCACAAGTCCTACTAACTTCTGATACTGTATTATTTGATTTTTTGTAGTTTCTCCATTTGAATTTGACTCTGAAGTTAATCTCTCATTTTCTGATTTTAATTCTGTATTTGACTTTGATAATGTAGATACTTCATTATTTGCATTACTTAACTTTTCACTTATTGCGATTAATTCAGAATTATGTTTACTATTTAATCTTGCAGTCATAGTAGGAATATATAAAAAGAATATACTTGCAGCACCGATTATAAGTCCTGCACCGATATTTACTACTGTTTGCCAACCTGTATACTCTTTATATGTAGACGGTATTATAACCTCGTCGTCCTGCATTTGATTATGTGAAAATATATTCTTATTTTTATTATCCTTATTTTTTCCTTGTTCAGGTTTCATTAACTTTAGTTTGACTTCATTTAAATACTGTAATGCTAAAGTATTATATCTATCAATTCTAAGTACGGCAGCAAGTGTCTTTCTTGCTTTAGTATATGATTCTTTTCTTATATACAAAAGAGATAGCAAAAGTAAAGCCTTAACATATTTGGGCTTTTCTTCTACTATCCTATTTAGTGTAATTTGTGCAAGATCTTCATTTCCTGTATGTACATAATTAAGTGCTTGATTAAATTTAATTATATTTTGTTCATTAATGTCTAATTGACCCGGCTTTTTTCTAAGCTTTGAAAGATAAATGTTGGCATCATTATCCTCAGGATTTAAATTTGTACTTATAACCCATTGAACTAGAGCCTCAGCTGTTTCTCCTATTTCAAAGTAAACTAGACCTAGCAAGTTCCTTGCATCAGTATTATTTTTATTAAGCTTTAAAGCAGTCTTTAAATATGTTATTGCAGCTGAAAGGTTTCTTATCTTTGCTTTTTCAAGTCCTAAATTATAATAACTGTTTGATAACTTATTGCAACGGTTGTTGACCTGCATTTGAATCTAACTCCTTAGCCTGCTTTCTTAAAATATCCATTATAATATCATTTATATCGCCGATTTCACTTTTTACTATTGTATTTTCCACTTCTGAAATTTCCAAACTTGGCTTGAAGTGTACAAGTTCTTCTTCAAAATTAATCATTATTTCTCCTTACATCATACTTCTATACTCAAGTTTCCAATCACTTAGCATCTTTTTTGAAAGTTTATCACTATCTTCTTTTTTAAACATATTTTCTATATTATGTACTTTTGTACTTTCGCTTGCTTTATTAAGTACTCTTTCAAACTCCTCGTCCCAATCATTTTTGTCATGTTCATCTATATCTCCTAGAAGTTCACTTGAAAGCTTGATACTTGGTTCTATTAGATTTATATTGTACATTTTCTTTAATATGTCCTTATCTTTAAGCACATCATAAGCTCTATTATATGCGTCATAAGCCTTATTATACATAAATAAGTTTGCATAAGCACTTCCAAGATTTTCCCAAACTGAGGCTATAAATTTAGTTGTTACATATTTGTCCTTATTAAACTTTAAAATTTTACTATAATCTACTACTGCTCTGCCATATAATCTTAATTCAAATAGATAATTGGCTTTAATCATTAAATATTCAGCCTTATGAAGTTTATTTAACTTGTCAATAAGTTTTTTAAAACTCATTACTTCATTGTGAGAATAAACATCTCCATAGCCTAAAATAGTATAAAGCTTATCATCATCACTTACCTTGTCCTGATTCATTTTCACAAGTCTTGATTTTAAGGGAGTAAGCCCAAGCTCCAAATCAATAAACTCTAAAAGCTCATTACTGATAAAATTTTCTCTTACTAAAACAGGATTTTCATATATAATAAAACATAATTCTTCATAAGAATAGATATTTAAATTTAATTCTGATATAAAAAAGGGGTGCAATACTTCATTATTATCACATACAATTAATCCCATAAATCAACCTCTTTTACAAAATGTGCTTTGCTAGATTCAATTATATCCCCAAAACCTGCATCTTTAATGTCTATTATCATAGTACGAGAATCTTTAAATGCTGTCTTTAAATCTACTCTCATAGTTTTTTTCATTCTATCAGGTCTTTTTGGTATGAAGTCAAGTGGAATCTTTATTTTCTTTTTACTTTTTTCATTTATTGGAAGTACTGAAATTTCAATTCCTGTTTCACTATCTGCAATCACTCTCATTTCTTTTGTTAAGGTATACCAACTATCGCCTGCTTTTGCAAGAGGAACTTCTAATTCTTTAGAATTTTTTACAATATTTATATAAACTGTTGTACTTAATCTTCCGTCGCAAATACAGGTAAAACCTTGGTTATTTACTTGATTCATAAGGTCTACTGCCTTATTACAAGCACCTATTGCAAAAAGGTTTTTTTCATAAAATACTTTTCTATTGCTATGACACACAAAACTTTTAAAGTTTATTGCCCAATCATTTAGATTTTCAAATCCTCTACCTGCAAGCAAAATAGAGGAGAACAATCTTTTTTGTATCATTTTTTGTGCCAATGCAAACAGTATCTGATCACCTACTTTTGCACCTGTAGGTGTTCTTAGAACATTTGTATCAAAATTCGTATCTCCGTCCCAAGAATTCGCCATGACTGTAACATTTCTATAACCTTGAGTAACTTTTAATTCGTAATAAGTAAGTTCATGGTCAGATAAATAAAATAGTCCAACTTGATTATTCCAGATTTCTTTTTTTTGTTTCATAGTATAACATATAAAACTTTCACATCTGCTTATTACATGAATATGGGACTTAATATATCCAAGTTCTACAAAGCAAGACATCACTTGATCTACTATATTTGAATCAAGTTTTGGAATTGATATAACTATTTCTTCAGGATAGCCAATAGAATATTTTGATACAACTCTATCTATAATAGTCTGAAAAAATTTCTTTAGTATTTCTTTTCCCTTATATTTAACATTATCTATTGTAGCAGTCCCTTTTCTTATAGTAAGCGATAAAAGTTTATCAATGATTACACCGTCGCCTTTTAAAAGCTTTTTATAGGCATCTTCACCTACAAACCACTCATCTTTTCCCTTTTCTCTACATATTGTTGTGGGAAATGATAGCACTACATCTATACCTGAAAATACCAAATTGGTATTTGTATCGCTTAAGTCTATACCTAGAGCTTTGGTACTCATCGCTTACCCCCTAAATCTTTATCACTAATATTAAACAATGCCCTTGACATCTCATCTTTGTATATATAATCTTCCATTGCTGTTTTCAACTTATCTCCTTTAAGTAGAGAAAGGTTGTTAAGACTATCAAATCTTGATTTTTGATGTTCTTCCAAGTTGTTAGTATATTGTATTGCTCCTTCTTCCAAAAGCTCCTCAGCTCCGTAAGAAATATCATAAACTTTATACTCCCAATTTTCTCCCTCAAACAATATCCTTTCTTTTATGAAATAGTCAAGTTCATGTACCATTTTTCTCATTTCATCATATCCAAACTCCTTGTCAATAGGAGTGATTTTGGAACGAAGTCTTATATTTCTATGATTTTCAGCATTAAATACTAAAATTGATTTGTCTAACACATCTTTTGGAATGTTTACAGAATCTCCAAAATCTCTATAATATGAGAAAAATATATCATTTCTAATAAGACCATTTACAAGTTCAGTTGCCAGTTTAGTTCTTTCTTCATTAAGATAGCTTAAAGTAGAATAATACTTTGTAATAGCAAGCTGATAAATTATAGGTATTTTTCTCTTATCCGGTTGAGAAACAATAGCATCTTCAAGATGTTCAAAAACCTTATCAAGTGTATATACTCCGTCCATAAAATAATAACAAGACTTAACTGTAAAAAATGCATTTATCAAAGTTTCACTTGTTTTCTTTCTACTTACATACCAAGCAAAAGTTTGATCTATGTATTTTTTCTCATTTGTAAAAATAAGCTGAGCTAATAATTTTTCCTCTAAATCGCCGGTTTGAGTATGTTCTTCAATGCTAGTCTTTAAAACCATATACATATCTTTTGTGCTGCCGTTAAAATTTTCTGCTACATACTCAAGTATAATGCTGTCTTTATTACCCTCTTTTACTGCCCTAAATGCTAACTTAAGTAATAATGGGTCTTCCATTGACATTCTGTCAACAAGCATTTTAGTACAAAGTCTTACTAAAGTTTCAAAAGAAATGTCATGACAATCATAAAGTCGAATCATCTCATAAGATTCCTTGATATATCCAAGCATAATTAAGGTATCGCAAACCATAGTTCTTTCTTTTTGATTTAAAAGACTTTTATCAGCATAAAGTAGCAATTCATTTTTTCTTGCTCCCCATTCATCAGGCCCTGTAAGCTTTAAACAAGCATCTCTATATAGTCTTACAAGATGTGAAAGGATTTTTTCTTTGCAAATGTAGGAAAGAGGCATTTCTTTCATTGCACTTTCTAAAAAGTCTGCATCTTCTATTGAGGCAGTATTTCTCTCTAGTATAGCAGTAAGTTTTGCTGTTCTATAAAGCTGATGATTAGGATTTAGCTTATAACAAGCATCTAAAACCCTAGGTAAATCAACAGCTTTTTCTCCCTTAAAATCAAGTGAATACCTGTTTTCATAAGAGTCTTGAAGTAATATTACTGTATCTTTTGTAGCTACCGGCACAAAGGCTACATTTTTCTCAAAATTATAGATATACTCTTCATTAAGTTCAGGATAAATTACTATAAGTGAAGTAATCAAATTATTAGTATTTTCTATGTAAACTGAACTTAAAATTGACGGAGCAGTTTTAGACAATTTCTCATCTATCATTTCCGGTCTTAAAACTTTTTGATAAATGTTTGCAAGATGAATGTTTATTTTTGATTGTCTAAGTTGCTCAAGGGCATATTTTTCAATAGTACTTATAAATGTAAGATAAATGTCTTCGTCCTCAGTATAATACTTTAAAATATTTGAATAAATATAGCCTCTATGTGTATCATCAAGTAAAGAGTTTCTACTGTCAAAATACATAAGTAAATTTTCAGAAAGCTTTTTATCATACTTTGCAGGAAGTGAATAAACAAAGTTTTCATATAGTCCTGCAAGTTGTAAATCTTCCTCTATTCCGTCCTCATACCATTCATGTACTTTTTCATCAACTACTGAATTTTTTATAAATGCTTGACATACTACACGCAAAAATTCCTTTTCAGGTGATGCCTTATAAAGTTTCTTTAATAAAATAAAGTAAAGCCCCTCATCAAGTTTTACATTACCTGCACGCCTTGCTATAATTCTGGCAAGTTCAGAACCAATGCCATGATACCTTGCCATGCAGTATAATGCATGAATTTCAAAATCTCCCATATCATGTAAAAACTCAGGAAATTGTGTTAAAAGTTTACAATAAAAAATATAAAGATATGGACTTCTACAACCGTCTAAATACTGTTTTCTAAAAAATTCAAAGAGTGAAGACGGATCATCTGCTATCTTTTCATCTAAATCTACAAGCAATGGAATAAGTAGATATAAGCCCTCATCTTCTATAATTCTTTTAATAAGTCTTACTAAACTTTTCTTTTTAGCATCTCTTAAATAAACCTTTATATCAAGATATTCAAGTAAAATGTACTCCTCAACAAGGTCTTGTCGCCTTTCTCTTACAGTATTTCTTATAGAGTCCAATATATCGGCTGCACTTGCCTTAGAACCTGCAATTATATATACTTCTGCCTTTAAAAGTTTTACATATTCAGTTCTTATTGAAAATGTAAGCAACTTATTAAGTGCATCAAGCATGCCGTCTATACATTCTGTTTTACTTGCACTGCCGGATTCATATCTAAGTCTGTATTTTGTGTATTCATATAAACATTTTTTATAATTTACTTTATTGTGGTTTATATATTCATCACTGCCACTTCCTGAATAAGCTAAAATATCTACAACAATAGTTTGATTTACACTTATAAATGAAATAGTCCCCTCATTTTTTCCACGGTGTAATCTCTCACTATTAATTTTAAATTTATAATCAAACTTATTATTTTTAAAGTCAGCCTCATTAATATATCTATCACTTAGTTCTATAAAATCTGCACTTGATTGGACAGCAAACCCCAAATAACCCCATGTATTTTTTCTAAGTGTAATCTTAGCCTCTAAATCATTTACTACTTGTTCAAAATCTATTAAATTTGTATCAGAAGTAACCTTTACAGGTTCTTTTTTATTAATTGCAACTAAAAATTCCTCTAAAGCATTCGGTTTATTATTTCTATTTGAAAATGCCTCATACAAAGCCCTTAATTTAATATCGTCCATAAAGGGAATATTTATAAAATCTTTGTACTCAAACACTCTAAGGGCTGTTTGTGCATCTTCCTTAGCTATAATCATAAAGTCTTCAATAGTTTTAATTTCTGATAAGACATCATTTGTTTGCCCGGTCAAAACTCTATATGAATAAGGCACTGAAAACTCGCCTGCGTTAGTTACTAAGTCAATAACTCCCTCGATTACAGCACCTGATTTTAAAAACCTAGAATCAATCTCTATTTGTATTATATTGTTTTGACCTCCAAAAGACGGAGTAAGCACCTTTACTCTATAACTACTTGAATAAGCAAGCCCTTTAACATGGATATTATTTAGACTGTTCACTTTAATATCCATTCTTACGATTTCATCTGATTTAATTGGTAAATTCATAGTTTCCGGTGCTATACTAATTTTAGGAATATCTCTGTCAATTATTCCATTAGCCAAACGATTGATTTTTTCTCTCATAATACACCTATCCATACAAAGTTATACTTGGTTAATTATTTTATCTAATAACTCAAGTCTACTAGACTTAAATATAACATAAATAGCCTTGAATTAGAAGTAAAAATAATTTAAAAGCAAATATGTTTTTCTATAATTTCATGATATAATCCCTATATACACTAAATAGTTAAATTTTGGAGGTTTTATGTTCTCAGACCCTATAACCCTATATAAATTAATGATACTCTATATGTTGGGGCAGGTTGATTTTCCACTTTCAAATACTCAACTATCTGAATTTTTCCTGTCCTATAATTACACAAGCTATTTTATGTTTCAAAAAGCTATTTCAGAACTTGTAAGTACAAACCTTATTTCAATATATTCCTCTCATAGTGTTACAAAATATGAGCTCGAAAATGAGGGAGAAGAAACACTTAAATTCTTCACCAATAAAATCTCGCCTGCAGCTATTGAGGATATGAATGAGTATATCTCTAAAAATAAATTTAAATTTAGAAGTGAAACAGGTAATATTGCAGAATATTATCAAACTTCCAATTTAGATTACATTGTTCATTTTGAAATAAGAGAAGGCAAAACAAAGCTTATAAACATGGAGCTTTCAGCAACTGATGAGGAAACTGCTAAACACATGTGTGATATGTGGCGTGATAATAGCATTGAAATATATCAATACCTAATTAAAAAACTTATGGGCTAAGTCTATGCTCTAACACCTCATAGATTTCTTCTTTTCCTTGTTTATTTAATGCTGAGAAGGGAATTATAACTGTGTCATTATCACAATCAAACCCCTTTCTTAGCAAGCTTATGTGCTTTTGTAATGCACTTTTTTTAATCTTATCTGATTTAGTTGCAATTATTATAGGCTTAAAGCCTTGGCTTATAATCCAATCATACATTATTTTATCATTTGCTGAGGGTTCATGTCTTATATCTGCTAAAAGTAATATAGCAACTATTTTTTTTGAAAAATGTAGATATCTTTCAACCATTTTACCCCATTTTTGCTTAATTTCTTCTGAAACCTTGGCATAGCCATATCCGGGTAAATCAACAAAATATAAATTATCATTTACCTTATAATAATTAATAGTTTGAGTTTTTCCGGGTTGTGCTGAGGTTCTTGCAAGACTTTTTCTATTCATAAGTGCATTTATTAAACTTGACTTTCCTACATTTGATTTTCCTGCAAATACTATCTCAGGAAATTCATTTTCAGGGAATTTACTTGTTATACCACATACAGTTTCAAGTACAGCTGTTTTTATAATCATATTTCTCCTATCATTCTTTCACAAGTGCAATATCAATTACTTGCTTAAGCGAGTCTACATACTTTATGTCAAGTCCCCCTGTTATCTCTTCTGATAACTCTAAAATATCTAACTTATTTTTTTCAGGCACAATAATAGTCTTAATACCTGCAAGTCTTGCAGCAAGTATTTTTTCTTTTAAACCTCCCACAGGGAGAACTCGACCTCTAAGGGTTATTTCTCCTGTCATGGCAACAAAAGCTTTTACCTTTATTCCTGTTATTGCAGATAAAATAGCTACTGCCATAGTTATACCTGCACTTGGGCCGTCTTTCGGTACTGCCCCCTCGGGGATATGAATATGTATTTCATGTGTATCAAAGAAATCACTTTCAATATTATATTCTTCCATTATTGAGCGAATATAACTTAGCCCTATCTTGGCAGACTCTTTCATCACATCTCCCATTCTACCTGTAAGCAAAATACCTGCCTTACCTTTTAGAATGTTTACTTCGATTTGAAGAGTATCTCCTCCGACAGGAGTCCAAGCAAGACCTCTTACTATACCAACCTCATCTTTTTCATTTACAGTTTCAAAATTGTATCTTGGCTTTCCTAGATATTTTTCAAGCTTAGTATCCTTAATCTTGATTTTTCTTTTAACTCGCTTTTTGACATTTTTTTCTTTATCGGTAACATTTTCCTCTAAAACTACATCGCCTACTTCTTCCAGTATATTTCTTGCACATTTTCTGCAAATCTCGCCGATATTTCTTTCAAGTCTTCTGACTCCTGCCTCTCTTGTATAATTATGAATAAGCCTTTTTAATGCCTCATCAGTAAATTCTACTTCCTTTTCATTAAGCCCATTTGCAACTATTTGTTTCTTAACTAAATAATCCCTTGCAATATGAAATTTTTCATTTTCAGTATAAGAACTTACCTCTATAATCTCCATTCTATCAAGTAGTGGAGCAGGTATGTTTTCTACAAAGTTTGCAGTTGCAAGAAATAGAACTTTAGAAAGGTCTATCGGTATTTCTACATAATTATCTCTAAACTTTACATTTTGTTCGCCGTCAAGCACCTCTAAAAGTGCTGAAGATAAATCCCCCTTGTGGTTGCCTGAAGTCTTATCTATTTCATCAAGTAGTATAAGTGGATTGCTTGATTTTGCCTGACGAAGTGCATCTACTAGTCTTCCCGGCATTGCACCGATATAAGTCTTTCTATGTCCTCTAATTTCAGCCTCATCTTTTACGCCACCCAAAGAAAGCCTTACATACTTTCTTCCAAGTGCCTTTGCAACACTCTTTGCTATTGAAGTCTTACCTGTCCCCGGAGGCCCTGCAAGACATAGTATTGCCCCTTGACTATTTGGATTTAAAATTCTTACTGCTAAATATTCTATAATTCTTTCTTTTATCTTTTGTAGTCCATAGTGGTCTTGTTCAAGAATTTTTGAGGCATATTTAATGTCTTTATTATCGGTCGTATATACTCCCCAAGGGATTTCTAAAACAGTGTCTAAGTAGGTTCTAAGTATATTTGCCTCTGCATTTTGCCCTGCATTTACCTTAATTCTACTTACATCTTTTAGAAGTTTATCCTTATACTTTTGATTTAAGTTAAGTTCATTTATCTTTGATTCATAGCTTGCATTTTCTATTTCGCTATCTTCTCCAAGCTCCTGCCTTATAACCTTTAGCTGTTCTCTAAGATAATATTCTCTCTGATGTTGGTCTAAATTGTCCTTTAATTGTGAGGCTACTTTTCTTTTCACGCCAAAAAGATGAATCTCAGTAATCAATTCATTGCAAAGATAGACATATCTTTCTTCTAGTGAAAATATCTCTAAAATATTTTGTCTAATTGTATTTCTCCAAGGCATGGTAATAGCCACTGAATATATAAGAGTGTCTAGTTCTTCTATACTCATAAGCATAGGTAAATCATTTGTTTCAAACTCTTCATTTAGCTTTGCATACTCTGAAACCTTATCTCTAACAATATTTAACATTGCGTCTAATATTTCTTTATTTACAGAAACATCTTTTTGTGCCTCATCTTTTTCTACATTACAATAAACTATTTTACTTGAGGAAACTACCTCAGAAAGTTTTGCTCTATAATTACAATTAACTAATACTCTAAGCCCACCTTGAGGAAACTTTACTATCTTATCTATTTTTCCGACAGTTCCATACTTATATAGAGCATCTTCTTTAAATTCATTATTAAAAGGATCTATTTGAGATACTATAAATATCTCTTCGTCTTTTTTGTGAGCGGCATTAACAGCAGAGATTGATTCCTTTCTTGAAACATCAAAACTAAGAATTGTATCAGGTAATGCTGTTAAGCCTCTTGTTACAATAGTAATTATTTTCATAAAAACTCCATATAATTTTAATACTCTTATAATGAAACCCTACGGCAATGAACTCGCATATCCGTAGGGCTTATTTTGTTTAGGCAATCTCAGTATCACCTTTTTTTGATTCTTTATTTTTTTCTTTCACAATCTTATCTCGTCTTATAATATTTGGCTTGCCTGTTTCAATGGTTTCTTTTGAAATAGTACATATTCCAACTGTAGAATCTGACGGAATCTCATACATCATATCCATCATAGTATCTTCAAGTATGGAACGCAGTCCTCTTGCACCCGTTTTTTGCTCTACTGCTAGTTTTGCAATTTCAGTAATTGCATCATCTTCAAATTCAAGCTTTACATCGTCCATTTCAAAAAGTTTCTGATATTGTTTTATAAGTGCATTTTTAGGTGTTGTAAGAATCTTAACCAAAGTGTCAATATCAAGCAAATCAAGAGATACGGTTATTGGTACTCGCCCTATAAACTCCGGTATCAGTCCGAACTTAGTAAGGTCTTGTGGCATAACTTGCTTAAATAATTCATCTATATCCCTTGAATTTTTCTCAACTATATCTGCATTAAAACCTATGCTTCCTGTACTAAGTCTTCTTTCTATAATTCTTTCCAGACCATCAAAAGCCCCACCACAAATAAATAATATATTTGAAGTATTTATTTGTAATAATTCTTGATGAGGGTGCTTACGTCCTCCTTGAGGTGGAACATTTGCAACAGTTCCCTCTAAAATCTTTAGAAGTGCCTGTTGAACTCCCTCTCCTGAAACATCTCTAGTTATGGAAACATTTTCTGATTTCTTTGTTATTTTATCAATTTCATCAATATAAATTATTCCATATTCAGCCCTCTTAATATCATCATCAGCGGCCTGTATTAGTTTTAGTAAAATGTTTTCAACATCTTCTCCTACATAACCTGCCTCAGTAAGAGTTGTTGCATCAGCAATAGCAAATGGTACATTTAATATCTTAGCTAAAGTTTGTGCCAGATATGTTTTACCTGAACCGGTTGGGCCAAGCATTAAGATATTGCTTTTTTGAATCTCAACATCTACTTTTTTTTGGGACATAATTCTTTTATAATGATTATATACAGCAACAGATAAAACTTTTTTAGCCTCATCTTGCCCTATTACATATTCATCTAAAAACTTCTTGATGTCCTTTGGTTTATGTAAATTTATACCATTTAATTTAACTTCAGAACTTTTTGAATTTTCTTCTGCAAGTATTTCACTACAAATGCTGACACATTCATTACATATATAGCAGCCTGTTCCTACAAACATCTTAGAAACAGAATATTCTGACCTACCACAAAAAGAACAAGCCACTCTCTTTCTTTCCGGTGTTTTATTTGCCATTGATACCCCCTAGTGATGTTCTACAATCTTATCAATTAAGCCATAACTTAATGCCTCCTCGGCAGACATATAATTATCTCTTTCAGTATCCCTTTCAATTATTTCAATCGGTTGACCTGTATTTTCTGATAAAATTTTATTTAAGGTTTGCTTGGTTTTAAGGATTTGGTCGGCAACAATCTTAATGTCTGTTGCTTGTCCCTTTGCTCCACCTGACGGCTGATGAATCATAATCTCAGCATTAGGAAGTGCAAATCTCTTGCCCTTTGTACCTCCTGCAAGTAAAAATGCTCCCATACTTGCAGCCATTCCCATACATATAGTTGAAACATCACATTTTATACATTGCATTGTATCATAAATAGCAAGTCCTGAAACTACACTGCCTCCGGGACTATTTATATATAAATTAATATCTTTTGAAGGGTCTTCTGCCTCTAAAAATAGTAATTGTGCGACTACTAGACTTGATGTTACATCATTTACCTCATCAGTCAAAAAGATAATTCTTTCTTTTAATAGTCTTGAATATATATCATAAGCTCTCTCGCCTCTACTTGTATTTTCTATGACTGTAGGGACTAAACTCATATTTAAACCTCCTTATTATTCAAATTTTGCATTTGAAACTAAAAGGTCAAGAACCTTTTGAATAGTAATGTCTTCTTTTAATCTTTCTAATGCCTCACCTTTGAAATATTCTTTTACCTTATCTACTTCCATTTTGTAGTTTTCAGCCATTTTCTTAAGCTCAGCCTCAACTTCGCTTTCCTCAGCCTTTATGTCCTCTGCCTTAACTATTGCCTCAAGCACAAGTCTTGTACGAACTCTTTCATAAGCTTGTGGTTTCATCTGTTCTCTAATTTGCTCCATAGTTGTTCCTGTATACTCAAGGAATTGGTCAAGAGGTATGCCTTGGCTCTCCATTCTTCTTGCATAATCATTTACAAGCTGATCAATATGAGGTTCAAGCATCAAATCCGGAATATCTACTTCTGCATTTGATGATATTAATGCTATTAAAGCATTTTCATTTTCAGCCTTTGCACGTCTTTCCTTTTCAGCTTTAAGTTTTACCTTTAAATCTGCTTTGTACTCATCTAAAGTTTCAAATTCACTTACCTCTGATGCAAACTCATCATTTAATTCAGGTAATTGTCTTGTCTTAACATCTTTAAGTTTAACCTTAAATGTTGCAGGCTTATTTGCTAAAGCCTTTACATTGTAGTTTTCAGGGAATGTAACATTAACATCAAATTCATCTCCTATGTTATGTCCTAAAATCTGCTCCTCAAAACCTGCAATAAATGTATTTGAACCTATAACAAGAGTATATTCTTCGCCTTTTCCACCGTCAAAACGAACTCCGTCTATATAGCCGTCAAAGTCTATAACTGTTTCATCTCCATTTTCAACTGCTCTGTCATCAACTGTAATTAGACGTGAATTTCTGCTTTGCTCGCTCTTTAAAGCATTTTCAATATCAGCCTCACTTACTTCCTCATCAGCCTTTTTAACAACTACGCCCTTATATTCTCCAAGTTTTACCTCAGGATAAACAGCGACTGTTGCAACATATACTAAATCCTCGTCCTTATTTACTTTTGTAACTGCAATATCAGGACGTGAAACAATCTCTAACTTTGACTCTTTTGCCGCCTCAGGATAAGTTTTTTCAATGGAAATGTTGACTGCATCTTCAAATAAAACTCCAACTCCAAAGTACTTTTCTACCATAGCTTGAGTTGCTTTTCCTTTACGAAATCCCGGTATATTAAACCTTGATTTATTTTTATTAAATGATTCTTTTATAGCATTATTAAACTCAGAGGCCTCCACTGTAACTGTAAGCTTTGCTAAATTTTTCTCTAAATTTTCTACCTGTAAATTCATACGACCTTTGCTACTCAAAATATGACTAATTATACTTACATTTATGTTGAAAGTCCTTCGAGTAGGCTATCCTTTCTTTAAATTTTAATTGTCCGACTTAGTATTATAGCACAAAACCACCTTGTAGTAAAGTTTCGCAAACTATCAATTTTTTCTTAAAAATATTTTATTTTAATTTTACCTTTTCTAATTTCCAAATATCTCTTACATACTCTTCTATTGTTCTGTCTGAAGAGAATTTACCTGCACTGGCAGTTTGGAGTAATGCCATTTCTGCCCATTTATCTTCATCTCTATATGCCCTATCTACTCTTTCATGTGCATCTATATAAGGCCTGAAGTCCTTAAGTATGAAATAAGTATCAGCTCTTTCTCCATTCATAGGATATAACAATGAATCATAGATTTCTCTAAATAATTCAGGATTTTCAGGAGAATAAAAGCCATTTATAAGTTGCATAAGTACACGGCGAATATCTTGATCGCTATTAAAGATGTCCATTGGATTATAGCCGCCATTTTTTTCTAAATCAATAACTTCATCTGAACTCATACCGAAAATAAATGCATTTTCCTTGCCTACTTCATCAACTATTTCTACATTTGCACCGTCCATAGTACCTAGAGTAATTGCACCATTTAACATAAACTTCATATTCCCTGTACCTGATGCCTCTTTACTTGCAGTAGAAATCTGCTCACTTACATCGGCTGCCGCAAATATAAGTTCTGCATTTGAAACCCTATAATCTTCTATGAAAACAACCTTTATTTTATTATGAATACTCTTATCATTGTTAATGACATCTGCAACTGAGTTTATAAGCTTAATAGTAAGTTTTGCTCTCCTATAACCTGCAGCGGCTTTAGCACCAAATATAAATGTTCTTGGAAGAAAATCCATACTTGGGTTTTCTTTAATCTTATTATAGATATACATAACATGTAAAATGTTTAAAAGTTGTCTTTTGTATTCATGTAATCTTTTAACCTGTACATCAAATATAGACCTTGGGTCTATCTCTATATTATTATGCTTTTTAATGTAAGCTGCAAGTCTAATCTTATTTTGATACTTAATTCTCATAAACTCCTGTTGACGTTTTTTATCATATACAAATTTTTTAAGATTTGCTATTTGGCTTAAATCTGTAATCCAAGCATCGCCTATCTTTGAAGTAACCCACTCGGCAAGATAAGGATTTGCATGCAATAAAAATCTTCTCTGAGTGATACCATTTGTCTTATTATTAAACTTTTCAGGCATCATCTCATAAAAGTCTTTTAACTCCTGATGCTTTAATATCTCAGTATGTAATTTTGCAACACCATTTACAGAAAAACTTCCTGCAATAGCCATATAAGCCATTCTAACCTGACCATTATGAAGTATTGCCATGCGATTTACTTTTTCATAATCATTTGGAAATTTTGCTTGAATATCTAAAACAAATCTCCTATTAATTTCTTCTACTATCTGATAAACTCTTGGAAGTAATCTTGCAAACAATTCTATCGGCCACTTCTCAAGTGCCTCAGACATTATAGTATGATTTGTATATGCACAACATTTTGTAGTAATATCCCAAGCCTCATCCCAAGTAAGCTCTTCCTCATCTAAAAGTATTCTCATAAGTTCAGGCACTGCAACAGTAGGGTGTGTGTCATTCATTTGGAAAATGACTTTGCTCGGCAGTTCTCTCATATCGCTATGCTTTTCTTTAAATTTTGCAATAGCTCTTTGAATACTTGCAGAGATAAAGAAATACTGTTGTTTAAGTCTTAATTCTTTTCCTGCATAATGATTGTCATTTGGATATAATACTTCGCAAATGTTTCTCGCAAGATACTCTTGTTCAACTGCTTTTTTATAATCTCCCTTATCAAATGATGCTAAACTGAAGTTTGCAACAGAACGTGCGTCCCAAATTCTAAGTGTGTTTATAATTCCATTTTCATAACCAACTATTGGCATATCATAAGGAATTGCAATTACAGAATCATAATTTTCATGTACAAATTTTACATTTCCATTGTGATATTCAGCTCTTACATTTCCACCAAACTTAATTCTACACTGGTATTCATCTCTTCTAAGTTCAAACTGATAACCGTCTTTTAACCATTCATCAGGAACTTCTATTTGATAACCGTCAACTATTTTTTGCTTAAACATTCCATATCTATATCTTATACCACAACCATAAGCAGGGTAACCTAGTGTAGCAAGTGAGTCTAAAAAGCAAGCAGCAAGTCTACCAAGTCCACCATTTCCAAGTGCAGGATCTCTTTCTTTATCTTCTATAACATTAAGGTCAAATCCCATTTCATCGAGAACTTCTCTTACTTCTTTTATTGCTCCAATATTTATTATATTATTTCCAAGTGCTCTGCCCATTAAAAATTCCATTGACAAATAGTAAACTACTTTTACATCTTCTTCCTCATATTTCTTATGAGTAGCCATCCAATCATCTATTATAAGCTTTTGAATAGTTAAAGAAACAGCTTGATATATCTCGAGTTCACTTGCCTCATCTATATTCTTACGATATAGATTTTTTACATTTTCTACAATATCAGCTTTGATTTCTTTTTTGTCAAACTTGCTGATATTTTTAATTCCTGAAACTCTATTCATGATACCCCCCTATTTGCACTTAATTTTCTTCAAAACACAAGCTGAGGAAACATGCTAATAAACATGTTTCCTCTTACAATTATATATCGAAATATTTATTTAATAAAGTTAAAAATGTATTAAGATAGTATTTTTTTAACACTAAGAGTTACATCTTCGCCATTTAGCGACCATTCTTTTGTGTAGCTATCTTCTAGTTTGGTATCAGTCTTTACTTCATCTGCTAAAGTTTCAGTTGAAATTATATCTAAATTTTTCTTTACTATATCAGATATTTTTTCATTTCCTGATTGAGCTAAAATAATATGATCCATAACTTCAAAACCTGCCTCTTTACGCATAGTTTGAACCTTGCTTATAAGTTCTCTTACAAAGCCCTCTTCAATTAATTCATTAGATAATTTTATATTTAAAACTACACTTACATTAGCATCGCTTTCAGTTACAAATTCTTCACTCTTTACAACATCAATTAGTAAATCTTCTTCTGTAAGTTCAACTTTCTCGCCTGCAAAATCAAAACTTAACTTTCCATTTTCCTTAAGTTCTTTCATAGCCTTTGCGCCATTTAGTTCTGAAAGTGCAGTTCTTATATTATTTAAAAGTTTTCCATACTTAGGGCCTACTGTCTTTAATTGTGGCTTAAATGAATAATTTGCAAATTCTTCTACATTATCCCTAAACTCTACTTGCTTAACATTTAATTCGTCCTCTATGATATTTACATAAAATTCATTGAGTATCTTTTCAGACTTAACATACATATTACCTATTGGCTGACGATTTTTAATGTTAGCATTATTTCTTGCAGCTCTACCAAGTATAACTATATCTAAAACAGTATCCATGTTAGACTCTAAGTCTTTGTCTATAAAACTTTCATCAACCTTAGGGAAGTCGCATAAATGTATACTAACAGGTGCTGTTTTATCAACAGTTCTTACCATATTTTGATAAATTTGTTCTGTCATAAATGGAATAAATGGTGCTGCAATCTTAGAAAGATTTACAAGTGCAGTATAAAGTGTCATATAAGCTGCAACCTTATCTTTTTCCATTCCCTTAGCCCAGTATCTCTCACGACATCTTCTTACATACCAGTTACTTAAATTATCAGTGAAAACTTGTAAGGTTCTTGCCGCCTCAGTTATGCGATAAGTATTTAAGTATTCATCAACCTCACCGATAAGAGTGTTAAGTTTTGATAAAAGCCATTTATCCATAACAGTTAAGTCAGTTTTTTCTAACTTGTGCTTAGTAGGGTCAAAACTATCAATTTCAGCATAAAGTATATAGAAAGCATAGGTATTCCAAAGAGTTCCCATAAACTTTCTCTGTCCCTCTAAAACAGCCTTACCATGGAACTTATTAGGTAGCCAAGGTGCAGAGTTTACATAGAAATACCACCTTATAGCATCAGCACCATAAGTATTTAGTGCCTCCATAGGCTCTACTGAATTTCCCTTTGTTTTACTCATCTTTTGTCCGTTCTCATCTTGAACATGACCTAGCACAATTACATTTCTATACGGTGCTTTATTAAATACCAAGGTTGAAATAGCTAAAAGTGAATAAAACCAACCTCTTGTTTGATCTACTGCCTCAGATATAAAATCTGCCGGAAATTGTGATTCAAATAATTCCTTATTTTCAAATGGATAATGATGTTGTGCAAAAGGCATTGCTCCTGAATCAAACCAACAGTCTATAACCTCAGATACTCTCTTCATCTGCTTGCTACATTTAGGGCAAGTTATAGTAACCTCATCAATATAAGGTCTATGTAGTTCAATATCATCAGGGCAATTAGAGGACATTTCCTTTAATTCTGCGATACTTCCTATAGAATGCATATTGCCACATTCACATTCCCACACATTAAGTGGTGTACCCCAATATCTATTTCTTGAAACTGCCCAGTCCTGCACATTTTCAAGCCAATCTCCAAAACGTCCCTTTCCAATGTTTTCAGGTATCCAATTAATTGTATTGTTATTTCTTATTAAATCATCTCTTACCTCAGTCATTTTTATAAACCAAGACTCTCTAGCATAATAGATAAGAGGAGTATTACATCTCCAACAATGTGGATAGTTATGCTCAAATTGAGGAGCTGAAAATAGCTTACCCTCTTTTTCTAATTCCTCTAAAACAAGTGGATCGGCCTTTTTTACAAATACTCCCTCCCAAAGAGTTTCCTTTGTCATATTACCATTTGAATCAACAAGTTGTACAAATGGTAAATCATAAACTTTTCCAACTCTTGAGTCATCTTCACCAAATGCAGGTGCAGTATGAACTATACCTGTACCGTCAGTAAGTGTTACATAGTTATCACAAGTTATAAACCAAGCCTTTTTATTAGGCTTAACAAAGTTAAATAAGGGCTCATATTCCTTATATTCTAAAGATTTACCAACAAATTCATCTATTATTTCATAATCACTTCCAAGAACTGTTTCCACAAGTGCCTTTGCCATAACATAGGTATAGTTGCCTTGCTTAACCTTTACATATAACTCATTAGGATTTACACAGAGTGCAACATTACTTGGTAAAGTCCAAGGAGTTGTAGTCCATGCAAGATAATAAAAATCTTCGTCCTTTGCTTTAAATCTTACTATTGCTGAACGCTCTTTTACTAACTTATAGCCTTGTGCCACTTCATGGCTTGAAAGTGGAGTTCCACATCTTGGACAATACGGTACTATCTTAAATCCCTTATATAAAAGTTTCCTATCCCATATTTGCTTTAATGCCCACCACTCAGATTCTATAAAATCATTATGATATGTTACATAAGGATTTTCCATGTCAGCCCAAAAGCCTACTACCTTAGAAAAGTCCTCCCACATTCCCTTATATTTCCAAACGCTTTCCTTACATTTAGTTATAAATGGAGCTAGACCATAAGATTCTATCTGCTCCTTTCCGTCAAGTCCAAGTTCATGTTCAACTTCAAGCTCAACAGGTAGTCCATGTGTATCCCAACCTGCTTTACGAGGAACTTGATAACCTTTCATAGTTCTATAACGTGGAATCATATCCTTTATAACTCTTGTAAGCACATGTCCTATATGTGGCTTTCCATTTGCAGTAGGTGGTCCGTCATAAAATACATAACTTGGACAATTCTTTTTATCTTCAATAGTTCTCTCAAATATCTTTTCTTTTTCCCAAAAATCAACTACTTCTTTTTCCCTATCAACGAATTTCAAATCAGCAGGAACTTTCTTATACATATTCACCCTCTCCTCTTAGTGTCTACTTTTGCGTAAAAAAAAACTCGCCTGAAATAGGACGAGTAATGTCGTAAACCACCTTTTCACAATCTAATAATCATGTTTTCATTAACGCTGAATAAACGTCTTAGCCTACTTGTATCACTTTCGGTAAGCAACTCGGAAGTGATTTTCATAAAGCACCGTATGCCGGTTTTCCACCCTCGCCGGCTCTCTATTAAAAAAGTACTAAACTACTCTCTTCGTCAAAGTCTTTATATAGAGATTATAAGCATATTTATATTTTTGTCAAGCACATAAAAAAAACAAGCTACATGGCTTGTTTTTTTATGTTGCTTTAAGTTTGGCAACTATTGAGTAATTTATAAACTATTTTGGTCCATCAGTTCTAAATTCCTCCAATTCCTTAGTTCCCTTGACATCTAAATTGCTTGTCTTAGGTTCTAATTTATTTGATGTTGCCTTACTTTCATTTTGATTTGTTTCACCCAGCTTTACATTCTCTGAATCTTTTTTGGTACTTTCATCTGCGTTTGTATTGGCTATACTTGTTGTGCGATTTTTGTCTGACTCATCTTTACTTTCAACAAGTCTACCCTTATCTTCCTCAGATTGACTAAAATACTTCCAACTGTTATCTACATAATTCCAGCCGGTAAGCATTTGACCATATCTATCTTCAGTATCTTTAGAAAAATAATACTTATTTCCTGTTTTATCTGAAAACCAACCGGTGAGCATAACTCCCTCATTGTTTGAAGATGATTCATCAAAATAATAGGTATTCCCATTTATTTCTCTTAATCCAACTACAAGTTCACCCTCATAGTTTCCTACTTCTTCTTCGAGATAAAACATTCTGCCACTCTTATCACTATACCAACCTGTAACCATATCTCCATTTTCATCAAATCTAAACCAAGAATAATTAGTACCTCTTTTTGTTTTAGAATAAGTGAAAACAGGTAACCACCTATTTTTATATGGTTGTTGATTTTCGTCCAAGAGTTGCCATTTGTTTCTTTTGGAATCGTAAAACCACGCCCTATCAACTACATACTCAGGAACTATTTGTCCATGAATATTTTTATAGCCGTTAGGTATATCCTCAATTCCTCTTTCCTCACTTTCGCTATCTTTTTTATACTTTAGAGGATTAAATGAACCCTCTGAAGTTGGCTGACTAATTATGCCGTTGGCGACATCATCAAGTCCGGAATCAACTCCATATTGTTTAAGATAGCCCTTTCCACCTTTACTTCCTGAATCACTACCTGAATTTCTTCTTGGTTGAGTCGGTAAAGGTTTAGATTCTTCATCTATATTTGGTTTAATTTTTTTTGTTTCTTTTTCAGGAACACTTGGAATAAGTTTACCCTTATTGTTAGAATTTCCTGAATTTGAAGTTGAGCCAAAAAACCAATCTGTCGTAATAGCAAAACCTCCTTGAGGTATATTATTAAAAGACGAAACAGGATTTAAAGCTCCACTGCTGCTAAATATAAATGAATTTGAATAACTTTCATTGCTTAAATTTCTTACATAAGCAACTGCAATAGAGTTGGAAGTAGTAGTGTCATATCTAGTGGTAATATAAATTGGATTATTTGAATTTATATAATACTCGCTAAAATCAAATGTATGCCAACCAGGTTTATCTAGTTCATATTCTTTAAATGGAGCTAGTTCACGAAGTCGCCCCTGAGAATCATACCCTAGCACACCTACCTGAATAAATTTACCACGGTATGTATTATCTTGAGCGAGATAAATATTGGCTTGTTTCAAAATTCCCCCTGTATTAGGTGCTTGAAATCTTACTGCTGCACCAAGAGGTAGGTAGTTAGACTCAGTTAAACTTTCTGTCTGACCACTTATTTGTTTTGGAATGCCATAATCAACACTACTTTCCGATAGATTGTTAAGCTTATTAAGGATTACATATTCTATTTCATTGTCCCCCTCTTTAAGTTCAACTCTCATAAGTTTTGTTAAGTATCCATACTTTGAATACCTTATCGTATAATCGCCTGCATAAGCAGCCTTAATACGATATTTTCCATTGTCATCAGATGAAATTTCCTCAATATAATCATCTTCGATTATACTAGCTTTCACCCCAACAATAGGATTTTGACTTTCGTCCAGAACCTTTCCACTTGCTTTTGCAAGAGGTGCAGGATCTAAAACAAAATCGAACCGTTGATCTTTCATTTTTGTTAAGTCAACATTGATTACTTTAGTTTCATAACCATAGGCTGATACCTCCACCTTAAGAGGCTCATTTGGGTTGTTGATTGCATGTGTAAGTTTGAACTCTCCATTAAACTCACTTGCAAAAACAGTTTTCCCACTATTAAGCACTTTTATCATTGGTTTAAAAGGTATCTTTGAATTTAGGCTTTGTAAACTTATAGGTTGCTTTCCTGATTGAACTTCTATGTCATCATCATCTTCTTCATTCAAGAAATCCCCACTTGTTTTTTCATAGTTTAAACTATTTGTACTATCTGTACTTTTCTTTGTTACTATTTCAGTACTTACTTTGCTTTCAGTACTTGTTTCGCTCTCACTCATTGAATTTGATGATGTAGATATTTCACTTATACTATTTAAAATATCTTGATTATCAATGCTTGGAGCTTCTAATGAGGCTATCTCTTCCTTAGCAGTTGGCTTTGTTTCTCCTATTTTTTCAGATTTTTCAAAAAAATTAGATTCACTTGCCTCTTCTAAGTTAAGATCCTTAGAAATGTCCTCATTTGCGATACTTTGTGCTAAAATATCATTACTTTGACTTGTATCTTTAATCTGATTATCCGTATCTTCAGATTCAGAGTTTTCAGAATCAAAGAGTGAAATTTTCTGAATAAAAATTTTACTTGAGTCTTTATTAGTGGCTGAACGTACAATTCTCAAATAAACATAAGTATCATCTTTTACATTCTCATCTAAAAAATCACTTAGAGAATATTCTCTATGAACAGTCTTATTCAGTTCTAAATCTCTATCCAAATCAAAGTATCCGACAGTTTCCCAACCTCTACTTTCTGAATTAGAGTTGGAAATTTCTATTGAAACTAAGTTTAAATCTGTTTCATTAGAGTTTGTATTACTGTCTTTTTTAGTAATGTCAATACTAAACTTTGTATTGGCATTTATTAGACTTCCCTTAATTGGGGAAATGTCTAATGTATCATCAATTCTTTTTTCATTGGTGTCTGAATATGGCAAAGAGTTTATAACATTTAAGCTTGACAAAGCAATCTCATTATATGCCTGCATATTCCTTATTCCACTTTTTGAAACTGTACCATAGATACTTCCCATTTGTCGTCCATGTAAAGTTGCTATTGCATCATAAGCATTTACTATTCCATATCCATAAGCCATATTAGGCGATGTAGTATAGTTTCTATCGGTTAAAGGTTGTGCAGTCGAAGTAAGCAAAGATTTTGCCTCTGACATTGTAATATCAGGCTTTGCCTGTTTAATAAGTGCAAGTACACCACTTACATGTGGAGCAGCCATACTTGTACCACTCTCTGAGGTATATCCTCCCATTGCATTCAAAGACCTTACTTGTACTCCCGGTGCAGTAAATTCAGGTTTTATCCAGCTAGAGTTTTTATCAAAGCTTGAAGGCCCTTTATTTGAAAATGGTGCTATTTTATTGTTTATATCAACAGCACCAACTGAAATTACATTTGGTAAGCTTGCAGGATTAAGTATACTTCCCTCTTGTGCATCATTGTTTTTATCATTTCCTGATGCAAATACTACTATTATGCCGGCTTCCTCTAGTCTTTCAGCCATTCTCATAAACCATGGGTCCGGCTCTGTATTTCCACCCCAAGAATTGTTGATTATATCAGGATGCATCTCATACATCCAGTCACCTGCCGCCAAAACAGTTGTACGTTTTGCTGTACTGTTTTGATAAATAGCTCTAGCACTAATAAATTTAGCACCCGGAGCAACGCCTATTTGGTTTAATGAATCTCCCTCCTTACCTACAATGATACCTGCTACATGTGTTCCATGATTATTCTCCGGACTTGCGTCAGGCTCTGTTTTAGATGAATCAATAAAATCTTTGTAGTATGTAGTATCAAATGTATCCATTACAGGATCATAACCCTTATAAGCATTTTTTAATGCAGGTAATTTATAATTGACACCAGTATCAATTATACCAATGGTAACTCCTTCACCATGAAGTCCAAACTCGTCCCAAACCTTTTCAGCATGGACAGCCTTGACTCCCCATTCGATGTTTCTGTCATCAGGAGTATAAAGAACTGAACGATTTTGCCCCTCAATATCATCTACAGGGTCAATAAGTTTAATGACATCATTGCTTGAAACATCTACTATTTCTTCCAAATTCACAATTTCTTTAACAACTTCTATGTCATTAAAAACTGCATTTATTGAATTGGAAGTAAAAAAACTCTGGTAAGATTCTACCTTACCCTCTGCTTTTGCTTTTTCCAAGACAGAAATTGCTCTTTCTTGATACTTTTTTACTTTTGTTTCAAGGTCTTGGCTTCCTAAATTACCTTCTTCGTTAAATAAAAATAGTAAGTCATACTTATTTTTATCACTTGAGTTTTTAATTATCTGCTCTAAATGTACATGTTTTGTGCTTACTGTATCAGCATAAGTCTTAATACCAATATCAGGTAATGCTGTCATTGTCAAAGTCAAAACAAGTAACGAGCAAATTACTCTTTTCAGATAACTCATCATTAAATTTCCTTTCGCTTGCAAACAGTTAAGGAAATTTGTATGAAGACAAACAGTGGCAAATTATGCAACGATACTTACTTGCCTTGAATACAAGTTTTTATAAAAAATCCCATATCCTATCATTACTGTTTTGGAGCTTAATATAAACTCCTGCAAATCTCTTTATATTACTTTTTGAAACTACAAAAGAGATTTTAAATAAGCCATATCTTAGGAATATAATAATACCTGTGCTAATGTAATACATAAGTATATTAATATTAAAATGGAGAAACAGAGTACTCCAAGAACAAGTATCTACGATAAAACATAAGCTTAAAATTATGTTTTATCAAAGGCAATAAGTAAAAAACTTTTACTTAATTCTCCCTTGCATATAGTTATTAAAAATCCTAATATAGCTTCAATAATATTCTACCACAAACACGACTAATGTAAATTAACATTTGACTAATTTAAAAAAATATATTGATACTTGTAAGAAATTAGAAGTATCATAAATGACATAAAATTTAATTATGTATACTGATGATTTTATACTAAATAAGTTATTAATCTCTTATTTAATGGATACTTTTTTTACTTTGTGCTATAATCTTATAAAACAATAAACCTAAGGGGGCTATTATGGAGCAAACAGAAAATAGAAATCTTACTCTTTTAACTGACTTATACGAATTAACCATGATGCAAGGATATTTTGAAGAAAAAGATATAAATGAAACTGTTATATTTGATGTATTTTATCGCTCTAATCCCAACAACAATGGTTATGCGATATGTGCAGGTCTTGAACAAGCTATTGATTATATTAAAAATCTTAAGTTTGATGAAGAAGACATTTCCTACCTAAGAAACCTTGGAATATTTAAAGAAGATTTCTTAGAATATCTTAAAAATTTTAAATTTACTGGAGATATGTACGCAATACCTGAGGGAAGTATCATGTTTCCTAGAGAGCCATTTATAAAAATAATTGCACCTATAATGCAGGCTCAATTTATTGAAACAGCTCTATTAAATATTATGAATCATCAATCTCTTATCGCAACAAAGGCTGCAAGAGTTGTTTATGCAGCAGCAGGAGAACCTGTACTCGAGTTTGGGCTTAGACGTGCTCAAGGCCCTGATGCAGGCATTTATGGAGCAAGGGCAGCTATAATAGGAGGTTGTGCCGGTACAAGCAATGTACTATGTGGTAAGAAATTTAATGTTCCGGTTATGGGTACTCATGCCCATAGTTGGATTATGAGTTTTTCTGATGAACTTACAGCTTTTAGAAAATATGCAGAGCTTTACCCTAACTCTTGCATACTTCTTGTAGATACTTATGATACTCTTAAAAGTGGAGTTCCTAACGCAATTACTGTATTTAATGAACTTAAAGATTCAGGAGTTAAACTTAAAAACTATGGAATAAGACTTGATAGTGGAGATTTGGCGTATTTATCAAAAAAAGCAAGAGCTATGTTTGATGAGGCAGGTTTTTATGATGCTATAATCTCAGCCTCAAATGATTTAGACGAGGAAATTATAAGTTCTCTTAAACTTCAAGGTGCAAAAGTTAATTCTTGGGGAGTAGGAACTAATTTAATTACCTCAAAGGACTGTCCGTCTTTTGGTGGAGTTTATAAGCTTGCAGCTATGAAAAATAAAGATACAGGGGAGTTTATACCTAAGATTAAGCTTTCTGAAAATGCTGAGAAGATTACAAACCCCGGAAATAAAACAATTTATCGTATTTATAAAAAAGAAAATAATAAGGTTATAGGAGATTTGGTTTGTTTAGTAGATGAAAAGTTTGACGTAAATAAACCTCTTATGCTCTTTGACCCAATAGAAACTTGGAAAAAGACTCATCTTGAACCAAATAGTTACACTATGAGAGAAATGTTAGTTCCTGTGTTTTTAAATGGAGAATGTGTTTACAAATCTCCTACTGTATTAGAACTAAGAGAGTATTGTAAATCTGAGCTTGAAACTTTATGGGACGAGTCTAAAAGACTTTCAAACCCTCATCAAACTTTTGTAGATTTGTCTTATAAACTATGGCATATTAAAAATGAATTATTACAAAAATATCATGTTATGGATATAGTACCATTTGACCAAAGCTTTTAAGTTTGACATTAAATTTTTACAGTGCTATACTCCGACATGTAATTAAATATCATTTATAACAGTTTTGGCTGTTTACATTTTAAATATACAGGAGGGGAAAAATGAACATAGCAGTAGTTGCAGCATCCGGTCAGGCAGGTAGAGCAATAATTAAAGAGGCAAAGCAAAGAGGTTTTAATGTTACAGCATTTGTAAGAAAAGAAACCCAGATTGAGGGTGCAGACAAAGTTATTGTAAAAGATTTATTTAAGCTGGAAAAAGAAGATTTAACAGGCTTTGATGCAGTAGTAGATGCTTTTGGAATATGGGACGAGAAAGAACTTTATAAGCATACTACCTCTATTGAATATCTATGTAGATTATTAAGTGGTACGCAAATAAGGCTTATAGTTGTCGGTGGTGCAGGTGGTCTTTTTGTAGATGCAACACATACTAAACGCCTTTTAGATACAGAGGATTTCCCTGAAGATTATAAACCGGTAGCAAAAGCAATGGCTGAATCATTTAAATTCTTACGCATACATAAAGATTTAGGTTGGACTTATATATGCCCTGCTGCCGACTTTGAGGCTGACGGAGAAAGAACAGGAAAATATATTCTTGCAGGAGAAGAACTAACCTTTAATTCAAAAGGCGAAAGCAAAATAAGTTATGCTGATTATGCTATTGCAGTAGTTGATGAAATAGAAAAAGGCAGACATATCAGAAAGAGAATAAGTGTTTTAAGTGAATAATAAGTAATTTAATTTAGAAATAATTTATTAAAGGCTTTTAAGTTTAGGCTTAAAGGCCTTTTTTTATGTTTAAAAATAAGAATATATCGTTAAACGATAAAAATAGATTGCAAAACAATAAAAACCATGCTATTATAATTTAAAACAGATACTGGAGATTAATATGAATAAAAGTAGAAGTATAGTATTATCAAAAATTTTCATAATATCATTTGCAATACTTGGGATTATAGTAAATATATTTTTATTTAAAAGACTTCGTTTCGTACTTTCTATACCACGTTCACTTGATATTACAAAGTATGACTTTAGTCATTTGAAAACTTTATTTTTTGCAACATTATTCCCACTAGATATACTGGCATACTCCTCACTATATTGCTTGTACCGTCTTTTAAGAAATATAAGTAATAAAGAAGTATTTATTAATGAAAATATCAAATACCTTAGATTACTTTCATGGTTTTGCTTTATGGTTAGCTTTGTATGTTTGCTTGCAACCTCTTACTATCTTCCATTTATCCTAGTAACACTTGGAAGTTCTTTCCTTGCTCTAATTTTAAGGATTATAAAAAATGTATTTGCAGAGGCTATTGAAATAAAAAATGAAAATGATTTTACTATATAAGGAGAAAAATGATAGTTGTAAACTTAGATGTAATTATGGCAAAAAGAAAGATTTCATTGGGGGAACTCTCGCAAAGAATAGGCATAACCCCTGCAAATCTTTCAATCCTAAAAAATAATAAAGCAAAAGCAATACGTTTTTCAACGCTTGAGTCAATATGTAAAGAACTTGACTGTAATGTGTCAGATATACTTGAATATACAAAAGAATAAAGGAGGTCTTATGGACGAAAATCAAACTATGCCTTATATTAATCAAAATGAAATTAGTTCTCAAACACAAAACATTAAGCCTATTATAGTAAAAGCACCTTATGAGTTTAATGAAGTAGATAAAATATTTGCAATAATAGCATTTATTTTAGGTTATTTAAGTTATAATTTCTTTTTTATATTTTCTGAAATGGGGGTATACATTTCACTTTATATCTTCTTATATGTAGTGGTCATTTATTCCTATGCTCTTATAAAAAAGGTACAAATTTCAAAAGAAAGCCTGTTTTTGACTTCTATAATACTTATAATAGGCTCCAGTATGACTGTTATTTATAATAATACACTTTGGATTTTAATGGATATATTTTTAAAAAGTGCTTTAGTATATCTTCCACTTGATATATGTCAAATACTTTTAAAGAAAAATACAAGTGAATATATAATATATGACTTTATAAGTGCAGCTATAATAATTCCATTTTCCAATTTTACAGTTCAATGGCAGGCACTTATACATAAGAAAACAAAGTCAACTAAGTACTCTGCATTTAACCATATTTTACTTGGAATAGTTGGAGGTTCTCCATTTATCATAATTATAATATATCTACTTTCAAGTGCAGATGAAACCTTAGAAAAATTACTTTCAGGTTTTGTAAATAAGTTCTTAGCTAATATAAGACTTGATAATATCATTATGACTATAATATTTGGTGCATATACCTATGCGATATTTTATTCCAGTGTAAATAAAAGAAAATTAAATTCTAGTTATAATGTGGAAAATATAGAAAGGAAGAAAAGCTCAACTATTCCAAGACTCAGCTTATATTCTATAAATACTATACTATGTGTATTTTATATATTATTTATAGTAATTCAGTTTGTGTATTTTATTAGAATTTTAAATCATAATCTACCGGTTGGCTTTACTTATGCAGATTATGCAAGAAGAGGATTTTTTGAACTAATGCTCATTGCCCTACTTAATCTATTATGGCTATGGTTTATGACAAGATTTGCTATCAAAATAGAAAATAACATTTTTATGAAAATACATGTTATTTTACTATCTCTTTTAACTATGGCTTTAATCTTAGTTGATATTGCTAAAATGATATTATATATACATGTTTATGGACTTACAGCCCTTAGAGTACTCACAAGTGTATTCATGATATATTTAACAATTATATTTGCACTTGTAATCTTAGAACAAAAAAATAGTAAAATTCAAACTATACGACTATCTCTCTACTTAGGTGCGATAATGTTTACATTAATTGTAATTTCTGATATGGACGCAAGAATTACAGACTATAATTTAACTAGATATCTTGGTGGCTCTCTCCCTCATTTTGACGTAGAGAATTTAAGGGACGGAGGTTTGGCAGCAGTTCCTACAATTTATAAGCATTTGGAAAATACAACTAATTCAGAGAAAAAAGAAAATATTGAAGAAATTCTAAAAAGGATAAAAGGAGATTATTCTGATTACAAAGCCACTACAAACTATAACTTTGCAAGGGAACAAGCAATTTTTTATTTAAATAAGATTAAGGAATAAGATATATGAGATACATAAGACAATATAAAACTAACATTCCTTTTAGCCTACATGACAGCAGAATACAAAAGATTATTTATCAAGACACAAATTTAATTTTCAAGGTAGATAAGGTTTTTGAATATAAAGATGATAAGGAGATAATGTATCCTGCTGATATAATTTTTACAAATGTTGATATTTCAGATTGCAAAATACTAATTTTTGATAATTCTATTTATAATAATAGAAAAAAAGTTAGTGCAAGTAATCTTACCTTAGATATTTTCATTAAACAATATAATAACTTGGAATTTGAGATTATAACAGAAACTTATAATATTTATGATAAGATTTTTATGGGAGAACTTAAGAAAAGTAACAATCCCTCGGCAATAATAAGTATTTGGAGCATGGGGGAAATGATATATGAATTAGGAAATGCTTTTTAAAAAAAGGAGGTACATTATGCCAATGATTTTTGGAATACTTGCAATAATACTAGCAATTTTAAATGTAATATTTGCACTAAAAAAGAAAAATGCAATATGGTTTAGATACTTAAGCCTATCTTTGACAGCCTTAACAGTTTGTGCTTTTTACAGAGAAGACGCACAAATGGTTATTAAATCAAACTGGACAGGGCTTATGGACATTACACCTGCTTTATCCACTGCATTATGGGTGTGTACAATAGGTTCTATATTAGTAAATTCCATATCATTATTTTTATGGAAAAAAAACTAAGACTTGGAGCTGTTACAAAATACCTATCCATATATATCTTGTCCCCCGTAGGGGGACA